>DATJUK010000234.1:0-3695 GCA_035502495.1 Solirubrobacterales bacterium
CGCGCGCCACCCCCGTCGATGGGCCGGAAACTCCAGCCCTGCTTGAGTTTTCGGCCCGTCGACGGGGGCCCTGGGAACGGCGCGCGGAGTTTTTGCGGGGTTTGGGGGCGGTGGAGCGCGCCGCGAGCTCGAAGAAGTTGCGGGCGATGCGGTCGCCGAACTCGGTGGCGATCGACTCGGGGTGGAACTGGACGCCCCACATCGGTCGGCTGTCGTGCTCGACCCCCATCACCACGCCGTCGTCGGCCCAGGCGACCACGTGGCCTTCCGGGCCGACCGGTCCGGTGATCGCCAGCGAGTGGTAGCGGACGACGGAGAAGTCCTGCGGCACCCCGGCGAAGATCCCCGTCCCCCGGTGGCGCACGTTGCTGAGCCGGCCGTGCATCGGCTGCGGGGCGCCGGCGACGTCGCCGTCGAGCAGGTTGCCGATCCCCTGATGGCCGAGGCAGATCCCCAGCACCGGCACCTCGCTGTAGCGGAGGATGTCCCGGCAGACGCCGAAGTCGTGCCAGCGTTCCGGCCGACCCGGGCCCGGCGAGAGCACGAAGGCGTCGAACCTCGATCGCGACAGCACGCGCCAGCTGACCGCGTCGTTGTTCACCACCACCGGCTCCTCCCCCGAAGCCGCCGCCAGCAGGTGGAAGACGTTGTAGGTGTAGGAGTCGTGGTTGTCGACCAGGAGGGTGCGCATCACGCCGCCTCCAGCCCGAGCCCGCGGATCCCCTGGTCGAGCACCCCCTGGGCGACCGCCTCGACCCGCGGCGAGCGCTCCTCGGCCGCGTACCAACGGGCGAAGTGCGAGAGGTAGCGGGCGAGCGGCACCGGGTCGAGCTCGGCGATCGCGCCGCGCAGGTGGCGGCGGAAGAGCTCGGACTGGACGACGGCGAAGCGGTAGTCCGGGTCTGACGCGCCGCCGCCCGGCGTGCCGCCGATCGCGGTCGCCACGCCGCCGGCCGATCCGGGGCCGATCGCGGTCGCCACGCCGCCGGCCGATCGGCGCTCGCTCATAGCCGCTACACCGGCCGCCGATCCGCGCTCGCTCTCAGCGGCCATGCCGGCCGCCGATCCGCGCTCGTTCTCAGCCTCCATGCCGGCCGCCGATCCGCGCTCGCTCGCGGTCGCGACCCCGCGGGCCGACCCGCGCCCGCCGGCGGCCGCGACCCCGCCGCGGCCCGCAACCGCGCCCGCCGCCGCGATCCCGCCCCGGGCCGCCGCCGCGATCCCGCCCCGGGCCGCCGCCATCCCGCCGTGGCCCGCCACGGCCGCAACTCGGCCACGGTCCGCCGCCGCCACCCCGACAGCGGCGCTCGCCCGGTGCGCCTGGGCGACGACGATGTCCCAGCCGAGGCTGCGCTCCGGCTCGAACAGCAGCTCCGGCTCGAACTCCACCCCTTTCGAGGTGGTGGAGAGCAGGAACCAGGCCATGATCACCCGCGCCGCGACCCGCTCGGGCTGCGGGTGGGCCCGCCGCACGGCCTCCAGCGCCGGCTCGGCGGCGATCCGCTCGTCGGCCCACTCGACCAGGTCGTCGATCAGGAGCGCGCCCTGCTTGGAGGAGCTGACCGCTTCGTTGCGCCGCGCGACCATCCCGTGGAAGACGTCGTGGGTCGGCGGCCCGCCCGCCCCGTTGCCGTTGGCGACCGGGTTGGCGTGGCCGTTCGGCCGCGCCGGCGCCAGCGCGTCGAGCAGTTGCCGCCGGCAGGTGACGTGGGCGACCCACTCGGTGCCGCAGACCTGCAGCGAGGTGACGTCGTCGAGCTCCGGCGCCGCCGCCCAGTAGGCGAGCGCCCGCATGTGCTGGGTCGGCAGCCCGTCGGCGCGGACCAGCGGCATCTCTTCCAGCTCCTCGCGGCCGGTCGGGTAGAAGACCATCCCGTCGGCGCGCCGGCGCAGCGTCCCTTCGCGCAGCCCGAGGTTGGCCAGCGCGGCGACCTCGGGCAGGAAGTCGGACTCGAAGATCACCTTGTCGAAGGGGACGCCGAGGCGGGCGAGCGTCTTGCGCTGCCCGGAGATCACCCAGGCGCGCGTCTTCGACCACAGTTCGAGCGCCCGCTGGTCGCCGTCCAGCACCCGCATCATCAGCTCGTCGGCCTTGTCGTCGTAGAGCGCCGACTCGCGGGCGACCGAGTCCTCGGCGCCGTCGTCGCCGATCGCCTCGCGCCCGGCCTTGACGTAGTCGGCGTAGCAGAGGCCGACGAAGTGGTCGGACTTCTCGCCGCCCTCGACGCCGAGCTCGTCGTCGGCGCGACCGGAGGCGACGACCCCCGCCATCGCCTCCCCCATGCTGCGGCCGACGTCGCAGATCAGGCTGCGGTTCTCCACCTTGGCGCCGCCGACGCGGAGCGCCGCGGCGATCGCGTTGCCGAGCGCCAGGTTGCGCAGGTGGCCGATGTGGAGGGCCTTGGTCGTGTTGGCGCCCCAGAAGTAGACCGCGTAGCGCTCGCTGGCGGCGAGGTCGGCATGGGCGGAGGGGTCGCCGCCCTCCTCGAGCGCCTCGCCGCGCGCCTCGATCCACTCGTCGTCGAGCCGGACGTCGACGCCCTTGGCATGCTCGCGGAGCTCGGCGACGGCGGGGTCGGCGGCGATCCGCGCGAGCGCCTCGCGCGCGCCCGCGTCGGCGGTCCACTCGCCGCGCACCCGCGGCACCAGCATCAGGTCCCGCTCGTCTTCGGGCCGGAACGGCGAGCGCGCCGCCCACGGAGCCGCCCCGCCCCCGGCGACCCCGTCGATGCTGTCGAAAAGATTCCCTGCCATAGCCCCGTCCCCCGGACGCTCCCGATTTGCGGAATGCACCAGCCGGGGCTCGAACCCGGATCACCGGCTTACAAGTCCGGTCCTTTAACCGATTAAGGCACTGGTGCTGGCTACGCGAAACGAGCCCCGGTCCCCGATTCCCACCCATGGATCGAGTTCCCTGAATGCTCGATTCGTGCGGCAGCATAACACGGGTTCTGATTTGCGCAAGTGATTTGACTAATCGCCCGCAAACGAAGCATTTCCTCCCTCGGATCCCCCCCACACCGGGCCCACTGCCAGGCCCACAGCTGGTGAGTTCGCAGTTATGGTCGCTATCCGGGGATTACTGCGAACGCGCCGGCGGAGCGATCTGCCGCGCGGTGTAAGTTTGGGAAGAATTGTCATCAAGCAATGACAAAACCGCGAGGTGAGCGTCTACCGCCACATCCTGGTCGCGCTCGACGGGTCGGCCGACTCGCAGACGGCGCTCCGCCACGCGGTCGTCCTGGCCCGCGACCAGAACGCGAAGCTGACCCTGGCCACGGTGGTCCCCCACACCCCGACGCCGGTCGGGCCGGGAGTCGCCGCGCCGCCTGACACCGACGACTCTCACAACGAGATCATCAGGGAAGCGCTGGCCGCGATCCCCCGCGACATCGGCGTCACCACGCGGCTCGAGCACGGCGACGTCGCCGAGACGATCCTGAGGCTGGTCGCCTCGGAGACATACGACCTGTTGGTGATGGGCTCACACGGCCACAGTCGCGTCCACCGCGCCCTGCTCGGCTCCGTCTCCCAGCGCGTCCTGCACAAGGCCGCGGTCCCGGTGCTGATGCTCCGGTCCCACTGCCAGGCCTAGCAGGGAGCCGGCGACACCACGGCGCCCCGGCGAGCGCGGCGCGAGCCGGTCCGCGGGACCCCGACACGTCCGCCGCTGACCCCCCACCCGGTGCGTTCGC
>DATJUK010000235.1:0-8556 GCA_035502495.1 Solirubrobacterales bacterium
CTCGCCCGCGGGGTCCCGGGGCGTTTCGGTGGCGCCCCTGGCAGGCTGTGGCCGCCTCCGAAACGCCCGGGACGGGAGGTTTCAGGGGAGACACGGTTCGCTGCGCTTTTCGGCACACGGCGGACGATCAGATCGCCCTGCGCAGAGCGGAGCCGCCCATCGGCCGCTCAGCCGCCCGCCCGGCCGGGGACCTGTCCGCGCGGCCAGGGACCCGACCGCACAACCGGGGACCGGACCGCCCGGCCGGTGACCCGACCCCGCTCGATCGGGGACCTGACCCCGCTCGATCGAGGACCTGACCGCGCGACAGGGGGCCTCGACCCAGGCCACATCGAGTCAGGTCGAGAACGCGCGTCCCCGACGGTCAGATATCCCCTCCCAAGATTTTGGCCCCTATAGGGGCCAAGAAGCCGGGTCACGTGTTCGTGACGGCGGAGATCCTCGCGTCTCCCGCACCGATCACGCGCTCTCCGAGACGCCTTCGCGCCCAACCTCGGTCCGGATCCTCACCGCCCCCCGAGGGTCGGCCCTCTCGACGGCGACCACAGCCTGCCCGGGTCGCCGTCGAGAGGGCCGCGTCCCTTTCCCCCTGGTGTCGGCCGGTACAGGCCGGCGGCGACGCCTCGGCGTCCCTTCGACGTCCCTCGGCGCCACCTGGCGTCGGCGGGGGGCGGTTCCAGGCCCCACCGGCCCCGCGATGCTTCAGGGTCCCTGCGTCCTTCGGCGCCCTCGGCGTCCCTCGGCGCCTCCGCGGAATCCCTCGGAGTTCCCCGGCGTCCCTCGGCGTCCCGCGGTACCCCCTCGGCGTCCCTCGGCGTCTCCGCGGAGGCCCGCGGAGACACCTGGCAAGTCCCCCGGCGCGTCTCCCCGGCAAGTCTCCGCGGCGTCCCCCGGCAAGTCCCCGCGGCGCGTCCCGCGATCGCGCGGACCCCCGCGTCCACCCACCGACCACCGACCCCCGCGTCAGTCCACCGACCGCCGACCCTCGCGCCGAACCCGCCTTCGCCGCCGACCCCGCCCTACTCCCCCCGCGCCGCCTCGAGCGCCGCCTCCAGGTCCGCCGGCAGCGGCGAGCTGAAGTCCATCGGCGTCCCCGTGCTCGGGTGCCGGAAGGCAAGCCGGTGGGCGTGCAGGAACTGGCGCCTCAGGCCGTGGCGTTCGGCCCCGCCATAGGTCGAATCGCCGGTGAGCGGGTGGCCGATGGCGGCGAAGTGGGCGCGGATCTGGTGCGTGCGGCCGGTCTCGAGGCGGGCCTCGACGTAGCTCTCGCGGGGCAGCAGCTCCAGCACCTCGAAGTGGGTGCGTGCCTCGCGCGAGGCGGCGCCTGCGACCGCCATGCGGGTGCGGCGCTTGGCCGCCCGGCCGATCGGCGCGTCGATGGTCCCGGTCCGAGAGGCGAGGCGGCCGCCCGCCAGGGCCAGGTAGCGGCGCTCCACCCGCCGCTCGCGCACCGCCTCCTGCAGCGCCGCCAGCGCCTCCGGATTGCGGGCCACGACGATCAGGCCGCTGGTGTCCTTGTCGAGGCGGTGGACGATCCCCGGCCGCTCGGGGTCACCGCCGCCGAGCAGGTCGCCGAGCTCGGAGACCAGGGTCGCGCCGGTGTGGGACGGCGCCGGGTGGACCACCAGCCCGGCGGGCTTCTCGATCACGGCGAGGTCGTCGTCGAGGTGGACGATGCTCAGCGCCGGCGCGGACCCGTCATCGCCCCGCGGCTCGTCGTCCCCGGATGCGCCGCGCGCTTCAGGAGCCACGCTCGGCCCGCTCCGCTTCGCGCAGGTAGATCACCAGCAGGATGACCACCCCGCAGGTGATCCCGCAGTCGGCGAGGTTGAACGGCGGCCAATGCGGCAGTTCGATGAAATCGGTGACGTGGCCGTGGCGGATCCGGTCGATCAGGTTGCCGAAGGCGCCGCCCGCGAGCAGCCCCGTCGCCACCCACATCCCAGGCCGCGCCGGGTCGCGGGCGAAGAGGAAGAGGACCACGCCGAGCGCGATCAGGGTGATCGCGATCAGCAGGAACCCACCCCCGTCGGCGAGGCCGAAGGCGACCCCTTCGTTGTGGGAGAGCGTCAGCTTCAGCGGTCCCAGCACGTCGACCTGTTCGCCGAGCACGATGTGGTGTTCGACGACGCTCTTGGCGACCTGGTCGATGACGATCACGACCACCGCCAGCGCTGCCGCGAGGCCCCAGGCCCGCCCGACGCGATCGCTCACGAAAGGGCGCCGACGACGATGCCCTCGGCGATCCCGAGGACGATCAAGGCGAGGATCGGGCTGAGGTCGAAGGCGAATCCGCCGCCGCCGATCGGCCGCATGATGCCGCGGAAGATGTTCAGGTAGGGGTCGGTCGATTCGGTGATGAAGTCGAGCACCGCCCGCAGCCAGGGCGAGTAGGGCATCCGCGGCACGAACGAGATCAGGATGTTCAGCAGGATCAAGATCGTGTAGACGACGAAGAGCGCGCTGACGTAGGTGGCGATGTCGTTCTTCGACAGCGCCAGGGGGAGCGAGGCGAGCGCGGCGGTCATCCGCGCATCCGCTCCAGCGAGGCCCCGACCGCCGCCGCGAAGGCCGCGCGGGCGCCTTCGCGGTCGAGCGCTTCGAGGCCCGCCTCGGTGCTGCCGCCCGGCGAGGCGACGGCGCGGCGGACCTCCGCCGGGTGGCGCCCGCGCAGCAGCTCGGCGGTCCCGGCGGCGGTCTCGACTACCAGCTCGCGGGCGAGGTCCGGGTCGAGGCCGTCCGCGGCGCCGGCGTCGGCGATCGCCTCCACCGCGAGCGCCAGGTAGGCGGGCGAGCAGCCCATCACCGCCGTGGCCCGGTCGAAGTCCTCCTCCTCGATCTCGAACACGCGGGCGATGTGCTCGAGCGCCGCGGCGACCGCGTGCGAGGGCGTGTCGCCGGCGACGCAGATGACGCCCTGGCAGACCTCGACGCCGACGTTCGGCATCGTGCGCAGGATCGAGGCGTCGGGGAAGGCCTCGCGCAGGCGCGCCAGCGGCGTCGCGGCGAGGACGGAGACGATCTCCGCGGCGCCCTGGAGCGAGGGCGCGACGGCGTCGAGCGCGGCGGGCTTGACCGCGAGCACGATCGCGTCGGCGCGCTCGGCCACCTCCTCGTTGGACAGGGCCTCGCCGCCGAGCTCCTCGGCGAGCCTCGCCGCCCGGCCCGAGCCGGAATCGGAGAAGAGCATCCCGTCGACCTCGCCCACGAGCCCGCGAGCGAGCGCCGCCGCCATGCTGCCGGAACCGACGAAGCCAAGGATCACGCCGTCCAGGTTACCGGCGATGCGTTCGCAGAAATCACCGCATACCGGTGAAAAGTGCGAACGCACGAGCGGGGGCCCTTGGGGCGTTCGCAGTAGTCCCCGGATAGCGGGCAGAAGTGCGAACGCACGGGGGTGGGGGTGGCGTCAGGTGACCGGGGGTGGGTGGCCGGCGGCGCTCTGCGCGAGCGCGGCGTCCCAGCCACAGGTGGTGCAGGCGTGCTGGAAGGCGGAGCGGGCGAAGGAGAGGGCCAGCGCGAACGGGTCCGCGGCGGCGGCCACGTCCGCCCACTCGAGCACGTACTCGCCGAGCTCGGCATCCCAGCGCGCCCCCTCGACCCCGAGGTCGGCCGCGGCGAAGCCCGGCAGGCCGGGATGGGCGTAGGCGTAGAAGGCGGCGCCGCCGTGCTTGGGATCGCCAGGCCACCAGCCGACCGCCACCTCCTGGGAGTCCATCGCGTTGCGCATGATGAAGTCCTCGGAGGGCGGCGTCGCCGGGTCGCCGGAGAAGAGGTTGACCGCGAGGTCGAAGGAGCCCCACCAGGCGTTGACCGGGGTCGAGCGGCCGCGGAACGGGGCGCGGAAGGCGGCGAGGATCTGGGCAGCGCGCGTCGCCATGCCGAAGTACTCGGCTACCGCCTGGCGGTCGTAGCTCGCGTGCTCGGCGTCCTGGTCGAGGGCGACCGTCCAGGCGACCTCCTGCGGCGCCGGGTCGATCTTCGCCTCCCCCGCCACCTCGGCCACCGCCGCCAGCAGGTCCCGGGTCACCTCCCCGACCGACCGATCGGGGACCAGCGGGACCGCCTGGAGCTCCCCGTCGGAGGTCTCCACCAGCGCCTCGTGCCGGTGCAGGTCGAGGGCGACGACGAAGGCGCCGCCGCCGTCAGGCGCCGGCAGCGGCAGCGTCTCCCAGCCCCGCGCGGTGAGCCGCAGGGCGGCATGCTGGAGCTGCGGCTCGGGCGGGGCCAGCTCGGCCGCCAGCTTCCCCAGCACCTGCGTGTGGGCATGCAGCGTGTCGCAGGTGGCGCTCCACTCCGGATAGGAGATGGAGGGCCAGGCCATCAGGACTGGTTGAAGAAGCCCTTGTCGATCAGCCGCGCCTTTTCCTCCGCCGAGACCTCGACGTTGCGCGGCGTCAACAGGAACATCTTCTCGGCGATCCGTTGCATGCCGCCGTCGAGCGCGTAGGTGAGCCCGGAGCAGAAGTCGATCATCCGCTTGGAGAGCTCGTGATCGGCGGTCTGCAGGTTGAGGATCACCGGCACCGAGCGTTTGAACTGGTCGGCGACCTGCTGGGCGTCGTTGAAGTTGCGCGGGATCACCAGGTGGACCTGGATGTCGCCGCCGCCGTTGTCGACCGGGCGCAGCGTGCGCGTGCGGCTCGCGGCGATCGGCTCGTCGTCGGCGAAGATGTCGTCGATCTCGTCGCGGCGGGCGCGACGCGAGGTCGGCAGCCGGCGGACCGAGGCCGGTTCGCGCTCGCGCTCGCGACGCGGCGGTTCCCCGAATGCTTCCTCGGTGCCGGTTTCCGGCTCGAAGTCTTCCTCGTATTCCGGACCGTAGTCGTGGTCTTCGGCGAGGCCGAAGTAGACAAGTGCTCTATGCCAGGTATCCCTCAGGGCCATGGGGGCTGTTTCGGCTTCTCGGCGCCGACTCCTTTAGCGAATTTTGCCGATGCGACTCACCGGCTCAGATTAGCGCCGAATCACACAAAGAGCGCCGATCCGAGGCGGATGATCGTCGCCCCCTCCTCGAGGGCGACCCGCCAGTCCTGTGAAGTACCCATGGACAGGCGTTCCAGACCGTTGGCGGCGGCCAATTCGGCCAGGCGGGCGAAGTGCGGCCGCGAGGCCTCCGGATCGGCGGCGAACGGCGGCATCGTCATCAGCCCGGACACCCGGACCGGGCAGCGAGCGATGAAATCGGCCAGCTCGGCGGGCGCGACGCCGCCCTTCCCCTCCTCTTCGGCGATGTTGACCTCGACCAGCACCTCGGTCTCGGCGGTGCCGTGGCGGCCGAGCTGCTCCAGCGCCGAGTCGGTGGCGACCGAGTGGATCAGCCGCACCAGCGGCAGGATCTGCTTGACCTTGCGGCTCTGCAGGTTGCCGATGAAGTCCCAGGTGAAGTCGTCGGCGTAGCGCTCGTGCTTGGCGGCGAGGTCCTGCTGACGGTTCTCGCCGACCAGGCCCGCGCCGGCCGCCGCCAGCGCCCCCATCTCCTCCACCGGCACGTACTTGCAGGCGACCAGGATCTCGGCCCGGCCCGCGGCGGCCTCGGCGGCCTCCTCGAGGCGGGCGCGGACCCGGGCCGGGTCGATGTCGTGGAAGAGGGTGCGGGGCATGGCGGTCAGGTCAGGTCGGGATCCGGGACGAGGCCGGGGACGTTTCGGCGGCGCCGATCACGCGTCGATCCAGGCGAGGTTCCCCATCCTGCCGGTCGTCCCCCGGTCGCGGCGGTGCGAGTAGAAGAGCTCGGCCTCGCAGGAGGTGCAGAGACCGGCCGACTCGACCCGCTCGACCCCGGCGCGGGCGAGCAGGCGGCGGGCGACCTCGGGCAGGTCGAGCATCCGACCCGCGGCGACCCCCTCGCCGAGGTCGGCGAAGGCGTCCAGCACCTCCGGCCCCACCTCATAGCAGCAGGGACCGATCCCGGGCCCGATCGCCGCCGAGGTCGCCTCGACCAAGGCGGCGCCGCGCGCGACGATCCCCGCGGCGAGCCCGCGCCAGCCGCAGTGGAGCATCGCCACCCCGCCGGGCCCGGCGAGGGCGACCGGCAGGCAGTCGGCGGTGAGGACGAGCGGCGCCAGGCCCGGGCGGCGGACGACGTGCCCGTCCACCTCCTGCAGCGGGCTGCCCGGTTCGGCGAACGGGCTCGGGACCTGGGGCGCCTCGTGGACCGCGATGTCGGCCTTGTGGACCTGCAGGCCGATCGGCACGTGGGACGGCTCGACCCCGACCGCCGCGGCGAGGCGCCGCCGGTTCACCAGCACCGCCTCGTCGAAGTCGTCGGTGAGCACCCCGAGGTTGAGCGTGTCGTAAGGCGCCGCCGACACCCCGCCGACGCGCGAGCCGAAGCAGACGCGCCCGTTCCCCGCCCCCGCCGGCCCCAGCTCGGCGCCCAGCCGGCGCACCCCGTCGGTCTCGATCCAGTCCACCCCCGGAGCCAAGCACACCGCCCGGCCGGTCGACCCCGTCGACGGGCCGCAAAGCGGACCATATGACGGCTTTCGGCCCGTCAACGGGGTTGCTCGAGGGCGATGCGGAGTTGGTCGGCGCGGGTGGGGGCGCCGCCGTCCAGCCTGGCCGCGAGCGCGGCGGCGAGGCCACGGCCGATCGCGGGGCCGGCGAGCCCGGCGGCGGTCAGATCGGCGCCGGTGATCTCGAGCGTCACCTCCCGCCACCCGAGCCAGTCGTCGAGCCAGGCGGCGCCCCTCGCCCGGGCGAGGACGAGGACCAGGGGATCGACCCCGCGGGCGAGCGCGGCGCCCTCGGAGGGGCGCGCCGGGCGGGCGGCCGCCAGCTCGGCGGCCCGGGCGACGGGATCGGCGTCGCCGCGGGCCGCCGCGCGCGGCGCGGACGCGGCACGCTCCTCGGGCGAGGTCACTGCCAGCACCCCCGCCGCGGCGAGGATCGCGTCGGGCCGGTCGACCTCGCCCGCCCACTCCGCGGCGCCGAGCAGCCCGTCGACTCGCCGCGCCCACTCCAGCCCGCCCTCGCGCGGCTCGACCAGCCCCCAGTCGGCCAGCAGCTCCAGCCCCCTCACCGCGCCCGCTTCCCGCGCCAGCCGGCGCAGCTCCTCGGCGCGCCGCTCCGGGGTCACCGATCCCAGGTCCGCCGCCCGCAGCAGCGCCTCGGTCCTCTCCTCCGGCTCGAACCCGAACCGGGCCGCGTAGCGCGCCGCGCGGATCGCCCGGGTCGGGTCGTCGACGAAAGAGCGGTCGTGGATCACCCGCAGGAGGCCGGCGCGCAGGTCGGCCTGGCCGTCGTAGGGGTCGAGCAGCTCCTCCGGGTCGGCAAGCGGGATCGCCATCGCGTTGACGGTGAAGTCGCGGCGGGCGAGGTCGGTGCGGATCGGCGGGCCGAGCTCCACCGTCGGCAGGGCCCCCGGCCGCGCGTAGCGCTCCCGGCGCGTGGCGGCGAGGTCGAGCTCCTCCCCGCGCCAGTCGACCTTCATCGTGCCGAAGCGCGAATGGGCGGCCACGGTCGTCGCGCCGAGCGCCGCCGCCAGCGCGGCCGGATCGCCCTCGACCGCCAGGTCGACGTCGGACCGCCCCCGGCCCAGCATCAGGTCGCGCACCGCGCCGCCGACCAGGTACACCGGATCAGGCGCCACCGCGGCGACGTCGGCCAGCTCCGGGTAGGCGGCGGCGAGGGCCACGGAGAGGCCTCGGCTGGTGGTCATCGGTCCACGCTCGTCATCGGTTGCCCCCTACGATGATCGGGGACGCGGATGACGGGTGACTGGCAAGACGACGAAGGGCCGCCCGAGGAGGACGACGGCCTGCCGGTTCGACGCTCCGACCGCGGGTCGCGACGCCGGGGTCCCACCCGCTCGCAGGTCGTCCGCCGCCGCCTCACCGCGGCCGCCGCGATCGCCGTGGTGGCCGTCGCGCTGATCATCGTGGTCACCTCGACCGGGGGCGAATCCGACGACAAGGGCACCGGCGACGCTGCCGCCAAGGCGACGAAGAAGGCGCCGGCCAAGGCGAAGCCGGAAAGCCACGAGGTCACCAACGCGACCCCGCAGGCCGATTGGAAGCCCTACGCCGGCCCGGTGCCGATCCTCGAGTACCACGTGCTCGGCGCCCCGCCCGAAGGCGCCCCCTACCCCGAACTGTACGTCGGTCGCACCGACTTCGAAAAGCAGATGGACTGGCTGGAAGGCCGCGGCTACGAGGCGGTGACGCTGGAACAGGTCCAGGAAGCCTGGTACCACGACGGCAAGCTGCCGCCGAAGCCGATCGTCATCTCCTTCGACGACGGCTACCGCCCCCAGTACACCTTCGCCCTGCCGACGCTGCGCAGGCACGGCTGGGCGGGCGTGCTCAACCTGAAGGCGGAAGGCTCGGAACTGTACGAATCGAACGTCAAGGCGATGATCGCGGCGGGCTGGGAGCTGGCCGCCCACACGATCCACCACCTCGACCTGACCGAACTCGGGCCCGAAGAACTGGAAGAAGAAGTCGCCGGCTCGCGGAAGATCCTGCAGAAGGAGTTCAAGGTCCCGGTCGACAACTTCTGCTACCCGGCCGGGCGGTTCGACGACACGGTGATCGAAGCCGTCGAAGCGGCGGG
>DATJUK010000236.1:0-12298 GCA_035502495.1 Solirubrobacterales bacterium
GCGGCCACAGCCTGCCCGGGCCGCCACGAGACGCCCGGGACGCCGGTCCCCGGCCGCCGGGGCGCGGAGCACGCCGTCCCGTGGCCCGGGCCACGGAGCACGCCGTCCCGCCGCCCCACCCACGGGTCGCGCCCCCGCCGCGACGGCCACGGACCGGCCGTCCCGCCGCCGGGCCGCGGACCGGCCGTCCCGCGCCCGGGCCACGGATCGCGCCCAGGCGGAACTACGCGGCGCGCTGGGAGAACCAGGCCGAGCCGGAGAGGGCGCGGTCGAAGCCCGACCACGACTCGCCCTCGGGCAGCTGGCGCTCGAGCCGGTCGAAGGAGCCGAGCCGACCGCCGAGGTTGTCGATCATGTGGACGAGGACGGCCTCGCGGGTGGCGGGGACGACCGGGGAGCCGTGCTCGAGCGAGCCGTGGTGGCTGAGGATGATGTGGAGCACGCACTGGGCGAGGTGCGGGTCGAAGCCGGGGATGTCCTCGATCGCCCGGCGCACGGTGTAGTAGCCGAGCGGGATCTCGCCCTGCAGCCGGCCGGCGTCGGTGAGGTCGATCGCCAGCGGGTCGTCGTTGTAGGCGAGCAGCTTGCCGATGTCGTGCAGCAGCGCCCCGGTGACGGCGATTTCGCGATCGACGCCGGGGAAGAAGTTGGCCGCCGCCGAGACCGCCTGGGCGACCGAGAGCGTGTGCTCGAGCAGCCCGTGGCGGTAGGCCTGGTGGTAGGTCTTCGCCGCCGGGGCGTCGCGGAAGCGGGCCCAGGTGTCGGACCGCGAGGAGAAGAAGAGGTCGAGCAGCTCGCGCAGCTCCCCGTTCTGGACCGTCTCCAGCAGGTCGCGCAGATCGGCCTCGAGGCGCTCGGCCGAGACCTCCGAGGGGACCGCGAGGTCGTTCAGCTCGTACTCGTCCTCGGCGGCGGCGCGCAACTCGGTGATCTTGATCTTCGACCCCCACCGTTCGGAGGTCTCGAAGATGCCGCTGACGTGGACCGGCGAGCCGGTGGTGCAGAGCGCGTAGCGGACCTCGGCGTCGTCCCAGCAGACCGCCTCGGTGGTCCCGGTCGCGTCGCCGACGGTCATCCGCAGCCAGGGCTCGCCGTTGCGCTTGCGCCGCAGCTCCCGCCCGCGGACGGCATAGACGCCGCGCACCCGCTGGCCGTCCTCCAGGTCGCGGATCGCGATCCGCGCCGCGGCCTCGGTGGCGGTCTCCACTTCCACGGGAACGAAGCCCTCGATCTGCGTCTGTTCGCTCATCTCCAAACCCAAGGTAGGGAGCGCGCCGGACGGCTTTTGTGCTGGATCGCGGCCCGAAAATCCCCGCAAACAGCGAATTTTCGGGCCGCGTCTCCGGACTCCTTCTCAGACCTGGCTCGGCACCTCGGCCTGCGGCGGGGTGGCCGCCTGCTCGGCCCGCTCGAGCCCCGCGGCGACCCGGTTGCCGATCTCCCGGTCGACGTTCGACCAGTAGGCGACCACCCGGGCCTGCGTCTCGCCCGACACCTCGGCGCTGGCGTGGCCGACGATGTTTTCGACCAGCAGGTCGCGCTTCTCGTCGTCCATCACCTCGCGCACCAGCGTCCCGGCCTGGCCGAAGTCGTCGTCCTCGCGGTGCTTGGGATTCTCGTAGCGGCCGAGCTCACCGCCCGCGACCTCCCAGCCCAGGTCCGCCCCGTGCTCGCCGTCGGCGACCGGGCCGCCCTTCGAGTTCGGCGCGTAGACCGGCTGGGCGCCGGAGTGGATGTAGGTCATCGGGCCGTCGAAGTTGTAGGAGTGGACCTCGACCTTGGGCGAGTTGATCGGCAGCTGCTCGTAGTTGGGGCCGATCCGGTGCAGGTGGGTGTCGTGGTAGCTGAAGATCCGGCCCATCAGCATCTTGTCCGGGCTGAGCCCGATCCCCGGCACCAGGTTCGAGGGTGAGAACCCGGCCTGCTCGACCTCGGCGAAGAAGTTGTCCGGGTTGCGGTCGAGCACCATCCGCCCGACCTCGATCGCCGGGTAGTCGGAGTGCGGCCAGACCTTGGTCAGGTCGAACGGGTTGAAGCGGTAGTCGAGCGCCTCGGCGAACGGCATCACCTGCACCTCGAGCTTCCATTCCGGCGCGTCGCCGTCGTCGATCGCCTTGCGCAGGTCGCGCCGGTGCGCGTCGGGATCCTGCGAGGCCATCTCGACCGCCTCGTCTTCGCTGTAGTTCTCGATCCCCTGGACCGTCTTGAAGTGGTACTTGATCCAGAACTTCTCGCCGCCCGCGTTCTGCCAGGAGAAGGTGTGCGAGCCGAAGCCGTTCATGTGCCGGTAGGTGCGCGGCACCCCGCGGTCCGACATCAGGATCGTCACCTGGTGGGCGCTCTCCGGCGAGAGCGTCCAGAAGTCCCACTGCATCTCGTTCGACCGCATGCCGGTGTCCGGCAGCCGCTTCTGCGAGTGGATGAAGTCCTGGAACTTCGACGCGTCGCGGACGAAGAAGACCGGCGTGTTGTTGCCGACCAGGTCGTAATTGCCCTGCTCGGTATAGAACTTGAGCGCGAACCCGCGCGGATCGCGCGCCGTGTCCGGGGATCCCTGCTCCCCGGCGACGGTGGAGAACCGGGCGAAGAGCGGCGTCTTCTTCCCCGGCTGGAACAGATCGGCCTTGGTGAACTGGCTGACGTCCTCGGTGACCTCGAAGAACCCGTGCGCGCCGGAGCCCTTCGCGTGCACCACGCGCTCCGGCACCCGCTCCCTGTTGAAGTGCTGCATCTTCTGCACGACGTAGTGGTCGTGCAGCGCCGTCGGCCCCTGCGGGCCCACCGTCAGCGACCGTTCGTCGCTGCTCGCCGGGACGCCCGAGTCGGTGGTCGTGGTCGGTCGCTTCTCGCTCGCCATTCGAGCCTCCTCCAAGATCGCTTGCTCCTCGCCACCCCTTACCCGGTCTGGACTCAGTCCAAAGTAAAGATCGTGGGGACGGGCTGGGAGTGGACGACGTCGGGGCCGCCGGCGAGCGATTCGGCGACCTCGCGCCACTTCGCCGCGCGCTCCGCCGAATCGACGGTTTCCACGATCACCGGCACGTCGCGGCGCAGCGCGAGCACGCGGTCGCCGTGCGGCGCCACGTCGCCGCGGAACCCCCAGACGCCGCGCAGCGCGGTCGCGCCGGGGGCGCCGCCGCGACGCAGCGCGTGGATGAACTCGAGGTAGAGCGGCCCGGAAGCGCATTGCGTCGCCTCCGAGGTGGCGAGCGCGACCCGGACCCCGTGGAGCTTGCCGCGGTCGTCGACCGAGCTTCGCTCCACGCCCTCGAAGGCGACGAAGTCGGCGAGGGGGCCGAGCTCTGCCAGCGCCGCGGCGAGGGCCGCGCGCTCGCCGACCGCCACCGTCATCGCGGGCACGCCGCGGTTCCCGGCCACGAACCGAGCGCGGCGGCGCTCCCCGTCGAGGACCCCGTCGACGCCGAGCAGCACGATCGCCGACTCGGCCCCGTGGCGATGCAGCGCGTCGACCGCCCGCAGGTGCGGCGACCGCGGCCCCGACCTCGCGCCCCAGATGGTCGCCCGCGCCACGTCCGCCGCCGATCCGACCCCCGGCTCACCCGCCCCGGCCGCGGCGATGGGTGAGCCCGCGGTCGCGACCTCCACCTCCTCCAACACCAGCAGCCCCTCGGCGGCGATCTCGACGACCTCCTCGGCGAGCGCCTCGATCGCCGGCGCCTCCCCCACCGCGACCGCCACCAGCGGCTGGTCTTCCGACAGCGACAGCAGCCGCTCCGTCCGCATCCGCGCGTTCGCGCCGAACCCCTCGACGCCGCGCAGCAGCGCCGCCGCCCAGACCCCGTGCCGCGCGCAGGCGTCCATCACCGCGACGTCGAGCGGGCCGTCGCCGTCGCGATCCCGCTCGCCGAAGTGGAACCGCAGCTGCAGCGCGCCGCTCACAACGCTCCTCCGAGCCAATGTCCCAACGCCACCGCCGCGAGCCCGGCCACCAAGGAGAGCGCGATGTTCGCCCACAGCACCCGCGCCTCGCCGTCCTCGCCCGCCCGGTGGGACTCCAGCATCCAGGTGGAGAACGTCGTGTAGGTCCCCACCCCGCCGCCGGCGACGATCGTGTAGACGCTGCCGCTCAGCGCCGCCCCGGCGAGCACGCCGAGCAGCACCGCGCCGCTCAGGTTCACCACCAGGGTCCCGATCGGGAAGTCCTCGCCGAGCCGGCCCGCGCCGAGCCGCGTCGCCACCGTGGTGTCGACCACGAACCGGGCGATCGCCATCACCCCGCCGAGCGCCCCTACCGCCACCCAGGCCGCCGCCGTCACCGCCACCCCCCGGCGCGTTCGCGGCGGTGGCCGCGGGGCGAAGCCGAGCGCGGGCTCATCGCAGGACCCTCGCCCGGCGGGTGGCCACCGTGCCCACGTGCACGCAGGCGAAGCCGCAGGCGATCGTCGCCGCCGCGTAGCCCACCGCCAGGGGCACGTAGCCGGCTTCGAGCATCTTGAAGAGCTCCAGCTGCAGGGTCGAGAAGGTGGTCAGCGCGCCGCAGATCCCGGTCGCCAGGAAGGGCCGGCGGTAGGTCGAGGGCGGCAGCCGCTCGCCCAGCCGGGTGACGAACCAGCCGAGCAGCGCGGCGCCGACCATGTTCACGGCGAAGGTCGCCCAAGGCCAGGCGCCGACCCCGTGCGGCAGCGCCTCGGCGAGGCCGACGCGGCCCAGGGCGCCGACCACGCCGCCGGCGTAGATCGCGGCCAACTCGCGGCGATCGAATCGTCTCTGTCTCATTTCCGCAGCCTCCTACCGCCTCGTTCGACGTCGGTAGGAGCCATCAGCGGTCGCGCCGCGGTTATGGAGCGAGCCCCATCGCTCAGAGCAGGAGGCGAACCTTAGCCGAGGTCGAAGGTGTTACCGAGGAAACGACTCGAGGAGGATCAGATGTTGCGGGCGATCGGAAAACGGCTCACCTACGCGAACGTGATCGCGAGCCTGGCGCTGTTCTTCGCGCTGGGCGGCGGGGCCGTCTACGCGGCGTCACACCAGGCGAAGCAGATCGGCGCCGGGAAGCTGAAGCAGAACGCGGTGACGGCGGGCAAGATCAAGGCCAACGCGGTGACGCAGGCGAAAATCCGCAACAACGCGGTGACCAACGCGAAGCTGCGCGAAGGCTCGGTGAGCCTGGCGAAGATCGCCGCGGGCACCAACGTGGTCGGCACCACGACCAGCGCGCCGATCGCCGTCAACGGCCCGAGCGCCGTCCCGGTCACCTTCGCCGCCCCGCTCTCCTTCACCCCGACGGCGGGCGGCGTCTACATGCTGAGCGTCGAAGCACGGGCCACCAACCTCGCCCGCTCGGGCACCGAACCGTGCCGGGTCACGGTGGTGCCGCTGGTCAACGGGGCCGAATGGGGCACCGCGACGCCGCTCGTCCTCAGCGCCTTCGCGCCGACCCCGGAAGCGCCCGCGGGAGTCGTCCCGGCGGCGGGCCAGACCAGCCCGATCGGGCTCACCGCCACCGGCGTCACGCAGACGATCGGCGCCAAGCTGATCGGCGGGCCGCGCTGCGCCTCGACCTCCTCGGCGACCGTCGCGGTGGCGATCACCCAGCTCAAATAGCGAGCCGGGCGGTCCGCTTCACTAACCTTCCGTAAGTGGAGCGGATCGTCGCCTGGCATTTCACCGACCCGGGGTGCCCCTGGGCCTACTCGTCGCGTCCCGCGATCGCCCGCCTGCGCTGGCGCTTCGGCGACCAGCTCGACTGGCGCCTGGTCCTGATCGGGCTCAGCGAGAACACCGAGCGCTACGAGGAACTGGGCTTCACCCCGGCCCGCCTGGCGACGGGCTGGCGCGAGTTCCAGGAGCGCTTCGGGATGCCCTTCGGCCGCGGGATGAAGCCGCGGCTGGGCGCCACCACGCGCGCCTGCCGGGCGGTCATCGCCGCCCGCGAGGAGTCGCCCGAGCTCGGCTACGCGGCCCTCCGCGCCCTGCAGCTGATGCAGTTCACCACCACCGACGTGCTCGACGACGACGCGGCCCTGCGCCGCGCTCTGGCCGACGTCGACGGGCTCGACGCGGCGGCCGTGGTCGGGCGCATCGACGACCCCGAGATCGTCGCCCTCTACGAGGCCGACAAGGCCCGCACCCGCTCCGCCGAGGGCCGTCCGACCCACGTGCAGAACCGCCACTCCGACGCCGGCGGCCCGGTCCGCTACACCGCCCCGACGGTGGTCTTCGAGGGCGACGGGCGCTGGCTCGAGGTGGGCGGCTTCCAGCCCTTCGAGTCCTACGACACCGCGCTCGCCAACCTCGATCCCTCGCTGCAGCGCCGCCCCGCCCCCGAGCGCGCCGCCGACGCGGTGCTCGCCTACCCGATCGGCCTCACCACCGCCGAGGTCGCCTCGATCATGCGCACCTCCGACCTCCGCGAGGCCGATCTGGCCGCCGCCGAGCGGGAACTGATCGCGGCCGTCGCCGAGGGCGAGCTGGTCGTCACCCCGGCCGGCTCCGACGCCCTCTGGCGCCCCGCCGCCGCGGTGGCCGCCGAGCCCGACGCGCTCGGCGTCGCCGTCTAGGAAGGATCAGCGGCCAGGGAGGCCGAACTCGGCGCGGCGGTCCGCCGGGACCAGCGGCAGGAACTCCGGGTGGGCGCCGATGTACTCGGCGACGAACCAGCAGAAGGGGACCACCTCGAGCCCCTCCTCGCGGGCGTCGCGCAGCGCCCGCTCGATCATCCGCCCGGCGTGACCCTGGCCTTTGTGGCCGGCGAAGGTCTCGGTGTGGGTGAAGGAGACGATCCCCGGCTGCCTGACGTAGTCGGCGATCGCCACCGTCTCGCCCTCGAGCCGGACCTCGTAGCGCGACTGCTCCTTGTCGTCGACGATCGTCACGCCTCGAGCCATTCCGCCACCTGGCCGCCGCCGCGCAGGCCGGAGAGGTCGCCGTCGTCGCGCATCCGCGTCGCCACCGCGGCCATCGCCTCGATCGTCGCCCAGGCGAGCGAGCCGCCGACGCTGATCCGCCGCGCCCCGGCCGCCGCGATCTCCCCGGCGTCCAGCCCCGGCCGCGCCAGCACGTTGACCGGCAGCCCGACCGCCGCGACCACGGTGGCGATCTCCTCGACGCTCTCCAGCCCCGGCGCGTAGAGGACGTCGGCGCCCGCCTCCTCGTAGGCCCGCAGGCGGGCGATCGTGTCGCCGAGGTCGGGATTGCCGCGGACGTGGTTCTCGGCCCGCGCGGTCAGGGTGAAGTCGAACGGCAGCGCTGCCGCGGCGGCGGCGGCCGCCGCGACCCGCGCCGCCGCGGCGCCCACCTCGTAGATCCCCGCCTCCGCGTCCCAGTCCTCGATCGAGCCGCCGACCGCGCCGACCGCCGCCGCCACTTCGATCGCCCGCGCGGCGTGCTCGGGCGTCGCCCCGTAGCCGTTCTCCAGGTCGACCGAGATCGGCAGGTCGCTCGCCTCCGCCAGCACCTTCACGTGCTCGGCCAGCTCGTCCAGCGTCACCGCCCCGTCGGCCCTCCCGAGGGTGAAGGCGAAGGCGCTCGAGCTGGTCGCCAGCGCCTCGAACCCGAGCGACTCCAGGACCCGCGCGGTGCCCCCGTCCCAGGGGTTCGGGATCAGGAAGCAGCCCTCCTCGTGGAGCGCCGCGAAGCGCCGGCCGAGCTCCTCCTGCGTCGGGCCCGCGCTCATCCCGCCAGCTCCGCCATCTGCTCGCGCAGCGAGTCGATCAGCTGCGGCGCTTCGCGGGCGCGCGGGATCAGGCTGTGGTCGACCAGCATCGCGTCGGAGACCAGGCGCACGCTGACGCCGTGGTCGGGCCGCCCGCCGAGGTCGACCTCGATCGCGTCGCCGGCGCCGAGCTCGCCCTCCTCGACGATCTTCAGGTAGGCGCCCGGCCGCGAGGCGAGGGCGAAGCGGCGCAGGAAGGTCGGGTCCCCCATCTTCAGGCCGAGCTTGAAGCAGGGCAGCCGCGGCTGCACCACCTGGAGCAGCGTCGTCCCGATCCGCCAGCGCTCGCCGAGCACGGCGCCGGAGACGTCGACCCCCGCGGTGGTCAGGTTCTCGCCGAAGGCGCCCGGGCCGAGCTCCCGCCCGAGCTCGGCCTCCCACAGCCGCGTCTCCTCGATCGCGTAGGCGTACACCGCCTTGTCGGGGCCGCCGTGGACGGTGAGGTCGGCCTGGCGGTCGCCGTCGAGGTTCACGCCGCGGACCTTCACCCGCCCCTCGACCGGGTGCTTCCAGATCGCCGTCTCGACCTGCCGCCGGCCGCTGTCGACGACTTTCGGCAAGCCGACGTTGACGCTGATCAGGCGGCCCCTCGTCATATATGTGGACCGTAGCTCAGGCGACCAGCGGGGGAGCCTGGCGCAGCTCGCGCGCGGCGCGCTTGGCGCGGTAGAGCTCCGCGTCGGCCCGCGCCATCGCCCGGTCGAGCGACTCGCCCCGCTCCCACTCGACCAGGCCGACGCTCCAGTCGGCGAGCGAGGAGAGGCGGAGCCGGCGCAGCGCGTCCTCGGCGCCCGCCCGTTCGGTGCCGACCAGGGCCAGCGCGAACTCGTCGCCGCCGAAGCGCGCCAGCACCTCCGAGCCGCGCAGCTCGGCCCGCCAGTCGCGGCCGAGTTCGACCAGCAGCTCGTCGCCCGCCGCGTGGCCCTGCAGGTCGTTCACCTGCTTGAACTGGTCGAGGTCGATCAGGGCGATCGAGATCGGCAGCCCGGTGCGGTCGGCGACCGAGCGCATCCGCTCCGCCGCGCTGACGAAGCCGGAGCGGTTGAGCAGCCCGGTGAGCGGGTCGGTGACCAGCTGGGTGCGGACGCGCGAGTTGAGCCGGGCGAGCGCCTCGGTGGCGAGCACCGAGGAGCCGGCGACCATCGCCCAGGCGGTGACCATCCCCGGCAGGTCGCTGAGCCAGAGGGCGACGCCGGAGGCGACCACCAGCACCGCGGCCTGGATCCGGGCGGCGCGCGGCTCGAAGAACTGGCCGGCGTAGATGCCGATCCAGATGTAGGCGAAGCTGTTCAGCGCGGCGCCGTAGTCGGTGGTGCAGTTGGCGACGAGGACGGAGTTGACCAGCGTCCCGGCGATCGCCAGCGACTGCAGCCCGCGCGGCGAGATCCCGGCGCCCAAGCGCGCCAGCGCCAGAGAGCCGGCGAGCAGGACGAACCCGAGCACCGTGGCCAGCGTCGTCGGCGCGGTGCGGGAGAGCGGGAAGACGGCGGCGAACAGGCACATGAAGCCGCCGGCGCCGAAGATCGCCGCCAGCGCCCAGACCGGCGCGGGCAGCCGTCGCAGCCGCCGCTCGAGGCGCCGCTTCAGGCTGGTCGGCTGCTGCCTAGGGCGATTCACCGTCACCCCCAGAGAATCGGCGCGTACCGAGCGTCACTTAAGCAGCTGCAGGGCGAATTCCATCACCCGCGCCTGTTTCTCGGCGGGCAGGCGGTCGGGGTAGAGGAGCGCGTGCAGGCTGACCCCGTCGATCACCGCGCCGAGCAGCTCGATCACGTCCTCCATGTCGTGCTCGGCCGAGATCGTCCCGTCCGCTTTCGCCTTCTCGACCAGTTCGCGCAGCAGCCCGCGCAGGATCTCCGACTCCCGCTCCTGGATCTCGTGCAGCGCCTCGTTGCGCAGCGCCCGCGCCCAGAAGCTCATCTCGATCCGCGTCTCCAGCTCGCGCTGCTCGTCGAGCGGCAGGTTGTCGAGCAGGATCCCCTTCAGCGCGTCGGCGGCGACCGGCGTGTCCACCTCGGCGTCGTAGCGTTTGCGGATCCGGGTGTGGGACAGCCGCAGGGCGTGGGCGAGCAGGTCGTCCTTGTTCTCGAAGTAGTGCGCCAGCACCCCCGACGAGTAGCCCGACTCGCGGGCGATTTCGCGGATCGTCACCTCGTCGATGCCGCGTGCCGCGATCACCCTCCAGGCGGCGAGGACGAGCTCTTCCCGGCGCGCGTCGTGGTCGACTTTCTTAGGCATCGCGGCGGATTCTCGCAGTCGGCCCAGCGGCCACGGGATCGAACTTGTCCATTCTCACGTCCCTTTCCTTTCCTATCCGTGTTGAACTCGGGCGGTCGGCAGCAGCCGGCGGCCGGCGAAGATCGCGGGCAGCGCCGCCAGCGGCACGGCGATGGCGAGGAGGACGCCGAGGCGCCAGCCGCCCGCCTCGACCAGCGGGCCGGCGAGCGCCGCGCTGGCGCTGGTCCCGACCATCACCGAGAGCAGCAGCCAGGTGAACGTTTCGGTGCCGGTGCCGGGCGGCATGGTCAGCTCGGCGACGCGGCTGCGCAGCGTCACCGCCGGCGCCACGAACGTCCCCGCCAGGACGGCGAGGAAGACGAGCGCGAGCGGGCTCGGCGCGAGCAGGACCGGGGCGATCACCAGCGGCTGCAGCACGGCGAGGCGGAAGCTCGCCTGGCGCAGGTTGCCGAACCGCCCGCCGACGAGGCCGAAGAGGACGGCGCCGAGCATCGAGCCGAGCGAGACGGCGGCGGCGAAGAGGCCGCCGAGGGCGCTCGAGCCGTGGGCGACGCCGAAGGCGGGCAGGGCGACGTCGAGGGCGCCGAAGCTGGCCCCGATCGGCAGGCCGGTGAGGACGATGAAGCGGATCGCGGGCGCGGCGAGGGCGCCGGCCCGGGTGTGGTGCTCGGGGGCGGCGGGCTCGACCACCCCCACCACCGGCACCAGCAGGAACCAGGAGGTGCCGAGGATGACCAACCCGGCGGCGACGAGGAGCGGCGCCGCGGGGCTGACGGTCGCGGTGAGGAGGCCGGTGAGGAGCGGCCCGCAGACGAAGACGGTCTCGATCAGGATCGAGTCGAAGAGGTAGGCGTGGGTGAGGTCGTGGCGCGGGATCAGCGCCGGCCAGGTGCGGCGCACCACCCCGCTGATCGGCGGCATCGCCGCCCCGGCGACGAGCGCCGCGAGGGCGAGCGGGACGGTCGCCGCGGAGCCGTCGCCGATCGCGACGACGGCGAGCAGGGCGAGCGCGCAGACGACGCTCGCCGGGCCGAGGACGGGGCGCGGCCCGCGGCGATCGACCTGGCGGCCGAGCAGCGGCCCGGCGAGCGCGAAGGCGAGCGTGTAGAGGCCGGTGACCAGGCCGGCGACGCCGAACGAGCCGGTGCGCGCGTGGACGAAGATGACGAAGGCGACGCCGCACATGCCGAAGGGCAGGCGGCCGACGATCGAGGCGGTGGCGAGCGAGCCGACCTGGGGTGCGGAGAGCACCCGTGCCCACGGGCCGCGACCGCTGTCCGGAGTCGTCGATTCGGAGTACATGCTCGGGCTGCGGCCGCGAACATCGCGGTGCGCCCGGGGGGAGGGCGCCTTCCATGATCTTGCTCGGACGCCCGATCTAGATTACCGTCAGGCAGCGATGAGCGGCTCGCCCCATCCCTTCCGGTTCGGCGTCGAGATGATGGCGCCGTTCGCGGGGATGAGCTGGGCCGAGTCGGCCCGCGAGCTGGAGTCGCTCGGCTACTCGACCCTGTTCGTCCCCGACCACTTCGACGAGGGCCTCGGCCCGCTCACCGCGATGGCGACGGCGGCCGCGGCGACCACCGAGCTGCGCGTCGCCACCGCCGTCCTCGCCGCCGACTTCCGCCATCCCGCCGTGCTCGCCCGTGAGCTCGCCGCGATCGACCTGCTCTCCGCCGGGCGGCTCGAGGTCGGCCTCGGCGCCGGCTACCAGGTGGACGACTACCGGGCCTCGGGCATCGCGATGGACCCGCCCAAGGTCCGCGTCGACAGGCTGATCGAGTACGTCGCGGTGCTGCGCGGGCTCTTCGCCGCCGGGCCGTTCAGCTACGCGGGCGAGCACTTCCGGATCGACGCCCTGGACGGCACCCCGCACCCCTTCACCCCGGGCGGCCCGCCGATCTTCGTCGCCGGCGGCGGCCCGCGGATGCTCCGCTTCGCCGCCCGCCACGCCGACATCGTCGGCGTCAACCCGGCGCTGCCGACCTCCGAGCGGCGCGCGGAGGCGCGCCGCGACGGCCTCGCCGCCCGCATCGACGAGAAGTTCGCGCTGATCCGCGAGGCCGCCGGCGAGCGCTTCGAGCGCCTCGTCTTCCACGCCTGGCTGCAGGCGGCCGTGATCACCGACGACGCCCGCCGCGCGGCCGCCGAGATCGGCGCCGCGCTCGGCGGCCTCGATCCCGACGACGTCCTCGAATCCCCCTTCGTCCTGCTCGGCAGCGTCGAGGAGATCGTCGCCCGCCTGCACGAGCGCCGCGACCGCTGGGGCTACACCTACTACACGGTCCAACAGCCCGCCGCCCACGCCTTCGCCCCCGTCCTCACCGCCACCACCGGCGAGCCGTGAGTTCGCACTTATCACCGCTATGCGGTGATAAGTGCGAA
>DATJUK010000237.1:0-11524 GCA_035502495.1 Solirubrobacterales bacterium
CTGCCGAAGCTCGTTTTCCATTAGTCAAGAGTAGGTGATGTGGCCCCGCCTCCTCGACCTCCATCGTTGGTGGTTGCGGCCGTCGATAGAGACGCCCGTACTACCTAGTGCAACCTCCGCTCGACCCCTGTAGGTGGAATCAATAGGGGGTCGGCCTGCCAATGGGCTGCCATTTGCCCCGTTTTGACCACGCCGCCCAGACCCCAGACCCAGAAAAACCGCCCTATTACAGGCGGCTTCTCAAAGCCCGGAACGAGACTCGAACTCGTGACCCCTTCCTTACCATGGAAGTGCTCTACCAACTGAGCTATCCGGGCGAAATGGCTTCAGGGAGCCAATCTATGCGATGGCGGATGAGTGGCGGCCGATCGCCATGGCGCTCAGACGGCACACCGCGATGAGAAGCGGGGTGTCGGCTGCGCGTCCGGGGGTCGGCCGGGTCATCGTCATCAGGACTGATCCTAGAGGCTCGTCGCGAAGGTCGCCGACCGCAGGTTCCGAGGTCCCACGTCGGCAGAGCATCGTCACCGCTCCGCTCCCCCTCGACCGTCGCGGTTCGCCCCTCCGCCTGGCGCTTGCGGGGGATCGCGCAAGCGCACGTCGGTACCTTGAGCTCAGTGTCCGATCTGGAAGGGAATGGAGGCAGCTCGAGCGCGAAGCGCGGCGTCTACCTCCCGCCGTTCGACCAGCTCGTCGATCCACGGGTTCTGGTCGAGTTGGCGCGGCGGGCCGAGCGGAGCGGGTGGGACGGCTTCTTCCTCTGGGACCACGTCAACTATCGCCCGCCGGTCGGGGCGGTCGCCGACGCGTGGATCGCCCTCGCGGCGATCGCGGGCGCCACCGAGCGGATCAGGATCGGCCCGATGGTCACCCCCCTGTCGCGTCGCCGCATCCAGAAAGTGGCGCGGGAGACGGTGACGCTGGACCGCCTCAGCGACGGTCGGCTGACCCTCGGGGTCGGCCTCGGGAGCCCCCGCAACGGCGAGCTCGAGCCGTTCGGCGAGGAGGTGGATCCGCGCCGGCGCGCCGATCTCCTCGACCAAGGCCTCGATCGCCTCGCCTCTTTCTGGGCCGGCGAGTTCGAGCCCGGGCCGGTGCAGAGTCCGCGGATCCCGGTCTGGGTGGCAGGCCGGTGGAAGACCCGCCGGCGCCCACTCGAGCGCGCCGTCCGCTGGGACGGATTCTTCCCGATCGGGCTCCCGGATCCCGCGGCGCTGGCGCGCGTCGCCGAAGAGGTCGCCCGGCTCCGGCCGGGCGCGGAGGGCGCCTTCGATCTTGCCGTCGAAATCGCTCCCGGGGATGCCGCGGCGCCGTGGGAGGAGGCCGGCGCCACCTGGGTCCTCACCGCCTTCGGGGCGGAGGCGCGACTCGCCGAGGTCGAGGCCGCGATCGAGGCCGGTCCGGGGACCGGCCGCTGATCGCTGCCGGACGGGACCGATCGAGCGCGCTACCCGCCTCCCGCGCTCGCGGTGGCGGGCCGGAGATCTGCCGGTCCCGAGCCGGCGGCAGCCCGCGGAACGCAGACCCCGGAGATCCTCTGAGGTCGACCTCGGTGAGGCCGTCCTATGCGTGCGGCTGCTGCGTCATCGACGGCGGGAGCTGCGGCTGTGGATAGCGCCTGGCAGCGAGGATTCCGAGTGCTTCCTGCCAGTGTTTTGAAGGGATCGGCACGGCCGGCAACGCCTCCGCCGCGTCCCTTTCGTCTGCTTTCTTGGTCGGCGGGCGTTCTTGGGGTGTCAGACGACGACCGAGCTTTTGATGAGCTCGGCCTCGGTAACGACACCAACGACGGCAACGACGACGACTGCGGAGGACGCGCGAAGAGCGTGGCGCTGCACATTCTGTCCACCCGGGATCGTCATCGCGTCGCAGCATAGCGTCCCGGGCGGGAACGCGCGTAGATTTCTGTCAGCGTCACGCCCGAGACACGCCCCCCGAGGAGAGGAATGTCATGGACCTGAAAAGCCTGTTCAACAAAGGCAAGAAGATCGTCGACGAACGCGGCGGCGTCGAGTCGTTGAAAGAGGACGCGCAGGAAGTCGCCAAGATCGCCCAAGGTAAAGGCAGCCTTACCGACAAAGCCAAAGACGCGGCGGCGGCGATCAAAGAGCCGGGGACGAACGAGCCGGAGCCGCAGGAGCGGCATCCGAACCGGCACGCTACCGAGGAGCGCCGGGACGATGCGGATCGACAGGAGTCGAAGGAGCGGCGCCATCCTTGAGCAGCGTCGCCAGGTAGATCACCACGGGTGAGGAGCCGCGGTTGGCGGCCTGGTGGATGTCGCCGGGCTGCTCGACCAGCCACTGACCGGCACGGATCTTCGCCGTCTTGCCGGCGGTGATGTCACGGACCAGGCGCGGTTCTTCCGATTCGCCTTCGAAGAGTTCGGCCTTCCCTTCCCGCACCGTGTAGGTGAGCGTCCCGGAGACGACGCGCGAGATCTGCGTTCCCAGGTGGTGGTGGACGGCGAGCCGGGCGCCCGGCGGCACCGTCACCTTGCTGAGGACTATGGTGCGGCCGGGCGCGCCCTGGACCCGTTCGGTCTGGGCGAGCGCGCTGCGGACCGGCGTCGGCGTCGGGGCAGAGGCGCCGAAGGCGGTCGGCAGGATGATCGCCATCGCGATCACCGCGACCACGCCGATGGCGCTGAGGGGGAGGCGGAGGGCCGGTCGATTCACGCCCCTCCGGTTCTCCCCCCGGCCGCCGAGTCCTTCCGGCGGGCGGCTCCTCTCAGACCGGCGCCCCGTTGGCGGTCAGCGTCACCTCGATGTTGCCGCGGGTCGCGTTCGAATACGGGCACACCTTGTGCGCCTCGCGGACCAGCTCGACGGCGGCGTCGCCCTCGACCGACGGCAGCGTCACGTCAAGCTCAACGGAGAGCACGAAAGTGCGCTCCTCGCCCGGATGAAGCGACACTTTGGAGTCGATCACGACATCCTCCGTCTCCACTTTCTGCCGCCGCGCGACCGCCCCGATGGCGCCCTCGAAACAGGCCGCGTAGCCGACCGCGAAGAGCTGCTCCGGGTTGGTGCCGCCCCCTTCGCCGCCCATCTCGGCGGGCAGGCGCAGGTCGACCTCGAGCGCCCCGTCGCTGGTCTTGCCATGTCCCTCGGCGCGCCCGCCGGTGACCTGGGCCTCGGCGGTGTAGATCGCTTTGCTCATCGGTTCTCCAATCGGAAGTTGGCTGTAGGACCGAGCCTAGTGAGGCGCCCTCCCCGGCATGCGTTCGCAGAAATCACCGCATAGCGGGCCTAAGTGCGAACTCACCGTGGGGGGCGGGCGGTGACGCGGAGGCGGGCGAGGGCGGGGGTGCGGTCGCGGTTGCCCGCGGCGTCGACGGCGAAGACGCGGAAGGCGTGGCGGCCGATCGCGAGGTGGGAGCGAAACGGCGAGCGGCAGCGACGGTAGGGCTTCGCGTCGAGCTTGCACTCGAAGCGGGAGCTCTCGCTCGCGGCGAAGCGGAAGGTCACGGTCGCCCGCCGTCCCGGCGCCACCCGGACCAGGGCGGGCGGCCGGCGCAGCAGCTTCGTCCGCGGCGGGGTCCGGTCGGGTTTCGGCTTGCTCGGCTTCGTCGGCGCGGGCGGGGTGGGCGCCGGGGCCGGGACGCTCACCGGCCCCGGCGCGGTCGACGCCGGCGGCGGTTCTTCGATTTCGAGCTTGAATTCGTTCGCCGCCCCTTCGCGCACCCGCTCGCAGCCGATCGGCGCCGGGTCGCCGACCGCGGCGACGTCGATCACCGCGCTGTCGTTGCCTTCGCCGCAGTCGATCACCCGGTCCCGCGTCCCCGAGTTGGCGAAGATCGTGTCGTCGCCGCCGAGCGCCCGATAGGTGTCTTCGCCGCGGTGCCCGAGCAACTGGTTCGCCCCGCCGTCGCCGTAGAGGACGTCGTTGCCTTCCGAGCCCTCGAGGTCCTCGATCCCTTCCAGCCGGTCGAGGCTCCGCCCCGCCGGGCAGATCGGTGCTTCCCCTGGGCCGACTTCGCCGACCTCGCCGAGGTCGAGCCGCGCGTCCACCCCGCCGCCGCCGAGTCGCGCCCAGGAGGCGTTGTCGCGATCCGACCCGGCCGCGGCCCCGCCGTCGATCGTCTCCCCGTCGCAGATCGAGACCGACAGGAAGAGGTCCGACCCTTCGCCGCCGTCGAGCAGGTCGGCGCCGCCGTTGTGGAGGAGCGCGTCGTCGCCGGCGCCCGCGTGGAGCGTGTCGGCGCTCGGGTTGGCGGGCGGATCGTCGACGAGGACGTCTTCGCTCGCCCCACCGGTGAGCGTGTCGGCGCCGGCTCCGCCGAGCTCGGTCACCCCGGTCCCGTCGGGGAAGTCGGCGGCGGTGATCGTGTCATCGCCGCCCATCCCGGCGATCGTCAGGGCGTCGAGCGCCGGCACGTCCGGGGCGGCCGGGGCGCGGAGCGGGCAGGTGGCGTGGGTCGCGGTCACCGCGCAACCGCCCGCGTCTTCCTTGGAGGTGTCGAAGCTCCCGCTCGTGAGGCTGAATTCGACAGCGCCGCCGGCGTAGTGCGCGGTGACGTCGTCGGCGCCGCTGCTGCCGACCAGGTAGACGTCGGTGGATTCGGACCCGGCGTCGGTCTCGCCGACGCTCACCTTTCCGGTCCCGCGCGTGCGCACCGCCGCGGTCGTCGCTTCGCAGCCGATCTTCTGCCCGTCCCCGGTGCAGAAGTCGACCTTGGGTTCGCCGGCTTCGTTGACACTTTCGCCGTACATCCGGGAGCCCGGGCCGCCTTCGAGGTAGTCGCCGTCGGCGCCGCCGCGCAGCACGTCCGCCCCGCCGCCTCCCTTGATCACGTCGGCCCCACCGCCGCCGAGGATTTCTTCGGCCGCCGCGGTGCCGACTATGTAGTCCGAGAACGGCGTGCCGATGATCCGCTCGAAGGCCCCCGGCTGCACTTCGTCGACCCCGCCGCCCGAGGCCGCGATCCCGTTCGCGGCGTCTTCGCCGCCGTCGCCGATGTGCAGGTACACGCCGCGTTCGCCTTCGGGGCCGGCGGGGAAGCCGCTCACCCCGGTGGCGATCCCGGCGCCGAAGCCGGGCGTCACCCCGGAGGCGTAGCTGAGCGTGTCGGTGCCGGTGAGGCCGGTGTCGAAGATGTGGTCGATGGTGCCGTCGCCGCGCACGTAGTCGCTGCCTTCGCCGCCGTCGATCGTGTCGGCGCCAAAGCCGCCGGAGAGCCAGTCGTTCCCCGGCCCGCCTTCGAGGCGGTCGTCGCCGATCCCGCCGTAGAGGCGGTCGTCGCCTTCGTTGCCGCGCAGGATGTCGTTGCCGCGGTCGCCGTAGACGATGTCGTCGCCGGGGCCGCCTTCGAAGGTCTGGCTGCCGACTTCGAGGTGACAGCCGGTTTCGCAGGAGCCGGAGGCGGCGGTGGTGAGGCTGCCGACGATCACGTCGTTCCCCGGCCCGCCGTCCACGTAGGTGACGGTCGGCGGCACGACGATGTGATCGGCGCAGTCGGTGCCGACGATGACGTCCCCCTCCCGCACCGGCCCTTCGGCGCAGGAGGGCGTCGGGATCGCCGCCGCCTGCTCGGCGAGCGAGCCGGCCGCGCCCGGTTCGGCCGCCGGCGCCACGCCCGCTGCCCCGGCCCACACCAGCGCCACCGCCAGCACTGTCACGACTCTGCCCGGCAATCGACCCATTTCTTCGAGATACCCGGAAGGCCCCCGCTGATGCGGTCGACCCTTCCCCCGGGCCCCAGAGCGCAGGTCGACCTTTCCCACCGACCCCAGAGCGCGGTCGACTTTTCCCACCCGCAACCGCGCTGCGCGGCGCGGGCGGTGGGACCGCGGCGCCGCGGACGGCCGGCGCGGGCGCGAGCGCCGGCGCGGCGCGGACGGCGGCGCGGCGCGGGCGGCGGCGCGGCGCGGGCGCGGACGGCCGGCGCGGCGCGGGCACCGGTCGCTACTCCGGCGCCGTCTCGCCTTTCCAGTATCCGACCTGGGAGTCGAGGTCGAAAAAGGTGTGCAGGCCGCCGCCCTCGGGGAGACGCTCGCTGGCGCTGAGCTTGTTCGAATCGGGGTAGACGACGATGTCCGGGGCGCCGTGGGTGGAGACGGCGAGGAAGCGGACCTCCTCCTCGGTCGGGTTGGAGACCTGGTGGGCACCCTCCTCGCCGAGCGGGAAGTGGACCGCCTCGCCCGGCTCGAGCACCCTCGTCCCGGCCGGCGTCCGCAGTGTCGGCCTACCGCTCAAGACGAACAGAAGCTCCTCGTCGGAGTAGTGGAAGTGGTACGGGTAGGCCGCCTCGCCGGGCGGCAGCTTCCAGACGCTCGCCCCGAGCCGCTCGCTCCCCAGCTCGTAGCCGACCCGCGCCCGGTAGGCCCGGAACCCGGGCGGCGCGCCCTCGCGCTCCTCGAAATCGGGGTGATCGATGTTCGGCACGCCCCCAGCTTAAGGCGTGCCTCCCGAGGCCGCCCGGCGCCGGCGACCGGCCTCCGACTTGTAGGTTTTGCCGCGATGCGCCGCTCCATCAGCCGCCTTGCCACGCCGCTCGCGCTCGCCGTCCTCGGCGCGGCGCTGCTCGCCGGCTGCGGCGGTGGCAAGGGCGAAACCCGCCCCGCGCCGCCCCCGAAGGACTTCCCCTCGGCCCAGGGCAAGACGATCTCCCAGCTTCTGCACGGCTCCGGGGCGACCCCCTCGGAACTGGTCGTCGCCCCCGCCTCGGAGGTCTTCGACACCGGCGTCGAACGCTACCCGTTCGGGGTCTTCACGGCGGGACAGGAACAGGTCGAAGACGTCGAAGTCGCCCTCTACTTCGCCAAGGACGGCAAGTCGAAGGTCCTCGGCCCGCTGCCGGCGAAGCTGGAAACGCTGCAGACGAAGCCCGCCTACCGCTCCCAGAACGGCTCCGGCCCGGGCGAGGCGAAGTCGGTCTACGTGGTGCCGAAGGTCGACTTCGACCAGAACGGCTCCTGGCTCGCGATCGCGATGATCAAAGGCCCCGACGGCAAGCTGGAAGCGAGTCGCGTCCCCAGCCCTGTGATCGGCCAGTACCCGAAGGTGCCGAAAGTCGGCGAACGCCCGCCCAGGATCGAAACGCTGACCGCGGCCGACGTCGGCAACGACCTGGAAAAGATCGATACCCGGGTCCCGCCTGACCAGATGCACAAGGTCAACTTCGCCGAAGTCCTCGGCAGGAAGCCGATCGTCCTCGTCTTCGCCACCCCGGCGCTCTGCCAGAGTCGCGTCTGCGGCCCGGTGGTCGACGTCGCCCAGCAGGTCGCCGACGAGTACGAACCGAAGGCCGACTTCATCCACCAGGAGGTCTACGTCGACAACGAAATCAGCAAGGGGATCCGGCCCCAGCTGAAGGCGTTCGGCCTGCCGACCGAGCCGTGGACCTACCTGATCGGCAAGGAAGGCGTGATCAAGGATCGCCTCTCCGGCGCCTACGGGGTGGCCGAATTGGAAGAAGCGATGCGGACGATCCTGCCTGGCTGAACAGCCGAAGTCGCTTCAGCCTCAGCTACAGTTCGCTCAGCGCGACGCCGCGCACTAGGGATGCGCGGCGCGGGCCCCGGCTTTGGAGGAGCCAGGGCGCGTGAACCCGACGCTGCGAAGGAGAGATATGAAGCACCGCCTGCCTGTTCTTGCACTCGTCCCCGTGCTCGCGGCCCTGCTCGGCCTCGGCGCGACGGCCGCCCCGGCGCCCGCCGCGAAGCCGGCGAAGAAGCAGAAGACGATGGTCTTCGAAGCCTGCCGTCACGGGTGTCACTACCGGACGATCCAGAAGGCCGTCGACGCCGCGGGCGGCTACGCCTACAAGAACAAGAAGGCGAAGGTGAAGGTCGCGATCCGGCCGGGCAAGTACGTCGAAGGGGTGGTCATCGACGGCACCGAACGGAAGAAGCGCTTCGACGGGATGACGATCGAAGGCACCAAGCAGGACCGCAAGCGGACGATCCTCGAAGGCAAGAACGCGAAGGGCGAACTCGGTGCCGCCCAGAACGGGATCGAGGCGATCAGCGTCGACGGCCTGGTGCTGAAGAACATGTGGGCGCGCAACTTCCAGTCGAACGGCTTCTTCATCCATGCCTCCAACGAAGAAGGCCAGCACTGCGACGGGTACACGATGAACAACCTGCTCGCCTCGGGCAACCGCTCCTACGGCCTCTTCGCCAAGAACTGCTACGGCGGCAAGATGATCAACTCGGCCGGCTACCGGCAGGGCGACTCCGCCTTCTACGTCGGCGAAACGCCGTGCGACAACAAGAAGTGGAACGTGTACAGCGGCGAAGCCTGTCAGAAGAAGCCCAAGTGGACGCTGCTGAAGAACGACGAAAGCTACGAAAACGTCCTCGGCTACTCGGGCACCAACTCGAAGTACGTGCGGATCATCGAAAACGCGTTCTTCAACAACGGCGCCGGGATCGTCCCCAACACGCTCGACAGCGAGGGGTACGAGCCGAACGGCTGGAACGTGATCGAACGCAACGATGTGTTCTGGAACAACTACAACTACTTCCTCGCCGGATCGGCGTTCCACACCGTCTCCGAGGGGCTCGGCGAACTGAGCGGCCAGACGGTGAACTACCCGACGGGCGTGGGGATCATCCTCTACGGCTCCGACCACAACGTCGTCCGCGGCAACCACGTGTTCGGCAACTACAAGTGGGGGATCGCCTCGTTCTCCGGCCCCGGCGAAACTTTCGTCGCCAACGAAGGCAACGAAGCCAAGAACGTCAACAACGAAATCGTCGAAAACACGATGGGCCGCGAAGGCGCCGACCCGAACGGTGAATACGACATCTGGAACGACGACACCGGCGGCGGCAACTGCTGGGGCGCCAACAGCTCGAACGCGACCTTCGCCCCCGGCAACGGGAAGGTGCCGCTGAGCCAGATCTACCCGGTCTGCCCGCAGCCGGAAATCGCCTACGCGGCGGCGAAAAGCATCAACCTGACGCCGGGGCTGCAGATCGCCAGCCTCTCGGAAACCGGCAACCCGACGACGATCCTCGGCTACGCCGGGACCAGCCCGCCGCAGAACCAGCAGTGCACCTGGGTCCGACGGGTCACCCCGCACCCGGCGTTCCAGAAGTTCAAGCCGGTCGAAGTCACCCCGAGGCCGGGTGAAGTGACGTGCTGAGCCGGTCGCGGCGGGGCGCGACCGGGGGCGTGCGGGCGCGGCCGGACGCGACGGGGAGCGTGCGGGCGCGGCGGCGTGCGCCCCGGGCGACGCGCGCCGCGAAGCTGGTCGCGGTGGCGATGGTGGCGGCGCTTACCCTCTCGGGGGCGGCCGCCACCGCCGCCGAAGCGCCGCCGGCGAAGAAGCCCAAGTCGAAGCCGAAGGAAGTCTCGGTCGCCGACTTCTACTTCGGCCCGGAAAAGCTGACCCTGAAGAAGGGCCAGTCGGTGAACTGGGTGTGGGCGGAAACCAACACCTATCCACACGACGTCCACCTGAAGAGCGGGCCGAAGGCGCTGAAGCAGAAGGGCACCTACTCGACCAAGACGACCGCGGTAACCAACGCCGAATTCGAAAAGACGTTCACGACGCCGGGGACCTACAAGTTCATCTGCACGATCCACCCGACGCAGATGCACATGACGATCGTCGTCAAGAAGTAGGGCCGCGATGAGCTGGGACGGGATCGATCGGCGCGGCTTCCTGGCGCTGGGCGGCGGCGCGCTTTTCTGCACCCTCGCCGGTCACAAGATCCGCGGGGACGAAGGTCAGATCGACGTCGACGGGCTGGCGAAGGGCGTCGCGGTGCCGCCGAAGGTGGCGGCGGCGGAGGCCGGCGCGGGCGCAGCGGGAGCGGGCGCCACGGCGAGCGCCGCCGGTACCACCGAGCTCGCCGCCTTCGCCGTCAACGGCCCGGCGCGCGAGCACTGGATCACCGCCGAGCCGGTCGAGTGGGACATCGTCCCCACCGGCCGCGACCAGATGATGAACATGCCGATCAAGGGCAAGACCAAGTTCACCGCCTGGGCCTACCGCGCCTGGACGCCGAACTTCAAGAAGCCGCTCGGCCCGGGCAAGGTACCGGGGCCGCTGCTCGAAGTCGGCGTCGGCGAAACCCTCGTCGTCCACTTCCGCAACAAGCTGAAGTCGCCGGTGACGATGCACCCGCACGGGATCTTCTACTCGAACGAGATGGACGGCGGCTACAAAGGCAAGTTCACCGACCCGGGCGGCTTCGTGCAGAAGAACCGCACCTTCACCTACGTCTGGGAAGCGAAACCGGGCACGGAAGGCACCTGGCTCTATCACGACCACGGACCGATGGACCCGCTGCCGGTCTTCAAAGGCCTGTTCGGCCCGCTGGTCATCCGCGCCCCTGGCGAGCAGGCACCGGAAGCCGAGTTCTTCCTCGGCTTCCACTCCTGGGAACCGCCGATCACCGGCCTGAAGGAAAGCTTCTCCTGCATCAACGGTCGCGCCTACGCGGGCAACACGCCGGACCTGCGCGCCAAAGTCGGCCAACGGGTCGGCTTCCACGTCTACGGGCTCGACAACTTCTTCCACACCTTCCACCTGCACGGTCACCGCTGGACCGACCCGGACGGGACGATCATCGACACCAAAACCTTCGGCCCCGCCGACTCCTTCCGGCTCGAATTCGTCGAGGACAACCCGGGCCGCTGGTTCTACCACTGCCACGTCTTCAACCATTTCCACATGGGGATGAACGGGTGGTACATCGTCGACTGAGATGCGTTCGCACTTATCCCCGCATAGCGGTGATAAGTGCGAACGCACTGGCGGTGGCGGCCGCCGCGGTCCTGCTCGCCGCCTTCTGGCCCGGTGCCGCCGCCGCCGACAACACCCGGGTCTCGATCTTCGACTACCAGTGGTCGAACAAAGAAGTCCACATCAACCTCGGGGAGAAAGTCACCTGGGACTGGCTCGGGCCCGACCTGCAGCACTCGGTGACCGGAATCTCGCCGAACGACCTCCAATGGGACTCCGACCCCGGCACCGACGTCCCCGAGCACCGCGCCGGCGACGAATACACGCTCCAGTTCGACGAACCGGGCGTCTACCTCTTCCAATGCAAGCTGCACGCCTGGGTCCACGGCGAGGTGATCGTCTCCCCCACCCCCGGCAACCCCTTCTCCAGCTTTGGGCCGAAGCCGCCGCTGAACATCGACCTCACCCCACCGACCCTCGGCGACGTGAAACTGCGCCAGACCAGGCTGCGCGGCACCAAGGGGACGCAGATGAAGGCCTCGATCTCAGAGGGCGGCACCCTCGACGCCGAGTACTACCGGCTCGACTCGAAAGGCCACCGCGTCTACAACGGCTACCGCGAATGGAGCACCTTCCTCGGCATCAACCGGTTCGTCCTCGCCGCCCGCTGGAAGCACTTCAAAGCCCGTCCCGGCCGCTACGTCGCGGTGCTGCGGGCGACCGACGAATCGAACAACACCTCGAAGCCGGTGACCAAGGCCTTCGAGATCCTCGGCGCCCCGCCGCCGAGGACGCGCGGGCCCGGGGCGAGGCTCTGAGGTCGCGGCCCCGCGGCCGACGGGGCCCGGGCGCCGGACGGCGAGGGACCCGCCCACCCGGCGG
>DATJUK010000238.1:0-10964 GCA_035502495.1 Solirubrobacterales bacterium
GCCGGGGCCGCCTCCGAGACGCCCGGGGCTCGCCGTCCTCCGCCACGGGGGCCCCGGCCTCCGATCCCAGCCCCCGGCCTCCGATCCCAGCCCCGGCCCCCGGCCTTCGGTCCCAGGCCCCCGGCCTTCGGTCCCAGGCCCCCGGCCTTCAGCTCCGCCACCGGCCCGACCAAGCCCCTGTGGCCTCTCCCGGACCCGATCCCATGCCCGCCCCCGAGATGAGTTCGCAGTTTGGCTCGCTATCCGGTGATTTCTGCGAACTCATGCGGTTTGCGGGGGGTTGGGGAACCGCTTTGTAGCGGCATCCAAAACGATTTCAGCATCTGGCCCGAATCGGGGGGTTGACGGCTTGGGTGGAATCGTTCATATTCCGCTGGCAGCGAGTGTTTGGGCGAATTGGGAAAGGCACTTTGGGCATGTGCCAGAAAGGTTTCTAGATGACCGAGTTCAGCAACATCATCATCAACACCGACAACTACAAGCACTGCCACTACCCGCTGTATCCGCCTGGCACGGAATACGTCTCCAGCTACGTCGAGTCCCGGGGCGGCGAGTTCCCGGTGAACATGTTCGTCGGCCTGCAGGCCTTCATCCGCGAGTTCCTCATGCGTCCGATCACGCTCGAGGACATCGACGAGGCCGAGAACACCGAGCGCGAGCAGGGGATGCACTTCAACCGCGAGAACTGGATGGGCGTCCTCAACGACCACGGCGGCTACCTGCCGGTCGAAATCGAGGCCGTCCCCGAGGGCACCGTGCTGCCGGTCAAGAACGTCCTGGTCCAGGTGATCAACACCGACCCCAAGTACTGGTGGGCGACCAGCTTCTTCGAGACCGCGCTGTTGCGCGCCGTCTGGTACCCGACCACGATCGGCACGATCAGCTGGCTCTCCAAGCAGGTGATCAAAGAGAGCCTCGCGCAGACCTCCGACCACCCCGAGTCGCTGCGCTTCATCCTCCACGACTACGGCGCCCGCGGCGTCTCCTCGCAGGAATCGGCGGCGCTCGGCGGCCTCGCCCACCTGGTCAACTTCGACCAGTCCGACACCGTGCCCGGGATCGTCGCGGCGAAGAAGTACTACAACGCCGTCGACCCCTCGAACTCCGGCCCGAACGCCGAGCACGCCGGCTTCTGCGCCTGGGGACGCGAGAACGAGGCGGCGGCGATGCTGAACATGCTCGACAAGATGGAGCCGGACGGCTGCGCCCTGCTGCTCACCGACACCTACGACCACGAGAACGCGGTCAAAAACATCATCGGCGGCGAGCTGAAGGAGCGGATCGAAAACTTCCAGGGCCTGGTCGGGATCCGGCCGGACTCCGGCGACGTCGTCGACGTGACCGCCTCGACCACCGAGTGGCTGATGGACGCCTTCGGCTACACGACCAACTCCAAGGGCTACAAAGTGCTGCCCGACTTCGTCCGCACGGTCCAGGGCGACGGCGTCCGCCGCGAGACCCTGCCGAAGGTCTTCATGGAGATGGAGCGGCGCGGCCTGGCTACCGACAACGCGGTGTTCGGCATGGGCGGTGGCCTGCTCCAGCACTGCAACCGCGACACGATGGAGTTCGGGATGAAGGCCAACGCCGCCAAGGTGAACGGCGAATGGCGCGACATCGGCAAGAGCCCGACCGGCGACGCGATGAAGCTCTCGAAGAAAGGCCGGTTGGCGTTGAAGTACTCCGACGGCGACTACACGACGGTCAAGCGTGACGAGATCGCGCCGGAGGAGAATCAGCTCGTCCCCGTCTTCCGCAACGGCCAGTTGCTGAAGAAGTGGGACTTCGCCGAACTGAAGGAGCGCAGCGAACGCGAGGTGCCGGATTACTACTACGCCGACTACGTCGCGCCGCTGCGCGAGGCCGCCAAGGGCGGCGCCACCCCGGTCGGCGCCTAGCGCGTCGGCGGAGCGCCGCCTCGCGCGGGCGGCGCTCCGATCGACGGCACCCGGATCCGATGGCAAAGCTCCACATCTTCGACATGGACGGGACGCTCCTGGCCGGCTCCGCCTGCCTCGAGCTCTCCCGCCGTGCCGGCTACCTCGACGACGTCGAGGAGATGGAGGAGCGCTGGGGCCGCGGCGAGATCGGCCACGTCGAGTTCTACGAGCTGCTGCTGCCGCTGTGGGCGGAGTTGGGCGAGGAGGACATCGAGGAGGTTTTCGCCGGGGTCCCCTGGCTGGACGGGATCGAGGAGGTCTGGCGCGACATCGACGCGCGCGGCGAGCGCAGCGCCGTGATCACCCTCTCGCCCCAGTTCTTCGCCGACAAGCTGCGCCGGCTCGGCCTGCACGAGGCCTACGGGGCGGAGGTGCCGGCCGGCGGCGAGGTCGTCGCCGAGCGGGTGCTGACGCCGGAATCGAAGGTCTACATCGCGAGCGAGGTGCTGGAGCGGCTCGGGCTCGGCTCCGACGACACGGTCGCCTACGGCGACTCGTCCTCCGACGTGCCGCTGTTCGAAATCCTCGCCAACACCGTCTCGGTGAACGGCTCCGAGAGCCTCGCCGCGCACGCCGCCGTCGCCTACCGCGGCCGCGACCTGCGCGAGGCCTACGCGCTCGGCCGCGCCCTGCTCGAACCGGAGGCCGAACCCCAGCTCCTCGCGCCCGCCCGGCGGCAGGAGCTGCGCGGGAGCGGGCGGTGAGCGCGCTCGGGGTCGCCACCGCCGAGCACCCCGCCTCGCGCTCGATGCGCTCCGGCCGCCGGCTGATGCTGCTCGGCGGCCGCGGCAACCCGGCGCTGGCCGGGGCGATCGCCGCCGAGCTCGGGGTCGAGCTCGGCGCGGTGAAGCTGAAGACCTTCTCCAACTCCGAGGTTTACTGCCGGATAGAGGAGTCGATCCGCGGCGCCGACGTCTTCATCGTCCAGCCAACCTGCGCCAACCCGGAGCTGGGGATGAGCGCCAACGACACGCTGATGGAGCTGCTGGTGATGATCGACGCCGCGGTCGGCGCGAGCGCCCACCGGATCGTCGCCGTCGTCCCCTGGTTCGGCTACGCCCGCCAGGACAAGAAGAGCGCCCCGCGCGAGCCGATCTCGACCCGGCTGGTGGCGCGGGCACTGGAGTCGGCGGGCGCCGACCGGGTGCTGACGATGGACCTCCACGCGGGCCAGGTGCAGGGCTTCTTCCACGTCCCGGTCGACCACATGACGGCGATGATGCTGCTGGTCGAGGAGATGCGCGGGCCCGACGCGGAGGGCGCGCGCCGGGAGGACCTCGTCGTCGTCGCCCCGGACGCCGGTCGGGTGAAGCTCAACCGCAACTTCGCCAAGCGCCTCGGCGCCGGCCTCGCCCTGCTCGACAAGGACCGGCCCGAACAGCAGGTGGCCGAGATCGGCGCCGTGATCGGCGAGGTCGAGGGGAAGACCGCGATCATCGTCGACGACATGATCGACACCGCGGGCACGCTGCGCGCGGCCGGCGAGGCGGTGATGGCGGCGGGGGCGAAGCGGGTCTGCGCGGTCGCCACGCACGGGATCTTCAGCGGCGACGCCTACGCGACCCTGGCGGCCTCGCCCTTCGGCCGGATCGTGGTCACCGACACGGTGCCGCTCCGCCCCGGCGCCCCCGACTGCGTCGAGGTCGTCTCCTGCGCGGGACTGCTGGCCGCTACCGTCAGTCGCATCTTCACCGAGGATTCGGTGAGCGAGGTCTTCGACGGACAGAACCAGGTCTTCTAGGAAAGGCACCCATGGCGATACGGATCGGTTACAAGGCGTCGGCCGAGCAGTTCGGGCCGCGCGAGCTGCTCGACTTCTCGATCGAGGCGGAGAAGACGGGGCTCGACGTCGTCTCGGTCTCCGACCACTTCCAGCCCTGGCGCCACCGGGGCGGGCACGCGCCCAACGCGCTGGTCTGGCTCGGCGCCCTCGCCGCCTCGACCGAGCGGGTGGTGATGGGGACCAGCGTCCTCACCCCGACCCTGCGCTACAACCCGTCGATCGTCGCCCAGGCGTTCGGCACGCTCGGCGCGCTCGCCCCGGGGCGGGTCTTCCTCGGCGTCGGCACCGGCGAGTCGCTGAACGAGACGCCCGCCACCGGGGGCGAGTTCCCGGGGGCGAAAGAGCGCCGCCGGCGCCTCGCCGAGGCGGTCAAGCTGATCGAGCAGCTGTGGCGCGAGGAGCGGGTCGACTTCGAGGGCGAGTACTACGAAGCGCGGCGGGCGACGATCTACGACAAACCCGACGAGCCGGTGCCGATCTTCATCGCCGCCTCGGGGCCGCTGGCGGCCAAACTGGCGGGGCGGCGCGGCGACGGCTTCATCTCGACCAGCGGCAAAGATCCGGACCTCTACCGCGAACTGATGGCGAACCTCGCCGAGGGCGCGGAGAAAGCCGAGCGGGACCCGAACGAGATCCGCAAGATGATCGAGATCAAGGTCTCCTACGACCGCGACGCCGAGGTCGCCTTCGAGTCCTGCAAGCTGTGGTCGGCCCTGGGACTGTCCCACGAGCAGAAAGCGGGGATCGACGACCCGGTCGAGATGGAACGGGTAGCCGACGAAAACGCCGACAAGGCGCACAACCGCTTCATCGTCTCCGACCGGCCCGACGAGGTGATCGAGAAGATCATGCCCTACGTCGACCTCGGCTTCGAAGACCTGATCCTGCACGCCCCCGGCGACGACCAGAAGCGCTTCCTCGACCAGTTCGCCGCCGACGTCCTGCCGACGCTGCGCGACGAGGCGGAAAAGCGGGCGAAGTCGGCCGAGCATCCGGGCGACTGAAGTTGCTTGTGGCGCTTTCCTCTCGCTATGCGAGAGGAAAGCGCCACGGCGGCGACTGCCGCGCCACCTAGGTAAGGGCGGCGACCGCGGCGGCGGGGCTCGTCGCGAACCGCAGCAGCGCCCGCGCCTCGGGGCGCAGGAAGCCGTCGGCGACCATCGAGTCGAGCAGCTCGCGGAGCTTCGCCCAGCAGCCGAGCACGTCGAGCAGCACCAGCGGTTTGTCGTGCACGCCGAGCTGGGTCCAGGTGACCATCTCGGTCAGCTCGTCGAGGGTGCCGAGGCCGCCGGGCAGGGCGACGAACCCGGCCGCGAGGTCCGCCATCAGGAGCTTGCGCTCGGCGAGGGTGTCGACGAGGCGGATGTCGGCGCCGGGGTAGGGGCTGCCGATGTCGGCGAGGAAGCGGGGGATGACGCCGATGACCTCGCCGCCGCCCTCGACCGCGCCGTCGGCGACCGCGCCCATCAGGCCCGCCGCTTCGCCGCCGAAGACGAGGCCGAGGTCGCGGGCGGCGAGCGTCGCGCCCAGCTCCCGCGCGGCGGCCGCGAACGCGGGATCGGTGCCGACCCCGGAGCCGGCGAAGACGCAGACCCGCGGCGGAGTGGCGGCGGCGTCGCTCACTCCTCCCGCTCCGTTCCCGGCAGCAGCGGCGGGGCGCTGCGGTAGGTGGCGGGCGAGGCGGAGAGGCGGATCGGATTGCGGGTCAGGGAGACGGTGCCGCCGCCCTCGCGCGGGATCTCGACCGTCGGCGCGAGCCCGATCGCGGCGGCGAACTCGAAGGCGGCGCCGAGGTCGTTCACCTGTCCGGCGGGGACGCGGCGGGCGAGCAGCGCGGCGCTCCACTCGGCCGCCGGCCGCGCCGCCAGCAGCCGCTCCAGCTCCGCGCCGAGGGGCTCGCGATTTTCGACGCGGGCCGAATTGGTGGCGAAGCGCGGGTCGGCGGCGAGGTCGGGCGCGCCGAGCACCTCGCAGAGGGCGGCGAACTGGCGGTCGTTGCCGACCGCGAGGACGAGCTCGCCCGCGCCGGTCGCGTAGACCTCGTAGGGGGAGATGCTCGGGTGCCGGTTGCCGAGCCGCCGCGGCACCACCCCCGCGATCGTGTAGGCGGACCCTTGGTTGACCAGCGCCGCCAGCAGGGCCGAGAAGAGGTCGACCTCGACCAGCTGCCCGGCGCCGGTCCGGTCGCGGTGGCGGAGCGCGGCGAGGATCCCGACCGTGGCGAAGAGCCCGGAGAGCACGTCGACCAGGGCGACGCCGACCTTCATCGGTTCGCCCTCGGGATCGCCGGTGATGCTCATCAGCCCGGCGAGCGCCTGCACGAGGAGGTCGTACCCGGGCAGCTCGGCGCCCGCGCCGGAGCCGCCGAAGCCGGTGATCGAGCAGTAGACGAGGCCCGGGTTCTCGGCCCGCAGGGTCTCGTGGTCGAGGCCCTTCGACGCCATCAGCCCGGGCCGGAAGTTCTCCACCAGGACGTCGGCCTCGCGGGCCCGGCGACGGAGCTCGGCGAGCCCCTCCGCGCTGCCCATGTCGATCGCCACGCTGTCCTTGTTGCGGTTGACCGACTGGAAGTAGGTCGCCTCGCCGCGCTCGTCATAGGGGGGACCCCAGGAGCGGGTTTCGTCACCGACCCCGGGGCGCTCGACCTTGGTCACCTCGGCGCCGAAGTCGGCGAGCATCATCGTCGCGAACGGCCCGGCGAGGACGCGTGAGAAGTCGAGGATCTTGAGCGGCCCGAGGGCGGAGTCGTGCCCGGGGGCGGAGTTGGCGGCGCGTTCTTCGATTTTCGAAAAATATCGGTTCAGGCGGTCCTTCGCGTCGGCGGCACCCGGCAGGGCGCCTTGCCTAGACTTCGCGCCGATGGTCCGGTTCTCGGTCAGCCGGCGAGGGCTCGCGGCGATTGCCGTCGTCTGCGCCTTCGCCTGCCTCGACGTGGCGGGCGCGAGCGCCGCGCCGCTGGCGTTGACCTCCAACTTCGAAGTCGGCGCCGTGTCGGTGATCGACACCCAGACGAACGCGATGGTCGGCCAACCGATCGAGCTCGGCGGTCGTCCGAAGTCGATCGCGATCACGCCCGACGGCCGCTTCGCCTACGTCGTGAACGAAGAAACGGACTCGGTCCAGGTGATCGAACTGGCGACGCGACGGATCGTCGGCGAACCGATCGAGCTCGGCGGCCAGCTGGGACCGGTCGCGATCTCGCCGGACGGCAAGACCGCCTACGTCGCCGACTGGTCGACCGAGAAGCTCGTCGCCATCGACACGCGGACGAATCAGGTGACCGCCGCTGCCAAGCTCGGGTCATGGGCCACCGGGATCGCGATCTCGCCGGACGGCAAGACCGCCTACATGGCCGAGCAGGGCGCGCAGGCGGTCGAGGTCGTCGACACGCGGTCGATGCGGGTGGTCGGGGAACCCATCCCGCTCACCGAAAGGCCGCAGGACGTCTCCGTCGCGCCGGACGGCAAGCGCATCTACGTCGCCGACGAGAACAGCGGGGTGGCGGCGATCGACGCGACGACCAGGAAAGTGACCTACCTGGCGCCGGTGCCCTTCTGGGCGGGCGCGATCACGGTGGCCCCGGACGGCAAGACGGGATGGGTGAGCGGGTTAGGCGAACCGATGGTGATCGACCTGCAGACCGGTGCGCTGATCAAGGAAGTCGAAACCGGTGGCGAAGCCGGGGAAGCCGTCCTCACCCCCGACGGGAAGCGTGCGTTCCTCGTCGATCGGACTTCCGCTGGCGTGAAGGTCTTCGACACGCGGACCTACGCGGAAATCACACCGCGACCCTCGACCGCGGGCGGGTTCGTCGGCGGGATCGCGATCACCCCCGACCAGTCGCCGACCGCGGCCTTCACCGTGCCGAGCATCACCGCGGATTTCACCGCGACGTTCGACGGCAGCGCCTCGACCGACCCCGACGGGACGGTCAGGTCCTGGGCCTGGCAGTTCGGCGACGGCGCCGCCGCCTCGGAAGCCGCCGGTCCCGGAACCACCGCGACCGGGGCCCGGGCCGTGCATACCTATCCGGGCCCCGGCACCTACGCGGCCCAGCTCTCGGTCGTCGACGACGAAGGCTGCGGGGCGGAAGAGGTCTTCACCGGGCGCACCGCCTACTGCAGCGGCAACCCGGCGGCGACGGTGACGCACGCGGTGGAAGTGAAGGCGCCGGCGGCGCCGCAGCCGGTCGCCTGCAGCGCCAACTTCGCGATCGGCGGGGTGGCCCACAACCGCAAGAACGGGACGGTGCGGCTGCGGGTGAAGTTCCCGAGCACCGGCTGGTTCCTGCTCTTCGGCAAGAAGGTGCACGCGGTGACCCGCAAGGTGCGCAGGCCGGGGATGGCGACGCTGACGCTCCACCCCCGGGTGGAGCTCGCCAAAGCGCTGAAGAAGAGGCTGCGGGCGAGCGTCAGGTACCGCATCACCTTCACCCCGAACGGCGGCTGCGCGACGAAGACCGTGCACCGCTCGGTCGCCCTGCTGCGGGCGCCGCGCAAGAAGCACGGGCGCCGCTGAGGTCCCGACCGGGTACTTCGCGCGCCGGCCGCTGACAGGAGCGCCCCGCGGTCCTATGCTCGGACCCGGACCGAAGATCCCGACACGAAGGGGAAGCGATGGACACCTATGTGATTCTGCGCCGCAACGGCTGGCCGAATCCGTCCGAGCTACAGCAGGCCGCGGCGCGGTCGAGCCAGGTCGGCGACGAGGAGATGTCCGACGACGTCCGCTGGATCCGCAGCTACGTGCTCGAGGAGGGTGGCGAGGCGGTCGGCACCGTCTGCATCTACCAGGCCTCGAGCCCGGCGGCGATCCGCGAGCACGCCGAGCGGGCCGACCTGCCGGTCGACGAGATCATCTCGGTCGCCGACACGGTGATCGTGCGACCCGACCCGGAGGCGGCCGCGGCCTGAGCTGACGCGATGACCGCCGGCAGGGGAGCCGAGGCGGGAGTCCGCCGCGCGGGAGCGGCGGATCTGCCCGCGCTGACGCGGATGCTTACCCGCGCCTTCGACGACGATCCGGTCGCCCGCTACGCCTGCCCGCGCGACGACCTGCGGCCGTGGATGCTGGAGCGCTTCCACGCCGCCCGGGACCGGCAGATGCTGCGGGCGGGGGAGATCTGGATGACGCCGGGAGGCGAGAGCGCCGCCGTCTGGGCGGCCCCCGACCGCTGGCGCAGCAGCACCCGCGACGACCTCGCCTTCTCCCGCGCGATGCTCCATCCGCGCCTCCTGCGCCGGGCGCCGCTGGTCGGCTGGGGCCTCCTCGGGCTGGAACGGCGCCACCCGCCGCGGCCGCCGCACTGGTACCTGTCGACGCTCGGCACCGACCCTGCCGCCCAGGGCCGCGGCCTCGGCACCGCGGTCCTCGCCCCGGTGCTGGAGGAATGCGACAGCGACGGGATCGGCGCCTACCTCGAGTCCTCGAAGGAGCGCAACATCGCCTTCTACGCCCGCCACGGGTTCCAGGTCGTCGGCGAGATCTGGATGAGTGCCGGCGGCGAGAGCGCCGCGGTCTGGGCGGCGCCGGACCGCTGGCGCAGCAGCGTCCGCGACGACCTCGCCTTCTCCCGCGCGATGCTCCACCCGCGCCTCCTGCGCCGCGCGCCGCTGGTCGGCTGGGGCCTGCAGGGGATCGAACGCCACCACCCGGCCGCGCCGCCGCACTGGTACCTGGCGACGCTCGGTACCGACCCCGCCGCGCAGGGCCGCGGCCTCGGCACCGCGGTCCTCTCCCCGGTGTTGGAGGAATGCGATCGCCTCGGGATCGGCGCCTACCTCGAGTCCTCGAAGGAGCGCAACCTCGACTACTACGCCCGCTTCGGCTTCCGCGTCACCCGCGAGCTGCGCCTGCCACGCGGCCCGCGGGTGTGGCTGATGTGGCGGGACGCCGGCTGATTGCGGCGTAGGCTTCCCGGCGATGGCCTACGACGAGCGACTGGCCGACGAACTGCGCGAGCGCCTCCAAGGCGCCGATGGCGAGCTGAGCGAGAAGAAGATGTTCGGTGGGCTCGCCTTCATGGTCGACGGCAATCTGACCGTCGTCGCCTCGCGCCACGGCGGCCTCATGGCGCGCACCGATCCCGCCGACGCGGAGGAGACCCTGGCGCAGCCCGGAGCCGAGGCGGTGATCATGCGCGGCCGCCAGATGCCTGGCTGGATCTACGTCGACCCCGAGGCGCTCGCCGACGAGGCCGTGGTCGACGCCTGGGTCACCCGCGCCCTCGCCTTCGTCGCCGGCCTCCCGCCGAAGTAACGCGCTCCGAGCCTCCAGGGCGGCACACAGGTTGTTCTCATCTTTCCTTCATGTCTGAGGAGGATCTTGGATGCCATGCGGGTCTTGGTGGTCGAGGACGAGGTGAAGATGGCGGCGCTCCTGCGCCGCGGTCTGAGCGAGGAAGGGCTGGCCGTCGACGTCGCCGAAGAGGGCGAGCGGGCGCTCTTGATGGCGGCCGCCGCCGACTACGACGCGGTCGTCCTCGACGTGATGCTGCCTGGGATCGACGGCTTCGAGACCTGCCGGAGGCTGCGCCGCGACGGCGTCTGGGCGCCGGTCCTGATGCTGACCGCGCGCGGCGCGCTCGACGACCGCGTCGCCGGGCTCGACGGCGGCGCCGACGACTACCTGGTCAAGCCCTTCGCCTTCGCCGAGCTGCTTGCCCGCCTCCGCGCCCTCGTCCGCCGCGGCACCGTCGAGCGCCCGCCGACGATCGAGGTCGGCGACCTGCGCCTCGACCCCGGCACCCGTCAAGTTTGGCGCGGCGAGGCAGAGATCGATCTGTCCTCGAAGGAGTTCACCCTGATGGAGACCTTCATGCGCCACGCCGGCTACGTCCTCTCCCGCACCCAGCTGCTCGAGCAGGCCTGGGAGTACGACTTCGAGCACCGCTCCAACGTGGTCGAGGTCTACATCCGTTACCTGCGGCGCAAGATCGACGTGCCCTTCGATCGTGTATCGATCGAGACCGTGCGCGGCGCCGGCTACAGACTGCGGAAGGACGGAGGCCGCTGAGCCGGCTCTCGATCCGCCTCCGCCTGACGCTCGTCTTCGCCGCGGTGATGGCCGTGGTGTTGGCGGCAACGGGCTTCTTCGTCTACCTCCAGTTCCACCACGAGGCCAACACGGCGCTGGACAACGGACTGCGCGCGCGCGTCGACGAACTCTCGGCCGCGATCGGCCAGTCCGGCTCGCGGGTCGTCGCCGGCAATCGCCACCTGGTCGGGCGGACCGACAGCTTC
>DATJUK010000239.1:0-5047 GCA_035502495.1 Solirubrobacterales bacterium
TTCGTGCCGAAGGCGCGCCGGGGCGCCCCGCGTCCCTCACGGGCGCCCCTCGTAGGTCCGGCAAACCCCTCACGGACGTCCCTCGTAGGTCCGCCACCACCCACGGGCGCCCCTCGAGAGTCCGCCTCTCCTCACGGGCGCTCCTCGAGGGTCCACCCGCCACGGTCCGACCCGGCTGTACCGGCAAGGGCCCGGGCGCGCGGGTGTAGGCGGCGTGGATCGTGACGGAGACACCCGGGGACGAGGTGGTCACCGAGATCCCGGAGACGGATCGCTCAGGAACCTCTGTGGAACATTTCGGGTGCCTGGCAACCGAAATGTTCCACAGAGGTTGCTGAGCACTCGGGGTCGAGGCATCTTCGTCACGGATGCGCCCCGTCCCCGTGAGGGTCCCGACCCGAAGGCTCCATGTCCCGGGCGTCTCGGAGGCGGCCTCAGCCTGCCCGGGTCGCCTCCGGGAGGGCCGGGACCCTCGCCGCTTCCCGCCAGCCTCGGCCGCGTCCCTCGCCGTCCGGTGAGACCCCAACTCTCGCCGGGTACCCTCACCTCATGAGGCTCCCACCGCTGCTGCGTCAGCTGCGCGATGACCCGACCGGGCGTGGGGTGGCGGCGCGGTCGGGACGGTCGGAGAGGCTTCGCCCTCGGGTCGCCGAGGCCGACTCGATGGTCAAGTCGGTGTGCCCCTACTGCGCGGTCGGCTGCGGGCAGCGGGTCTGGTCGAAGGACGGCAAGGTGATCCAGATCGAGGGGGATCCGGACAGTCCGATCTCCCGCGGGCGCCTCTGTCCCAAGGGCTCGGCCTCCGAGCAGCTGGTCAACTCGCCGACGCGGCTGAAGAAGGTGAAGTACCGCCGCCCTCACGGCACCGAGTGGGAGGAGCTCGACCTCGACCAGGCGATGGAGATGATCGCCGACCGCGTGCTCGAGGCCCGCGAGTCCGGCTGGCAGGAGATGCGCGGCGAGGAACGGCTGCGGCGCACGCTCGGCTTCGCCCACCTCGGCGGCGCCACCCTCGACAACGAGGAGAACTACCTGATCAAGAAGCTCTTCACCGCGATGGGCGCGGTGCAGATCGAGAACCAGGCCCGCATATGACACTCCTCCACGGTCCCCGGTCTGGGGACCTCGTTCGGTAGGGGCGGCGCCACGGGGTTCCTCCAGGACCTGGAGAACTCCGACTGCATAGTGATCATGGGCTCGAACATGGCCGAGGCCCACCCGGTCGGCTTCCAGTGGGTGGTCGAGGCGCGCGAACGGGGCGCCAAGGTGATCCACGTCGACCCCCGCTTCACCCGCACCAGCGCGCTCGCCGACCTCCACGTGCCGATCCGCGCCGGCACCGACATCGCCTTCCTCGGCGGCATCGTCAACTACATCCTCGCCGGCGAACGCGAGTTCCGCGAGTACGTCCAGGCCTACACCAACGCCCGCACGATCGTCAGCGACGACTTCCGCGACACCGAGGACCTCGACGGGATCTTCTCCGGCCTCGACCGCGAGGGGCGCACCTACGACCGCGGCACCTGGCAGTACAAGGGGATGGAGGCGCAGCCCTCGGGCGGCGAAGCCGGAGTCGAAAAAGCCGAAGGCGAGCAGGCCCACGGCGCCCACGGCGGCGAACTGAGCCACGGCGAGCCGCCCCGCGAGGACCCCACCCTGCAGGACCCGCGCTGCGTCTTCCAGCTGCTGAAGAAGCACTACGCCCGCTACACGCCGGAGATGGTCGAGCGCATCTGCGGCGTGCCCCGCGCCCAGTTCGTCGCGGTCGCCGAGGCCCTCTGCCGCAACTCCGGCCGCGAGCGCACCGGCGCCTTCTGCTACGCGGTCGGCTGGACCCAGCACTCGGTCGGCGTCCAGTACATCCGCACCGCGGCGATCGTCCAGCTGCTGCTCGGCAACGTCGGCCGCCCCGGCGGCGGCATCATGGCGCTGCGCGGCCACGCCTCGATCCAGGGCTCGACCGACATCCCGACCCTCTTCAACATCCTCCCCGGCTACCTGCCGATGCCGCACGCGCACGCCGAATCGAACCTCGACGCCTACATCGACCGCAACGCCTCGCCGACCGGCTTCTGGGGCAACACGCGCTCCTACATGGTCAGCCTGCTGAAGGCCTGGTGGGGCCCCGCCGCCCAGTACGACAACGAGTTCTGCTTCGACTACCTGCCCCGCATCGACAAAGACCACTCGCACTACAAGACCGTCACCGAGATGGAGGACAACAAGCTCACCGGCTACTTCGTGATGGGCGAGAACCCGGCCGTCGGCTCGGCCAACTCGAAGCTCCAGCGGCTGGCGCTGGCGAAGCTTGAGTGGCTGGTGGTGCGCGACCTCGACGAGATCGAGACCGCCTCCTTCTGGCACGACGCGCCGGAGATCGAGACCGGCGAGCTGGTCACCGAGGAGATCGGCACCGAGGTCTTCCTCATGCCCGCCGCCGCGCACACCGAGAAGGACGGCAGCTTCACCAACACCCAGCGCCTCCTCCAGTGGCACCACAAGGCGGTCGAGCCGGAGGGTGACTGCCGCTCGGAGCTGTGGTTCATGTACCACCTGGGACGGAAGGTCCGCGAGCGGCTGGCCGGCTCCGACCGCGACCGCGACCGGCCGATCCTCGACCTCACCTGGGACTACCCGACGATCGGCCCCGACGAAGAGCCGGACGCCGAAGCGGTGCTGGCCGAGATCGGCGGCTTCGACCCCGAGCGCGAGCCGCTGCACGACTACCTGCCGCTGCGCGACGACGGCTCGACCACCTGCGGCTGCTGGATCTACGCCGGCTGCTACGCCGACGGGGTGAACCAGCCCGCCCGCCGCAAGCCGGGGCGGGAGCAGAGCTGGGTGGCGCCGGAGTGGGCCTGGGCCTGGCCGATGAACCGCCGCATCATCTACAACCGCGCCTCCGCCGACCCCGAGGGGCGGCCGTGGTCGGAGCGCAAGCGCTACGTCTGGTGGGACGCCGAGGCGGGGAAGTGGACCGGCGAGGACGTGCCCGACTTCACCACCGACAAGGCGCCCGACTACGTGCCGGAGGAAGGCGCCAAGGCCCAGGCGGCGCTGCGCGGCGACGAGCCGTTCATCATGCAGGGCGACGGCCGCGCCTGGCTCTTCACCCCGAACGGGGTGGTCGACGGCCCCTTCCCCACCCACTACGAGCCGCACGAGTCCCCCTTCGAGAACCCGCTCTACGCGCAGCAGGCGAACCCGGTGCGGCAGGAGTTCCGCCGCCGCGACAATCCCTACAACCCGACCGCGGGCGAACCGGGAGCCGACACCTACCCCTACGTGATGACCACCTACCGGCTGACCGAGCACCACACCGCGGGCGGGATGAGCCGCACGCTGCCGTTCCTGGCCGAGCTGCAGCCGGAATTCTTCTGCGAGGTGAGCCCGGCACTGGCCGCCGAGCGCGGCCTCGAGCACGGCGGCTGGGCGACGATCGTCAGCACCCGCACCGCGATCGAGGCCCGCGTCCTCGTCACCGACCGGGTCAAACCGCTGCGGATCGGCGACCGCGTCGTCCACCAGATCGGCCTGCCCTACCACTGGGGCAACCGCGGGATCTCCACCGGGGACTCGGCCAACGACCTCTTCCCCTTCGCGCTCGACCCCAACGTCCACATCCAGGAGGTGAAGGCGGCGACCTGCGACATCCGCCCGGGCCGCCGGCCCCGCGGCCCCGACCTGCCGAAGTTCGTCCGCGACTACGGAAAGGAGGCGCGATGAGCGGCCACCTGATCGACACGCCGACCGCCGTCCCCCGCAAAGGCTTCTTCACCGACACCTCGATCTGCATCGGCTGCAAGGCCTGCGAGGTCGCCTGCAAGGAGTGGAACCAGGTGCCGGCCGAGCCGCTCGGCTTCAGCGGCTCCTCCTACGACAACAGCGGCGAACTCGGGGCCAACCGCTGGCGCCACGTCGCCTTCATCGAGCAGCAGGTGTCGGTGGGGGTCGAGGAAGCGGCGCCGGACTCCTTCGTCGCGGAGGCGGCGCGCCAGTCGCTGGTCGAGGAGGGGCTCGACCCGCACACCGACGCCGACGGCTTCCGCTGGCTGATGAGCTCCGACGTCTGCAAGCACTGCACCGAGGCCGGCTGCCTCGACGCCTGCCCGACCGGGGCCCTCTTCCGCACCGAGTTCGGCACCGTCGTCGTCCAGCCCGACATCTGCAACGGCTGCGGCTACTGCGTCGTCTCCTGCCCGTTCGGGGTGATCGACCAGCGCCAGGGCGACGGCCGGGTCTGGAAGTGCACCATGTGTTACGACCGGCTGAAGGACGACATGGAACCGGCCTGCGCCCAGGCCTGCCCCACCGACTCGATCCAGTTCGGCGACCTCGAGGAGCTGCGGGCGCGGGCGGAGCGGCGGGTGGCGACGCTGCACGAGCGGGGCCGCGAGGAGGCGCGCCTCTACGGCGACTCCGAGGACGACGGGGTGGGCGGCTTCGGCGCCTTCTTCCTGCTGCTCGACGAGCCCGAGACCTATCGGCTGCCGCCCGACCCGGTGGCGCCGCTGCGGCAGGCGCCGGCGGTGTGGGCGGCGGGGATGGGCGCCGCCGCGGCGCTCGTCGCGGGGGTCGCGGCGAGCTTCCTCGGGAGGCGCAGGTGAGCCCCAAGGGCGGCGGCGAACGGGCGATGGTCCCGCGCGAGAAGCCGACCACCTACTACGGCAGGCCGATCGTCAAGCGCCCGGTCTGGAAACCCGAGATCCCCTACTACTTCTTCTTCGGCGGGCTGGCCGGGGCCTCCTCCTGCCTCGCCGCCGCGGCGACCTTCGCCGGGCATCCGCGCCTGGCGCGGCGCGCCTGGGCGGGCGCCTTCGTCGGCGTCACCGTCAGCCCGGTGCTCCTGATCAGGGACCTCGGCCGGCCGCGGCGCTTCCTCTACATGATGCGGATGGTCAAGGTGACCTCGCCGATGAGCCTCGGCGCCTGGCTGCTGGCCGCCAACGGCGGCGCCGTGACCCTGGCGGCGGGGCTCAACCTGCTGACCCCGCGCCGCCGCGGCGGCTTCGCCGAGGTCGGCGCCGCCCTGGTCGGCGCGCCGCTC
>DATJUK010000240.1:0-3733 GCA_035502495.1 Solirubrobacterales bacterium
CCGATCGTTGTTCGCCTACATGCGCGAACTGCTCACCGCCCACGCCCGCGGCGACCCACTCCCGGCGCTGGTCTGAGGAACTTCGCCCCCACGAGCACGACCAGCACCCCCGCAGCGCGGAACCTACAACTGAACGCTTACAGAACTTCCGCGATATGCAGGGAAATCCTGCCGAACCCCGTATGGGTGATGCAAGCGTCGTTGCACCGTGCTAGGGTGCCGCGATCAACGCCGAATCCCTGACCAGATGTCAGGGAACGGGGGACCCAAGTTGTTGGGGCGAATCCCACGGTGAACCGTGAGAAGCGCAGGCTCTTTCAGCGCTAGCCCGTCAGCTAACCCCGCAGGCCGACGAAAGAGGTCGACGAAGTGCGGTTGCGAACACTCAGTGTGGCGCTCAGCTCAATCTTGACGGTGGCGGCCTGCGCGACGGCGCCCGCGGTGGCGACGGCGACCGCGACCAAGGCCGCGAAGAAGGCCGACGCCGAATCGACCCCGGCGGGCGGCGCGATGCCCGGCTCCAGCGAATCGACGGGCACGACCAACGTCTCGGTCAGCGGCGGCGCCTCGCCGAGCAGCCCGGCACCGCCGGCCAAGCCCGCCCACCACGCTCCGATCACCGCTCCCACCCCCAACATCGCCTACAACGGCCCGGTCTACGAAAAGACCGTGACCGGCCAGCTCGTCCCCTACACGGCCCCGGCCTCCACGACCACTACCACCGCCGGCACGAGCGAGGACGCCTCCGCCAGCAGCACCACGAGCGGCTCGACGATGCAGGGCACCACTGGCGGCGCTCCCGTTGTGCCCACCGGCACTGGCACTGACGTCGGCGCCGGCAAGCCCGACCTGCTCGTCCCCGGCCACACCGCTCGGATCATCGACGGCCTGGCGGCAGCGCCGATCGACGCCCCGCCGGCGGTTCAGGAGATCATCTGGGCGGGCAACCAGATCGTCGGCCTGCCCTACATCTACGGCGGCGGCCACGCCTCGTTCAACTCTCCCGGGTATGACTGCTCGGGCACCGTCTCCTACGCTCTGCACGGCGCGGACCTGCTGTCCACGCCGATGGACTCCACCGAATTCGAAGGCTGGGGCGGCAAGGGCGTGGGCACGTGGGTGACGATCTTCGCCAACGGCGGCCACGCCTACATGACCGTAGCCGGCATCCGCCTGGACACGAGCCCGGCCAACGACCCCTCGGGGCTCGAGGGCCCGCGCTGGCGCCCGCTGCGCCCCGAAAACGCGGGCTTCGTCATGCGCCACCCGGTCGGGCTGTAGGGCCGGCGCGCGCGGTTCGAGGGCCGACGCGCGCGGTTCGGCTAGGCTTGAGCGGTCCGCAGGCGAACACCGACAGGAGGATCACATGGCCGGTCTGACCGGGCGCATGTCAACAGTCGTCAAGGCCAAAGTCTCCAAGCTGCTCGACCGCGCCGAAGACCCGGCCGAGACGCTCGACTACAGCTACCAAAAGCAGGTCGAACAACTCCAGAACGTCAAGAAGGGCATCGCCGACGTCGTCACCGCCAAGAAGCGCCTGCAGATGCAGGAGGCGACGCTCAAGCAGAACGTGGTCAAGCTCGACACCCAGGCCCGTCAGGCGCTGTCCTCCGGCCAGGAAGACCTCGCCCGCACCGCCCTGGAGCGCAAGAACGTCGCCCAGACCGAGCTGCAGTCACTCGACACGCAGGTCGCCGAACTCGAAGAACAGCAGCAGAAGCTGACGGACTCCGAGCAGAAACTTCGGGCCAAGATCGAAGCTTTCCGCACCAAGAAGGAGGTCATCAAGGCCCAGTACTCCGCCGCCGAAGCCCAGGTGAAGATCTCCGAGGCCGCGACCGGCGTGGGCGAGCAGATGGCCGACGTGGGCCTCGCGATGCAGCGTGCCGTCGACAAGACCGAAAACATGAAAGCCCGCGCGGACGCCGTCCAGGAGCTGGAAGCCGCGGGCACCTTCGAAGACATCACCGCACTGGGCTCCGGTGAAGACGACATCGACCGCCAGCTCAAGGCTCTCTCCAGCACCTCCGCCGTCGACGACGACCTCGCCAAGATGAAGGCCGAGATCGGGGCCGGCGCCGGAGGGGGCGCGGGCGAGATCGGCGCGGGAGGCGGCGAGACCTCCGGCGCGGGTGAGGGGGCGGATGCGGCCCCCGGCATGGGGGGCGAATCGCCGCCGGCCGCGACACAGCCGAGCGAGGGTGGTGAGGCGGCATGATCGTCCGTATCTCCGGCGAGGGTCAATACCGGCTCGCCGACAGCGACGCCGAGGACCTGGACGAGCTGCGCGGCAAGGCGCTTGAGATCGTCGACAGCGGCAACGAAGACGGCTTCGCGGAGGCCTTCGCCGCGCTGCTCGACTACGTGCGCGCGCGCGGCGAGCTGCTCGGCGACGACGAGCTCGAGGGCTCGGACGTGATCCTTCCGCCACCGGACTTCAGCTTCGAGGAGGCCGGCCGCGAGTTCACGGGCGAGGGTCTGATCCCGGATTGATGAACGGGAGGGGGGCAGGCCCCCCTCCCGACCACCCCCCGGATATGTAAGACCACCCGCTCTGCGCCTGTCCTTGCCCTGATCAGATCGGGATCCCCCAGAGGGGGAACCAGCGCTCGAGTTCGGGCTCGATCGGCAGTTCTGAGGCCATCTGCGCCTTCAGCTGCAGCTCGCGCTCGGTCGAACGCTCGTTGGGTTTATCGGCGTCGCCGTTCCCTGGCACGAACGGGTACCAGTAGCCGCGCTTGTAGTTGTAGATGAAGTACACCTTCCGGCCCGTGCCTGCGGGGGAGGCTCCCGAACCGCCTACGGGGCCGCCCGCGGCGCCCGAATGGTCTGAGAAGGCGAACACCGCGCACAGCAGCCGCTCGCCGTACCCCGCGGTCTCGATCGAGCTCGACACCGCGTTGATCCCGACCGCCAGGTCTTCGATCGCCCCGCCCTCGCCCGGGTTGCGCAGCACCAGCCAGCGGTACCCGTATTCGTCGTTCTGGCTTCTCACACTCGTGCCCGAGTCGCCGCCGGTCGCCTTGACCACCTCTTCCATGTCCTTCAGCGTCGATTCGAAGTCGGCATTCGCCAGCGCCTGAAACACGATCGCGGCGACGCCCGCCGGCTCGATCGAGTGCTCGGCCTGCAGCGTCACGTACGCGGTCGTGATCGCGAACAGCCGGTCCTGCTTGGCGGGGCCCGAGACCGTGTGGCGGCCGGTGATGATGTCGCGCAGACCCACCGCTCAGCGCTCCCGGCCGGCGTGGTTCGCGCGTCCCGGGGCGCTGGGGCTGCGGGCTCCCGGCGTGTGGCGTTGTGAGGCGGCGGGCTCGGGCACGGGTTATGCCGACGCCGGCGCGCCCTGCAACTGGGCCTCGAACCGTTCGAGGGCCGCGAGTCGCTTCTCCAGCGGGGGATGGTCGGCGAACACGTTCATCAGCGAGCGCTTGGTCCTGGCGGGCAGGATGAAGAACGCGCTCATGCCCTCCGCGCGCCTCAGATCCTGCGTGGGCACGCGCTCCATCGTCCCGCTGATCTTGATCAACGCCGAGGCCAGCGCCGACGGGCGGCCGGTCAGCACGGCCGAGCCGCGGTCGGCCGCGAACTCGCGATACCGCGACAGCGCGCGCAACAGCAGAAACGACACCGCGTACACGAGCACCGACACCAGCAGCACCATCTCGATCGCCGCCTGCGTTTCCTGGTTTCTGCCGTACCCGCCGCCGAACCCGCCGCCGAAGAAGAACGC
>DATJUK010000241.1:0-5497 GCA_035502495.1 Solirubrobacterales bacterium
CGAACGTCGACGCCAGCACGCACCCGGCCGAGGTGATCACCCCACCGGTCACCGAAAGACCCCGCAGGACACCGGATTTCGTCCCGAACTCGAGCGTCTCCTCGCGCACCCGGGTCATCAGGAAGATGTTGTAGTCGACGCCGAGCGCGACGAGGAACAGGAAGGCGAGCAGGGTGAGGTCGAAGGCGACCCCTTCGCTGCCGAGGTGGGAGAAGGCGAAGGTGGCGAGGCCGAGCGTGCCGGCGAAGGAGAGGACGACCGTCGCCATCAGGTAGAGCGGCGCCGCGACCGCCCGCAGGACGGCGACCAGGATCAGGCCGACGACGAGCAGGACGAGCGGCACGATCAGCCGCGTGTCGCGGGCGTTGGTCAGCTCGATGTCCCAGTTCTCGGCCGGGATGCCGCCGAGCAGCGAGCGGGGCGAGATCGCGTGCAGGCGTTCGCGGATCAGTTCGACCGCTTCGGCGGCTTCGCCCGAGTAGGGGTCGCCGGCGAGGATCAGGCCTGCGCCGGTGACGACGCCGCCGGTGGAGATCAGGGCTCGCAGGGCCCCCGCCCGGGTGCCGTGGCGGGACGCCTCCTCGCGCACCCGGGTCATCAGGAAGATGTTGTAGTCGACCCCCAGGGCGACCAGGAAGAGGAAGGCGAGCAGAGTCAGGTCGAAGGTGATCCCTTCGCCGCCGAACTGGGAGAAGAGGAAGGTCGAGAGGCCGAGCGTGCCGGCGAAGGAGAGGACGACGGTGGCGATCAGGTAGAGCGGGGCCGCGATCGCGCGCAGCACCGCCGCCAGGATCAGCCCGACGACGAGGAGCACCAGGGGCACGATCAGGCGGGTGTCGCGGCCGTTGGTCTGCTCGACGTCCCAGTTCTCGGCGGGCAGGCCGCCAAGCAGCGCGCCCGGCGAGATCGCGTGCAGCCGTTCGCGGATCCGTTCGACCTCTTCCGCCGCTTCCCCCGAGTACGGGTCGCCGGCCAGGACGAGGAGCACCGCCGCCGATTCGAAGCCGTGGCCCGCCGGGACCGGGATCGCCAGCCGCACCGAGGTCAGGTTCCTCATCCCCCGCGTCACCTTCGCCGCTTCGTCGGGCGGCACCACCGCGGTCAGCGGCGAGGCGAGGCCGGGCGGGAAGTGTTCGTTCAGCACCGCGGTGCCTTCGCTCGAGTTGGTCGGCTTGGTCTCGCCCTGGCCGAAGCCGATCGTGCCGTGGTGGAGGAGGTTGCCGAGGGCGAGGACGACGAGGCCGGCGGTGACGAGGGCGATGATCGCGCGCGAGCGGCGCTCGACCAGGCTCGCCACCCGGTCCCAGATCGCCGGCCCGGCAGGGCGCGGCGCCCCCGCCGCGGGCCAGAAGGCGCGCTCGCCGAGCACCGCGAGCAGGGCGGGGAGGAGGGTGAAGGCGGAGCAGACCATCACCGCGATGCCGACCGCGAGGATCGGCCCGAGCCAGTGGGTCGACTGGAGGTTCGCCACCAGCAGCACCAGCATCGCCGCGATCACGGTCCCGCCGGAGGCGCCGATCGCGGGGATCGTCTCGCGCAGGGCGAGCGGCAGCGCCGCGGCCGCCGGCCGGCCCCGCTGGATCTCCTCCCGGTAGCGGTGCACCAGCAGCAGCGAGTAGTCGGTGCCGGCGCCGAACACCAACACCAGGAGCAAGAACGTCCCCTCGGTGTTGACGACGATCCAGCCGCCCTCGATCAGGAGGTAGGCGATGCCGATCGCGACCATGTAGGCGGCGCCGACGGCGATCAGCGGCAGCAGCGCCAGGAGCGGCGCCCGGTAGACGAGCAGCAGCAGGACGAGGACCAGGCCGAGCGTCGCGAGCAGCAGCGTCTCGCCCGCTTCGTTTGCCACCTGGTCGAGGTCGGCGGCGATCCCGGCCGGGCCGGTGACGTAGGCGGAGACCCCGGGGATCGCGTGGGCGGCGAGGTATCCGCGGAGCTCGCCCACCCCGCGGCCGATCGCCCCGTGGTCGTCGGCGTTCAGCGCCAGCACCACCAGCGCCGCTTCGCCGTCGTCGGAGATCGGGCCGACCCCGTGGTCCAGCCGGGCGACGTCGCCGAGCGGTCGCCGGGCGGCGGCGGAGAAGGGGTCGACGATCGGCGTCGCGCCGGTGATCCGCAGCCGGTTCAGCCCCTGGCCGATCGCGCCGATCGCGTTCAGGTCGGCGTCGGTCAGCCCGCCCCGGCGGGCGAAGACGACCACCGCCGGCACCTCTTCGCGCCCGCCGCCGCCCGTCTCCCCGGCGGTGCCCGAGGAGCCGTCGAGGACTTCCAGCGCGTGGATCGATTCGGCGCCCTTGGGCAGGAAGCTCGACTGCCCGGCGGCGGCGACCGAGCCGATCTGGGAGCGGCCGAGGTAGCCGCCGACCCCGAGCGCGACCCAGACCGCGATCGTCACCCAGCGACCGCGCGGCCCGGTCACCGCCGCCGCGAGCGCGGCGATCACCGGCGGTGGCGGTCGGCGTCCGGCATGCCGGGGAGCCTAGTCAGCGCCCGGGCGCGCCCTCCCCGGGTACCTTCCGTCCATGCCTACCTGGATCGCCCGACGCGCCGTCCCCTGGGTCTGGAAGAAAGTCCCCTGGAAGACGGTCTGGGCGATCACCCTCTGGCTCGCGCAGAAGGGCCGCGACCGGGTGCGGAACAACCTCACCGCGAACGAGCAGGCCGAGTTCTGGAGCCTCCTGAAAAAGTCGCGCGGCAAACCTTCGAACCTGAGCAAGCGCGATCAGACGCGGGTCAAGGACATCGTCGGCAAGGCGATCCGCGGCTAGCGCGGCTTCCCCGCCTCGCCCGGCGGCGGCGAGGCGAACTGGAGGATCTCGACCTTGGTGTGGATCGCGGGCGGCGCCTCGTCGCGGCAGCGATCCGCCACCCGGCCCTCGATCGCGATCATCTCCTTGGTCGTCTCGTTCAGCAGCTCGGCGACTTCGCGCCAGCCCTCCTCGTCGAGCGCCATCGGCGAGCGGCTGATGTGGATGTCGTCGCGGGCGTAGAAGGTGCCGGTCCGCATCGCCCGGGCGATGTCCTCGGACATCAGCCGCATGATCGTGTTGACGACCGCGTATTTCTCCTTGTCGTCGAGCTCCTCCCAGGCGTCCTCGTCGAAGTAGGAGCGGTGGGAGGCGCGGTAGAAGTGCTCGACCACCCGCCCGCCCGCGGCGGTCGAGGTCTCGACCAGCTCGATGCAGCCGAGCTTGGTCAGCTGCTTCACGTGGTAGGTGACGTTGTTCAGCGGCTCGCCGATCTCGGTGGCGATTTCACGCGGCGAGGCCTGCCGTTCGATCAACACCGCCATCGTGTGGATCCGGGTCGGATGGGACATCGCCGCGGCCAGGCGCGGGTTGACGAAATCCGGAGTCGTCGACCTGTCCCTCAACATTCCTCCAAAAAATCTGAGTTAGCGACCCACCGGCATTAAAGCGGATCCCCTGGTCCCTCGCGGCATCTCCGTCCGCAAACATGCGGGGCTCTTATTTGAGCGATCAGGAAACATCAAACTAGCTCCTCGACCCCAGGCGAACGAGCAGGAGAGGGGGTGAGGAGATGCGCGTCGTCGAGACGAATGCGGCAATGCCCACGATCCGCGTGGCGAAGGCGACCTGAAGCGCCGCCGACCGGCCCGGGCGCCTGCCGGCCTCGGCCGGCCACATTGGTGGAATCACGTGACTCAAACGAGCGATTCTTAGGTACTCGGACGTCCAACTGCGCAAAACTGCCCGATCAATGAATCGAAGCCGACCTAATCGGATCGACCAGCGCCTGGTCAGGGCCCTCGGTCATCCGCTGCGGGTGAAGATCCTCGAAGTCGTCCAGGTTCGCAACGCCAGCCCGAGCGAGCTGACCGAGCTGCTCGCGGCGCCGCTCGGCAACGTCGCCTACCACGTGCGCGTGCTGGAGAAGTGCGGCTGCATCGAGCAGGTGGCGACGGCGCGGCGCCGGGGGGCGGTCGAGCACTACTTCCGCGCCCGGCCGCGCTCCTACATCGGCCACCAGGACTGGCGCAAGGTGCCGAAATCGCTGCGCGACGCGGTCACCGGGTCGGCGCTTGGCAGCTTCTTCGATCGCGCCGCCGACGCGCTCGAGGCGGGGACGATGGACGCCCACGACGACACCACGCTGAACTGGATGCCGATGGCCGTCGACGAGGCGGGCTGGGCCGAAGTGGCCGCCGTCTTCCAGGCCGCCGGCAACCGCCTGGAGGCGATCCACGCCCTCTGCCGGCGGCGAATGGAGCAGAGCGGCGAGGAGGCGACGCCGCTGGTGGTCGGGATGGCCGCCTTCGAGCCCGCCCCCGAGGGCTGGTCCTCGGCCCCGGCCGGCGAGGTCGGCGGCGCGGCGAGGAACGGAGCCGGGCCGAGCGGCGAGGCGGTCGGCGAGGGAGAGGCCGCCAGCGCTTAGGATCCGGCGTCGATGCCGGAGCCCGTCACCGTCGCGGTCGAGGTGGACCGCCCCCGCCAGGAGGCCTTCGACTACGTCGACGTCCTCGCCAACCACGAGCGCTGGATGAGCCGCCTCTACAAGGACTGGAGCTTCGCCGGGCCCAAGCGCGGGGTGGGGGCGATCGCCAGGGCGCAGGTCGACGCCCCGGCGGCGCGCGAGAAGGTCAGCTTCGAGGTGGTCGAGTCGCTCGCCCCGGAGCGGATCGTCGAGCGCGGCGAGAGCGCCCACGGCAAGCGCGAGACCCGCGGCACGTATCGCTTCACCGAGCTCGAGGGCGGCCGCACCCGGATCGAGTTCGAGCTCGCCTGGGTGAAGGCGCCGCGCACCGAACGGCTCGTCCCCTTCGTCTCCCGCGCCTTCATGAGCCGCGCCCTCGGCAAGGCGATGAAGACGCTGGCGGCGCTGCTCGAAGAGGGCTGAGGTGGCGGGCGGCGGCGAGGAGCGGGCGGACCTCGCCGAGCTGCTGGCGCGCCGGGCGCTGACCGAGGACGCGGCGCGGCCCGAGGCGGTGGCCCGGCGCCACGCGGCGGGCGGGAGGACGGCGCGGGAGAACCTCGCCGACCTGGTCGACCCGGGCAGCTTCGTCGAGTACGGCCGCTACGCGATCGCCGCCCAGCGCGCCCGGCGCGAGCTCGACGATCTGATCGCCCGCACCCCCGCCGACGGCTTCATCGGCGGCACCGCGATGGTCAACGGCGAGCTCTTCGGCGAGCGCGCGGCGTGCGCGGTCCTCTCCTACGACTACACCGTGCTGGCGGGGACGCAGGGGGCGCTCGGCCACCGCAAGAAGGACCGACTCTTCGAGTTGATCGAGCGGATGCGGCTGCCCGCGGTGCTCTTCGCCGAGGGCGGTGGCGGCCGGCCCGGCGACACCGACTACCCGGTCGTCTCGGCGCTCGACACCCGCGCCTTCGCGCTCTGGGCGAAGCTCTCCGGGCTGGTGCCGCGGATCGCGATCGTCCACGGCCGCTGCTTCGCCGGCAACGCGGTGCTGGCGGGTTGCTCGGACCTGATCGTCGCCACCGAGGGCTCTTCGCTCGGGATGGGCGGCCCGGCG
>DATJUK010000242.1:0-5327 GCA_035502495.1 Solirubrobacterales bacterium
TATGCGGGGACAAGTGCGAACGCACGGGCGCGCTGGGGGCTAGGGGCGTTGGAGGAGGTCGGCGTCGGCGACCGCGGTCTCGCGGACGCGGAAGTGCATCTTCTTGCCGGTCGCGGTCATCGGCAGGGAGTCGACGAGGCGGTAGGCGCGGGGGCGCTTGTAGTCGGCCAGCATCGGGTGGGAGCGGCAGTGGGTGTCGAGGTCGGCGACGGTCAGCTCGCCCGCCCCGTCCCCGGCGGGCACGACGTAGGCGACGATCAGCTCGCCCCAGCGCTCGTCGGGCAGCCCGACCACGCACGAGTCGGCGACTCCGGGGTGCGCGTTCAGCACCTCCTCGACCTGCACCGGGTGGACGTTCTCGCCGCCCGAGATCAACATGTCGTCGCCGCGCCCGACGATCGTCACGAACCCTTCCGCGTCCCAGGTGGCCAGGTCGCCGGTGTGGAACCAGCCGCCCCGGAAGCGCGCCGCCTGCTCGTCGGGGTTGTTGACGTAGGCGTACCCCGCCTTCGGCGTGCGGACCACCACCTCGCCCACCTCCTCGCCGTCGCGCGCCACCGGATCGGCCGGATCGGCACCGTCGCCCTCCCCCTTCCCGGGCCGCGCGACCACCACGTCGTCGTCGGTGCAGGCGCGCCCCGCCGAGCCGGCGTGGGCGGGCAGGTCGGCCGGGCGCAGGAAGGTGTTCCAGAACGACTCGGTGGTCCCGTAGCCGTTGAAGATCCGCGGCGTCAGCACCTCCTGGTAGAGCAGGCAGGCCTCGCGCTCGAGCGGCGCGCCCATCGTCACGATCCCGCGCAGGGACGCCAGGTCGCGCGGCGCCCGCCGCTGCTCCTCGGCCAGCATCGCCAGGTTGGTCGGCGCCCCGACCAGGAAGGTGAGCCCGCGCGCGGCGACCAGGTCGAGCACCGTCGCCGGGTCGAACGCCCGCAGCGAGACCGCCGCCGCGCCGACGTAGAAGACCGGGTTCGGCCCGCCCGAGTAGAGCCCGCCGCGGTGGAACCAGGGGGTCATGTTGAGGGTGACGTCGTCGGGGGCGAGGGGGAAGTGCATGATCACGTCGTGGGCGCTCATCACCTCGACCGCGTCGTTCAGCGAGACCCCCTTCGGCAGCCCGGTGGTGCCCGAGGTGTAGAGGCGGGTCGTCTCGCCGTAGAGGTCGCGGTCGGGGAGCGGCGGCGGCGCGGCGTCGGTGTCGAACAGCGCCTCGAAGTCCTCGCCGACCACCGCGGTCCAGTCGGGATCGTGGGAGGCGAGCCCGAGCGCCTCGCGCGCCTGCGTCCCCAGCTCGGCGTCGAAGATGAACGCCGCCGGCCGTGAGTCGTCGAGAACGTGGGCGGTTTCGCCGGCCGAGAGGCGGAAGTTGATCGGCGTCGCCACCGCCCCGAGGCGCATCGCGGCGAGCCACGTGAGCGCGAACTCGGGCCCGTTGAAGAGCTGGAAGACGACCGTCTGCCCGGGCCGCACGCCGCGCGCCGCCAGCTCCCCCGCCAGCCGGCAGGCGTCGCGCCAGAGCTGCGCGTAGGTCCAGGTCCGCCCGCCCTCCGCCTCCCCCAGCGCGGGCCGGTCGGCGAAGCGGCTCGCGTTGCGGGCGACCCCGGCGAGGTAGCCGAAATCGCGCTCGAAGACGCCGCGGAAGGGTGCTGGGTCGTACTCGTACAAAGGGCCGATGCTCCTCGCGGCGAACTCTATTCGGCGCCCAGCTTGCGCCCCGCCGCCCGCCGCCGACCGAAAGTCAGAGGATCGCTTGCCGACTCGCCGCCGCTCCGCATCGCCGACCAGACTTCTCGCGGTGCTCCGCCGCCCGATGCTCCTCATCGCCGCGCCGGCCGTCGTCGTCGCGTTCGCCGCCTTCCCGGCCACCGCGCCTGCCGCGGGCGGCACGATCGGCGTCGGGACGGGGACCGGCCAGCACGGGAAGCTGGCCGGCACCGTCCCGGGGGCGGGGATGAACGTGGTGCTGATGGAAGCGAGGCCGGGCGGCGAGGCGCCGGTCCCCCTCGGCAGCGCCCGCAGCGGCCCTGGCGGCGGCTTCGACCTGCGCTTCGGAGGCGCCGAAGCCGAAGGCGTCAAGTACCTCCTGGCGACGCGCGGGGCCGACCGCCTGGCGGCGGCCCTCGGCGACGGCGCCGTCCGCCACGGCCGCCCGGTCAGCGTCGACGAGCGGACCACGGTGGCGATGGGCTTCGCGATGGCGCAGTTCATCGGGCCTGGCGACCGGGTCGCGGGGCCGAACCCGGGCCTGCGCAACGCCGCCGCGATGAGCGGCGACCTGGTCGGCCGGGGCGGCGGCCTCAGCCCGGTGCTGCGCCAGTTCCCCAACGGCGCCTCGACCTCCACCCTCGCCACCTTCGGCTCGCTCGCCGATCTGTTGACGCTCTGCCGCCGGCCGGGACCCGGCTGCGCCCGACTCCTCGCCGAGGCGGGGACCCCCGGCGGCGCCCCCGCCGCCGACACGCTCGCGGCGGCGGCGAACATCGCCCGCGCTCCGTGGCACAACGTCGGCGACCTCTACCGGCTCGCGCGCGGCGAGCACGCGCGCGGCCCCTGGCAGCCCTCGCTCGGCAGCAGCGAACGGCCCGACGCCTGGACGCTCGCGCTGCGCTTCGAAGGCGCCCCGCGGACCCTCGACGGCCCCGGCAATTTCGCCATCGACGCCGAAGGCAACCTCTGGGTCGGCAACAACTACGCCTACAGCCGCCGCTCCCGCCGGCCCGCCTGCGGCGGCCAGGTGCTGTCGCGCTTCACCCCCACCGGGCAGACCTATCCCGGCTCGCCCTACCGCGGCGGCGGGCTCAGCGGGGTCGGCTTCGGCGTCGCCGTCGACCGCTCCGACCGCGTCTGGGCGACCAACTTCGGCTTCGAAGGGAAGGGCTGCGAAACCGCGGCGGACCACTTCACCGCCTCCGTCTTCGACCTCGACGGCGCCCCCCGCTCGCCCGCGGAAGGGTGGAAGATCGGCGGGATCAGCTGGCCGCAGGGGACCGTCGTCGACCAGCGGGAATCGGTCTGGGTCGCCAACTGCGGCAACGACAGCGTCACCCGGATCGCCGCCGACACGACCCCGCTGCAGCCGACCGGCACCCCGCCCGCCGCGGTCAACTTCCCCAGCTCCCAGATCACCGCGGGCGGCGGCACCGCCTTCGAACGCCCCTTCGCCGACGCGATCGACGCCCAAGGCCACGTCTTCGTCACCGCCAACGCGAGCAACTCGGTGGCCGAGCTGGCGCCGAGCGGGGAACCGGTGCGCATGATCAGCGGCGGCGGCCTCCACCTGCCGATGGGCATCGTCGCCGACGGCAACGGCTACGTGTGGGTGTCGAACTCGCGCTGGGTGGTCGCCCCGTGCCCCGGGGTGAGGACCGCGAAAGAAGTCAGCAAGTCCGAGCCGCAGGGCGGCGGCGACGTCACCTTGATCGGGCCGGACGGCAGGCCCGCGGCGCAGCCGATCGCCGCCGGCGGCCTGCGCAACCCGTGGGGGATCACGGTCGACGGCGACGACCACGTCTGGGTCGCCAACTTCGGCGGCAAGCGGCTGACCGAGCTCTGCGGCAGCGACCCCAGCACCTGCCCGCCCGGCCGGCGTCGGATCGGCGCCGCGATCTCGCCGCCGTCCGGCTACGGCTTCGACGGCCTGGTCCGCAACACCGGCGTCGCGGTCGACCCGTCGGGCAACGTCTGGCTGGCCAACAACTGGAAGGACGTCCCGCTCCAGACCAATCCGGGCGGCTACCAGATCGTCGCCTACCTCGGCCTCGGCGCGCCGACCGCGAGCCCCCAGGTCGGCCCGCCGCGACGGCCCTGACGGGCCGAGGCCCTAGGCTGCGCCGGTGCCACCGTTCTTCGCAGGGGGCTCGGGCGACGGCTCGGCCCGCCGCCGCTGGATCGACCGCCTCGCCGGGATCGCGATCGGCATCGTCCTCGGGCTCGGGGTGCTCGTCTACTTCGTCTTCGTCCACTCGGAAGGGACGATCGACGCGCCGAAGGTGAACGAAGGCAAGCCCGGAGCGAGCGCGCCCGCCCACCCCGGGTCGCCGCGGGAACCCGCGAGCCCGCCGACCAAGGAGCAGCGGCAAGAGAAGCCGCGGCCGACCCCGGTGGTGAAGGTGATCGGCGGCGCCCCGCCGACCGGCTCCGGCCCCAAGCAGCTTCACTTCACCAAGGGCGAAAAGGTCAGCTTCGTGATCGAAACCTCGGAACCGTTCTCCTTCGAGATCAAGGGCCTCGGCATCGCCCGCTCGATCGAACGCACCTCGACGATCTCCTTCGAGGCGACCAAGGCCGGCCAGTTCCCGGTGATCGCCACCGCGACCCTGATCGGCGTCGCCGACCTCCTGATCGAGCCGAAGAAGTAGCGCGGCGGCGCGCTCAGCCCTCGCGGTGGCGCGCCTGGAGCCGCCGCATCCCCGCGATCCAGCCGTCGTAGTCGACTCCCTTGCCGCGGTAGAAGTCGAGCACCTCGGGGTGGGGAAGGATCAGGAAGCGCTCGCTCGCGATCCCGGCGAGCACCGCCGCGGCCACCTCGTCCGGGGAGAGGATCTCCCCCGCCCCGGCGACCACGCGGGCGCCGAGCGCCTCCTCGCCCTCGGCCTCGAGCCCGGCCGTGTACATCGCCGTCTCCACCCCCATCGGGCAGAGGCAGGAGACGCGGATCCCGCGATCGCCGTAGGTGACGGAGAGCCACTCGGCGAAGCCGACGGCGGCGTGCTTGGTGACCGCGTAGGGCGCCAGGCCGACCTGGGTCAGCAGCCCGGCGGCGGACGCGGTGGCGACGAAGTAGCCCTCGCCGCGCTCGAGCCAGGCGGGCAGCACCGCCTCGGCGGCGCGCACGTGGGCCATCACGTTGACCTCGAGCGCCCGGGCCCAGCGCGCCTCGTCGGCGAGCCCGCCGCCCTCGATGACGCCGGCGTTGGCGCAGTAGAGGTCGAGCGGCCCGAAGGTCTCCTCGGCGACGCCGAGCAGCCGCTCGATCGCGGCGCGATCGGCCACGTCGGCCTCGACCCCGACCGCCGCCCCGGGCCGGGCCGCCTCGATCGCGGCCGCCGTCGCCCTCGCCGCCTCGCCGTCGAGGTCGGCGAGGACCACCTTGGCGCCCGCCGCCGCGAGCGCGCGCGAGACCGCCCCGCCGATGCCACCCCCGGCTCCGGTGACGATCGCGACCTTTCCCTCGACCTCCATGCGCCGATCCTACGCGGACGGCGCGGCCGGGCCGGTCAGCGGCGCACCGTCGCGACCAGCCCTCGAAACTCGACCCCAGCGTGACGGAAACCTTCGTGCGCCTTCCACAACGCCATCTCCGTCGCTTGGTGCGTTGAGGTCGCCATAGC
>DATJUK010000243.1:0-14547 GCA_035502495.1 Solirubrobacterales bacterium
TGCGGTGACAACTGCGAACTCACCGTGGGGGGCTGCAGGGGGACCGTGCCAGGCGTCACGACGCGGTGACGATCCCCACGCCTCCGTGGAGTTCGTGCCGTCCGACCGACGCCTGCCGCCCCTCCCCGTCACGGGACCCGCACGGGATCCGCGCCCCATGCCCTCTCCCCGTGGGACGGCCCTCTCGTGGCGGCCTCAGCCTGCCGGGGCCGCCACGAGAGGGCCGAGTCCCTTGCGCGTCCCTTACCTCGTTCCTTCCCTCATCTCGCGGCAGCCCCCTGACCGCGTCGCTAGGCCTCGAGTTTGCCGATCTTGAAGATTTTCGTTCCGCAGTCCGGGCAGACGCCCTGGATCGCCGGACGGCCGTTCTTCATCGTCACCTGTTTGGCGTCTTTGATCTCGACCTTCTTGCGCTCTTTCACGCAGTAGCCCTCGGGCATGTCGAGGCCTCCTTTCCGTGCCGCGTGGCGGCGTCTTCCCGCATTCCCAGGCGGGCTGGATCTGCCGAATGTAACGGAGATCGGGGATGTCCGAGGCCCGAGCGGTGACAAATGTCACAATAGATTGACCGACCAGTCAATCAGCCCGACGTCGCGTTCCACTACGCTGCCCGTCGATTCAAGACACCGCACCATTCGCCAAGGAGGCGCCAGAGATGCCCGAAGCAGTAATCGTCGACACCATCCGCACGCCGATCGGCCGCGCCTTCAAGGGCTCGCTGGCCTCGCTGCGTCCCGAGGAGCAGGGTGCCTTCGTGGTCGACCAGCTGCTCGAGCGCAACCCGGGTCTCGACCCCGCCCTGGTCGAGGACGTCTTCTGCGGCGTCGGCATGCCGCAGGGCCTGCAGGCCTTCAACATGGGCCGGATCATCTCCCTGCTCTCGGAGAAGCTGCCGCAGACCGTCAACGGCGTCACCGTCTCCCGCTACTGCTCCTCCAGCCTCGACGCGATCCGCCACGCCGGCAACGCGATCAAGGCGGGCGAGGGCGACGCCTACATCGCCGTCGGGGTCGAGTGGGTCAGCCGCTTCAACGAAGCCTCCGAGCCGGTCCGCGTCGACGACCGCGACCAGAACCTGATCGGCGAGAACGGCCAGCCGAACGCCTACATCGACATGGGCATCACCGCCGTCAACGTCGCCAACAAGTACGGCGTCAAGCGCGAGGACATGGACAAGTTCGCCCAGCGCTCCCAGGAACTGGCGGTGAAGTCGCAGGAGGACGGCTTCTTCGACCGCGAGATCGTCCCGGTCACCCTGGCCGACGGCACCGTCGTCGCCAAGGACGACGGCCCGCGCGCCTCCTCGACCCTGGAGAAGCTCGCCGAACTGCCCGAGGCCTTCGGCGGCGGCGGGGTCACCGCCGGCAACTCCTGCCCGCTGAACGACGGCGCCGCCGCGGTGCTGCTGATGAGCGACACCAAGGCCAAGGAGCTCGGCCTCACGCCGCGCGCCCGGATCGTCACCGCCGCCACCTACGGCAACGAGCCGGAGCTGATGGGCGTCGCCCCGATCGGCGCGGTGAAGAAGGTGCTCGACCGCGCCGGGATGACGATCGGCGACATCGACAAGGTGGAGCTGAACGAGGCCTTCGCCGCCCAGGTGATCCCGATCATGGACGAATGCGGGATCGACGAAGACAAGCTGAACACGCACGGCGGCGCGATCGCCCTCGGCCACCCGTTCGGGATGACCGGCGCCCGCATCATGGGCACGCTGCTGAACGGCATGGAGACCGACGACAAGCAGGTAGGCCTGGAGACGATGTGCGTCGCCGGCGGCCAGGGGAAGGCGATGATCGTCGAACGCGTCTGACCCGTTCGACCAATCGGGACTGTGTGACGAAGTGGCCCCCGCGTGGGGCCACTTCTTGTTTACATACCGACCCATGCCCGATCTTTCCCAGGTCAAGCCCGAAGAAATCCGCGAGTTCGCGGTGGGCTCCTTCCCCGCCGACCTCGGCATCGAGCCGCTCGAGATCGAGGACGATCACGCCCGCGGGCGGATCATGGTCGAGAGCCGCCACCTGCACCCCGGCGGCTTCGTCCACGGCGGCGTCTGGACCGCCCTCGGCGACACCGTCGCCGCCTGGGCCACCTTCCGCGCGATCCCGCCCGGCTTCGACTTCACCACGATCGAGCTGAAGCTGAACGTGTTCGGCGCCGGCCGCCTGGGCGACGAGATCGTCGCCGACGCCCGCCCGCTCCACGCCGGCCGCAGCACCGCCGTGATCGAGGTCCGGATCGACCGGATCCGCGACGGCGTCTCCAAACTCTGCGCGAACCTGGTCGTCAGCCAGTTCGTGATCCCGCCCGCCGGCGGCGGCCCGCTGGACATCTAGGAGGGATCGGCGAAACCCGCGCGCACGTCCGGCGGCGACGTCCACGGACCCGCGGCTGCGACGTTCGACCGGACGCGCCCGCGCGGCTCCACCAGGTTCTGCCGCGCGAGCGCGTCGATAGCCGTCACGTAGGGAGGGCGTGCGGCGCCGGTCGTAGCTCCCAAATTAAGCCCGTCGACTCGCGGCCGGCATGGCCCAAAGTCGAAAAACCCGGCTCACCGACTGTCCGGATCGGCGGTCCGGATCGACGCTTTCGCCCTTTGTCACCCGGTGGGTCGCAGAGGGGAGGGGTCAGGCGGCCTTGCGGTGCTCCTCCATCGGCGACGGGGGCTCGTCGGGTTCGTCGATCTCGGCTTCCCAGCGTTCGATCACCGGCAGGCGCCAGACCAGGGCGGCGATCGTGAGGCCGATCGCGGCGGCGAGCAGGGAGAGGAACCAGTCGGTGGCGTCGAGGATTTCGAGTTCGAAGAATTCGCGCACCGGGGCGGCGGCGAGGATCAGCGCGTAGAGGGCGCCGAGGCCGGCGACCATCGCCAGCATGTAGCTCTGCACCGCGTTGCCCTCGCGGCCCGGCCCGCGCTCCAGCAGCAGGACGAAGGCGAGGCCGAGCACGATCAGCGTCGTCGTCGCCGCGGTCCGCCCGGCGGCGAGCCCGCCCCCGGCGACGGTGTTGACGAAGAAGCAGGAGATGATCGAGGCGATCCCCGTCGCCACCCCGGCCGGGATCGCAAACGCCGCCAGGGCGCGGATCAGCCGGCCGCGGTAGAGCGGTCCGTCCGAGGGCGCCAGGGCCAAGACGAAGGAGGGGATCCCGATCGTCAGGAAGGCGGCCATGGTCAGGTGGCGGGGGAGGAAGGGGAAGGCGAAGCCGGGCACCGCGACGAGCACGATCAGGGTCGCCGCGTAGACCGACTTGGTCAGGTAGAGGCGGCCGAGGCGGTGGATGTTGCGGGCGATCCGCCGGCCCTCGCCGACCGCCTCGGGCAGCCGCGAGAACTGGTCCTCCAGCAGGACCACGTCGGCGACCCCCTTCGTCACCTGGGTCCCCGAGCCCATCGCCACCGCCATCCGCGCCTGCTTCAGCGCCGGCACGTCGTTCACCCCGTCGCCGATCATCGCCACGTAGCGGCCGGCGGCGACCAGCGCGGCGACCAGCGCTTTCTTCTGGTCCGGCTTGATCCGGCAGAAGATCGTGTTGGCGAGCGCCACCGCGCGCAGCGCCTCGGCGTCGCTCGGCAGGTCCGGCCCCTCGACCACGCCCGCCTCGCGCGGCACCCCGACCGCGTAGGCGACCGCGGTCACCGTCGCCGCCGCGTCGCCGGAGATCAGCTTCAGGTCCACTTCCTGCTCGCGCATGAAGGCGATCGTCTCGGCGGCGTCCTCGCGCAGCGTCTCCTCCAGCACGATCAGGGCCACCGGCCGCAGTCGCGGTGCCGGGCTGACGGCGGCGTCGGCGGGCAGCTCCTCGCCGCTCTGCCCGAAGGCGACGACGCGGCGCCCGGCGGCGGTCTCGGCGGCCAGCTTCGCCGCCATCCCCGGCGGCAGCGCCAGCGCGCCCACCTCTTCGAGGATGTCGGGGGCGCCGAGCACGAACGTCCCCGCCCCGGCCCCGTTGCCCGCCAGCGAGAGGCCCGACCACTTCCACTCCGAGGAGAAGGGCACCTCGGCGCTCACCGATCCCGGGTCGCCCGGGTAGCGCTCGGCGATCGTCTCCAGGGTCTGGTTGCGGTTGCCGGCGCTGGCCGCGAAGCGTCCCAGCACCGCCGCCCCGACCGCCGGGTCGACGTCCTCGGCGAACTCGACCCCGGCCAGCCGCAGCTTCCCTTCGGTCAGCGTGCCGGTCTTGTCGACGCAGATCGTGTCGACCGAGGCGAGGCTCTCGGTGGCGCTCATCTGCTGGATCAGGGTGTTGCGCCGCGCCAGCCGCACGGCGGCGACCGCGAAGGTGACGCTCATCAGCAGCACCAGGCCCTCGGGGATCAGCGTCACCAAGCCCGCGGTCGCGGTCTCGGCGGCGCTCTGCAGGCCGACGCTGCGGATCTTCAGGCTCGCCAGCAGGAGGATCGCGAGCGGGATCATCGCGTAGGTGGAGACGACGATCACCCGGTTCACCTCCTGCTGCAGCGGCGAGAGCGGGTGGCGGAAGGCTTTCGCCTCGCCCGCGAGGCGGCCCGCGTAGCTGTCCTCGCGCACCGCGTCGATCTCGTAGTGGCCGGAGCCGGAGATGACGAAGGAGCCCGACAGCACCTCGTCGCCCGCTTCCTTGCGGATGCCGTCGGCCTCGCCGGTCAGCAGCGACTCGTCGACGGTCAGCCCGCGGCTGGCGACGACGCGCCCGTCGGCGACCAGCTGGTCCCCGGGGCCGAGCGCGACCAGGTCCCCGGGCACGACCTCCTCGGCCAGCAGCTCCTCCGGCTGCCCGTCGCGGATCACCTGCGCCCGCGGCGCCACCAGCACGGCGACTTCGTCGAGCGTCTTCTTCGCGTTCAGCTCCTGGCGGATGCCGATGTAGGAGTTGATGATCGCGATCAACCCGAAGAGCGAGTCGGCGTACAGCCCCAGCCCCAGGTCGAGGACGAAGAAGACCGCGATGATCGCGTTGAAGAGGGTGAAGACGTTGCCCGCGATGATGCTCGAGGTCGAGCGCGAGGAGGTCTCCGGCGGCGAGCCCAGCCGGCGCAGTCGGGCGGCGGCCTCCTTCTTGGAGAGGCCGTCGGGGAGGCCGGCGTCCGAAGTCGGTTCGTGGGACGACACGGGCCTATTCAATAGGGTGGCGACGGGATGGCGCTGAAGCTGGGGGTGAATCTAGGCTATTGGGGGATCGGGCCCGCCGGGGAGGAGGCCCTCGACGCCGTGCTGGCGGCCGAGAAGCTCGGCTACGAGTCGGTCTGGGTGGCCGAGTCCTACGGCTCCGACGTGGTCAGCGTGCTCGCCTGGCTGGCCGGACAGACGCAGACGATCAACCTCGGCGCGGCGATCCTCCAGGTCCCGGCGCGGCCGCCCGCGGCGGCGGCGATGGCGGGCGCGACGATCGACAAACTCTCCGGCGGGCGCTTCCTCTTCGGCTTCGGGCCGTCCGGTCCGCAGGTCTCCGAAGGCTGGTACGGGGTGTCCTACGCGAAGCCGTGGGGGCGGACCCGCGAGTACATCGAGGTGGTGCGGGAGATCGTCGCCCGCGAAGGCCCGCTGGAGCACCACGGCGCCCACTACGACCTGCCGTTGCCGGGCGGCGAAGGCAAGGCGCTGAAGCTGAACTTCCACCCGCTGCGCAACCGGATCCCGGTCTTCGTCGGCGCGATCGGGCGCAAGTCGGTGCAGATGACCGCCGAAGTCGCCGACGGCTGGATCCCGATCTTCTTCTCCGTCGACCACTTCGAGGAGAGCTGGGGCGAGCACCTCGAGGCGGGCTTCGCCGCCGCCGGGCGGACGCGCGCCGACCTCGAGGTCTCGCCGTCGCTGTCCTGCGCGATCGACGGCGACCTGGAGGCGGCGCGGAACCTGGTCAAAGCGAGCCTCCTCCTCTACCTCGGCGGGATGGGGTCGCGGAAGACCAACTTCTACGTCGACCTGGCGCACCGCTTCGGCTTCGGCGAGGTCGCCGACGAGGTCCAGCGGCGCTTCCAGGCGGGCGACCGCGGCGGCGCCTTCGAGGCGATCCCGGACGAGCTCGTCCACACCACCTCCCTGGTCGGGACGGAGGCCGAAGTCGCCGCGCGGGTGGAGCGCTTCGCCGGCGCCGGTGTGGATCGCCTGATCGTGTCCCCGGCCCATGTAGAGCGGGATCAGCAGCGTCACACGCTGGAGCGGTTGGCCGCGATGGCCGGCGTCGACGCCATCTGAGTGACAGATCGCATAAGGTTCCGCGCCGCTGTGAAGATCGGAGTGCCGAAAGAGACCGCCGAAGGGGAGCGCCGGGTCGCGCTCGTCCCTGACGTCGTCCGCTCGTTGAAGAAAAACGAGAAGGTCGACGTGCTGATCGAGGCCGGAGCCGGCGACGCCGCCGGGCATCCCGACGCGCAGTACACCGACGCGGGCGCCGAGATCGCCCCCGCGGATCAGGTCTGGAAGGCCGACGTCGTCCTCAAGGTCGGCGTGCCGAGCGCCGAGGACATCGGCCGCCTCGGCTCGAACCAGATCTACGTCTCGCATCTGAACCCGTGGGTCGCGGCCGACACCAACAAGGGCCTGGCCGCCGCCGGCGTGACCGCCTTCGCGATGGAGGCGATCCCGCGCACCACCCGCGCCCAGGCGATGGACGCGCTCTCCTCGCAGGCCGCCGCCGCGGGGTACGCGGCGATGCTGATCGCCGCCCGTGAGTCGGGCCGCTTCTTCGGCATGATGACCACCGCCGCGGGCACCGTGCCGCCGGCCAAAGTCCTCGTCCTCGGCGCCGGCGTCGCCGGGCTGCAGGCGGTCGCCACGGCGAAGCGCCTCGGCGCGATCGTCACCGGCTTCGACATCCGCCGCGCCGCCTGGGAGCAGATCGCCTCGCTCGGCGGTCGGCCGCTGGAACTCGACTTCATCCCCGACGCGGAGGGCGAGGGCGGCTACGCCCGGCCGCTCACCGAGGAGGAGAACGCGCAGGTGCGCGACGCGCTCGCCGCCAACGCCGCCAAACAGGACATCATCGTCACCACCGCCGCGATCCCGGGCCGCCCGGCGCCGCTCCTGATCACCGCCGACGCGGTGCGCGGCATGGCACCGGGCTCGGTGATCGTCGACCTCGCCGCCGAGACCGGCGGCAACTGCGAGCTCACCAAGCCGGGGGAGACGGTGGTCGAGAACGGCGTCAAGGTGATCGGCCCGCGCAACCTGCCGAGCCTGATGCCGGTCCCCGCCTCGCAGCTCTACGCGAAAAACCTGGAGAACCTGCTCGGCCTGCTGATCGACGAGGAGGGCGCGGTCAGCGTCGACCTCGAGGACGACATCCTCGCCGCCGCGCTGATCACCCAGGGCGGCGAGATCAAGAACGAGAGGGCCGCCGGGAGGGACGCAGCATGAGCCTGTTCACCGAGTTCACCATCTTCGTGCTGGCGATCTTCGTCGGCTTCGAGGTCATCTCGAAGGTGCCGACGACGCTGCACACGCCGCTGATGTCGCAGACCAACGCGATCCACGGCATCGTCATGCTCGGCGGGCTGATCGTGCTCGGCTACGCCGACGACCCGCTCGAGTACCTGATCGGCACGATCGCCGTCGCCTTCGGCGCGATCAACATCGTCGGCGGCTTCATGGTCACCGACCGGATGCTCGGCATGTTCGCCAAAAAACCGAAACCCAAAGGCGACGCGGACGGCAAAGGCGGGAGTGCGGGCAAATGATCTCCCTGGCGGTCCTCGAGCCGGGCGGCGATGCCGCCACGGCGCTCTACATCGTCTCCTTCTCGCTCTTCATCCTCGGCCTGAAACAGGGCACCCACCCGACCACCGCCAAGCGCGGCAACCTGATCGCCGCGGTCGGTATGGCGGTCGCCGTGGTCACCACCCTGCTGCTCGACGGGATGGGCAACTGGGGCTACATCGCGATCGGCCTGGTGATCGGCTCCGCGGTCGGCGCCTACGCCTCGATCCGGGTGAAAATGACCGAGATGCCGCAGATGGTCGCCCTCTACAACGGGGTCGGCGGCGGCGCGGTGGCCCTGATCGCCTGGTCGGAGATCCGCCACGGCATCAGCTTCGGCGAGATGCCGCTGGAAGACCTGATCCCGACGCTGCTCGCGGCGATCATCGGCTCGGTCTCCTTCTGGGGCTCGAACATCGCCTTCGCCAAGCTCCAGGACCTGATCCCGACCCGCCCGCTGGCGGTGCCCGGGCAGCAGATCATCAACGCGGTCCTCGGGATCGGCGTGATCGTGCTGGCGATCATCATCGCGATCAACAACGAACCGCCCTCGCAGGCCCTCTTCATCCTGATCCTGGTCTGCGCCGCGATCCTCGGCAACCTGGTCGTGCTGCCGATCGGCGGCGCCGACATGCCGGTGGTGATCTCGATGCTGAACGCCTTCACCGGCCTCTCCGCCGCGGCCGCCGGCTTCGCCCTGCAGAACGTCGCCCTGATCGTCGCCGGGACCCTGGTCGGCTCCTCGGGAACGATCCTGACGATGGAGATGGCGACGGCGATGAACCGCTCGGTCGGCAACATCCTCTTCTCCGGCTTCGGCGGCGCGCCCGCGGCGGCCGCGGGCTCCGGCGAGCAGCGCCCGGTCACCTCGATCGGCGCCCAGGACGCGGCGATCAAGCTCGCCTACGCCGACAACGTCGTGATCGTCCCCGGCTACGGCCTCGCGGTCGCCCAGGCCCAGCACGCGGTCAAAGAGATGGCCAACCAGCTGGAGGCGCGCGGGGTGACGGTCGACTACGCGATCCACCCGGTGGCGGGACGAATGCCGGGCCACATGAACGTGCTCCTCGCCGAGGCCGACGTGCCCTACGAGAACTTGAAGGAGATGGACGAGATCAACCCGGAGATGCCGCGCGTCGACGTCGCCGTGGTGATCGGGGCCAACGACGTCACCAATCCGGCGGCGAAAAACGACCCCAACTCGCCGATCGCCGGGATGCCGATCATCGAAGTCAGCCAGGCCAACGAGGTGATCGTGATCAAGCGTTCGCTCTCGACCGGCTTCGCCGGCATCGACAACGACCTCTTCTACGAACCGAACACCTCGATGCTCTTCGCCGACGCGAAAGCGGCAGCTTCCGAAGTCGCCGCCGAGATCGAGAACCTCTGAGGCGCCTGGACCGGCGCATCTCGGCGTCCTCGGTCGCTCGCCTTCGGGTCACGCACTCGAGTGCGCTCCCCTCGGCTCGCTCCCTGCGTCCTTGACCTGCTTGGTCCAGGCGCCTCAGAGGCGCGTGTCTGGGGGACTGGCTAGAGGACGCCGAATTCGGCGGTGAGGGCGAGCGGTTCGCCGCTGTCGAGGACGGTTCCGGTGGCGGTCAGTTTGTAGAGGCCCGGCTTCGCGTCGGTCGGGATCAGGGTGGCGATCCGTTCGGCTTCGCCGGGGCCGAGGGCGCGCAGGATCGGGGTCTGGGCGGGCAGGTACTGCGGCCCGACCGGGACCTTGACCGGCCGCCAGATCCGACCGTCGAAGCGTTCGAGGCTGGTCCCGGTCGGCGCCACCGTGGCGCTGCCGTGGTTTTCGAAGCAGCTTTCGAGGTAGGCGCCGGGGACGACGTTGTCGTAGGCGGAGAGGGTGATCCCGACGTCGACGGTGCGGTTCACCACGCGGAGGTACTCGCCGTAGCGGCCGAGGAGCCGGCCGCGGTGGTTCTGGATCGTGATTTCGAGCGAGTAGATGCCGGGCGCCCCGGTGAGCGGGAAGGTGAGGCCGCGGTGCCTGCCCGCCGGCAGCTGCCTCAGGTCGATCCGCTTGAGCCCGGCGGGCTGGATCTTGCTGCCGTCGGCGCTGAAGCGGATCAGCCGCTCGAGCACCACCCAGCGCAGGCGCGGCGTCGTCGCCGCCGCGTTGGTGAGGCGCAGGCCGACGTTCGACCCGCCGATCAGGAGCCCCTGTGGCCCGGTGATCCCCAGCGTCAGCCCCGCCGGCGCGAACGGCAGCACCCCGCCTTCCGGCACCGCCGGGATCGGCTTCAGCTTTTTCACCGTCGCCCAGTAGTCGTCGACCACGGGCGAGCCGCAGAAGACGGCGCTGGTCGCGACCTGCTTGGGCTTGGGCTTCTTCTTCGCCGCGCCGGCCGGGGCGCCGAGCGCGAGCAGCGCGACGGTGAGGCCGAGGAGCGCCACCGCCACGACTGCGATCCGCGCCGGACGCCCGGCTCGCTCCGAGCGAGGTTTTCCGATCCGCCGGCCGCTCACCCCGGGGAGTATGTCGCCCGCCACGCACTTGGGGTCAGGTGGGCTCGGAGCGAGGACAGGGGACGGTGGAGTGGGTCGCGCTGGTCTGCCTGGTCGCGCTGGCGCTGGTCGGAGCCGTGGCGGCGGGGGCGCGGGTGCCGGGGACCGAGCTGGCGCGCTCGGTCGCCCAGCGGATCCTCTGCGCGGCGGCGCTCGCCGACGGCTGCGGTGACGAGCCGCTCCTGATCGCCACCTACGGCGACGAGGTCGGGCGGCTGGTGCGCCGGCACATGCCGACGATCGGCTTCGAGGAGGGCTCGCGCGCGGTCCCGGTCGACTACCGTCGCTGTCGGCTGACCGAGTGCGGCGACGCCCCCGAGGACGGGCTCGTCCACCGCACCGACCAGCGCCTGCCGGTGACCGCGTTCGTCCACGTCGTCGACTGTCGGGCGGGGGAGCGGGAGGCGAGCGAGGCGGCCGGGGTCGACTGCTCCGGGCGGCGCGCCGGGCGCCTCTACATCCAGTACTGGCTCTACTTTGCCGACTCGGCGACCCTGCGCGAGCTGCCGATCGTCGGCGACCTCGGCGAACACCGCGACGACTGGGAATCGGTGGGCATCAGGATCGATCCCGACGGCTCGGTCGACGAGCGCGCCTCGTCCCACGACGGCTACGACTACTCGCTGCAGGACCTCGACTGGGGCTCGGACGCCGGCATCGGCTTCCTGCGGGACCTCGCCGAGGATCTCGACGTCCGCCACCCGGGCGGCTGGGGTCCGGAGACCGGTCTCCTGCTCGTCTCCGGGGGCAGCCATGCCGGCAATGCCGCCGGGGCCCCGCGCGGCAGCCGCTTCACTCCCGGCCGCCGCGTCCACCTGATCCCGCTGGAGCCGATCGCCGCCCACTCGCACGCCACCTTCGCCGTCGTCCCGCCCTGGCTGAAGGAGGTCTGGCGCGATCCCGAGGCCGAGGGCACCGGCTGACGTCTGCTGAGTTGACCCCACCCCGGCGGGGTCAACTCAGCAAACGGCCGGCTCAGCCGGCGGGGATCTGGACCCGCCTGTGGATCGTGTGGGAGTTGCCGGCGCGATCGGTCAGCTCGAGGCGCAGTCGGGCGGCGCCCGCCGGGGTGGCAGCGGCGATCGGCACCGCCATGTTGCGCCTGCCGGGGGCGAGGGCGGCGATCTTCTTGTGGGCCACCGCGCGGCCACCGCGCATCAGCTTCGCTTCCGCGGCGATCCGCTCGCCCGCCCTCAGTCCCAGCAGCAGCTCCCGCCGGTCGCCGGCGTGGATGAAGCGGCGGGAGAGCAGGGAGGCGTCGACCTTGGCGTCGCCGGAGGAGGACGAGGAGCCGCCGGAGCCCGACCCCGAGCCGCTCGAGCTCGACGCCGGCAGCCCGCTCAGCCCGATCCCCACCGTGCCCGTGTAGCCCGCCGACGGGCTGCCGCTCAGGGTCGGCATCAGGACGTTCCCCGCCCGCGCCTCCTGCTGGTAGATCATGTCCTCGGCGTTGGTGGTGTCGCGGCCGCTGCGCGAGTCGTAGGGGCTGGTGGCGAAGACCGCTGCCGAGTCTTCTTCGGCGAAGAAGATCTGGGTGGTGAAGTCGTAGGTGGTCGAGGGGCCGCTGAAGGTCCGCACGCGGACGTGGATGTGGACGGTGCGGCCCGCGTACCAGCCGGGGTAGATCGTGGTGAAGCGGACGTGGCCGGCGGCGTCGGTTTCCTGGTAGCCGCGCAGCCAGGTCTGGCCGCTGGTGCCGTTGGCGGCCTCGTCGGAGTAGAGCCCGGAGGCGTTGCAGTGCCAGATGTCGACGACCGCGCCCGGCTCGGGTTCGCAGCTGTCGTCGGAGCGGTAGACGTAGAGGTCGAGGGTGAGCGGGGCGCCGGACTGGCCGGCGACCACGTCGGAGCGCTTTTCGCGCACGTCGACCCAGTAGGGCCCTTCGGTCACTTCCGGCGCCAGCACGCAGCTCGACGCCGCCTCGGCCTCCGCCGGCGCCGCCGCGTCGCCGCCCGCGCCGAGGGGCCGCAGCGGCCCCGCCACGTAGGCCGCTCCCGCCGCCCCGGCCAGGCCCAGCGCCCGCCGCCGCGTCATCCCGCCCCGTCTCGTCGCGCCGCTCTCGATCCCTCCGCCGGTCATCGCACCCTCCTCGTTCGTTGTCCTGGGTCGACGGTAGGCGCGCAACCTCCACGCTTCCTGGGCCTTACCTGGGTACTCCCCGGGTCCCGGGCGATCGCGATGGGTACCCTTCGTCCATCGCGACCGAGGTGACGTCCAGTCCGACCCGGCAGTCGATCGCGGCGCACCTCGCCGAGGCGCGCGAGCGCACCCTCGCGTTGATCAGGCCGCTCGGCGACGAGCTGCTGAACCGGACCTTCTCGGAGCTGCTCAGCCCGCTCGCCTGGGACCTCGGTCACATCGCCAACTTCGAGGAGCTCTGGCTGGTCCAGACGGTCGGCGGGCGGCTGCCGCTGCACGGGGACCTCGGCCAGTACTACGACGCGATCGAGAACCCGCGCCGCGAACGGGGCGAGCTGCCGATCCTCCACGACGCCGAGCTGCAGGCCTACATGAGCGAGGTGCGGGAGCGGACGCTCGAGGTGCTGGGCGAGGTCGAGCTCGGGCCCGCGGTCGAGGATCCGTTGCTCCGCGAAGGGTTCGTCTACGAGATGCTCGTCGCCCACGAGCTCCAGCACCAGGAGACGATGCTGCAGCTCCTGCAGATGCTCGACGTGCCCTACCGGCCGGCCGAGGCCGACCGCGAGCGCTTCGAGCCCGCCCGGCTCGAGGACGGCGACGGGACGATCCTGGTCGAAGGCGGCACGTATGAGATCGGCGCCCCGGCGCGCGGCTTCGCCTACGACAACGAGCGCCCTCGGCACGCGGTCGAGCTGGCGAGCTTCGCGATCGATCGAACCCCGGTGACCAACGGCGCGTACGTCGAGTACATGGGGCAGACCGGGGCGGAGCCGCCGATGTACTGGGAGCGCCGGGGCGAAGGATGGGAGCGCACGGCGATGGGCGTGAGCGCGCCGGTCGACCCGATGCGTCCCGTCGTCCACATCTCCTGGCACGAGGCCGAGGCCTACGCGCGCTGGGCGGGCAGGCGCCTGCCCAGCGAGTTCGAGTGGGAGGCGGCGAGCCCGCGGCTGGAGGGCATCGGCGGCGCCTGGGAGTGGACCGCCTCGGACTTCCGCGCCTACCCCGGCTTCGCGGCCTTCCCCTACGAGGAGTACTCGAGTGTGTTCTTCGGCGACGGGTACAAGGTGCTGCGCGGCGCCTCCTGGGCGACGCACCCGCGCGTCGCCCGGCCGAGCTTCCGCAACTGGGACCTGCCGCAGCGCCGCCAGATCTTCGCCGGCCTCCGCCTCGCCGAGGACGCCCGATGACGATCGCGATCGACGTCCACCTGCCCGCCGACCAGGCGGCGGCGATGGAGCGGGACGTGCGCGAGGGCCTCGCCCGGACGCCGAAGGAGCTCTCGCCGAAGTACTTCTACGACGAGCGCGGCTCGCAGCTCTTCGAGGCGATCACCGAGCTGGAGGAGTATTACCCGACCCGGCGCGAGCGCCAGATCCTGGTCGAGCGCGGGGCCGAGATCGTCGCCGCCGCGGGCAACCCGGCGACGCTGATCGAGCTCGGCTCCGGCTCGGCCTCGAAGACCCGCCACCTGCTCGACGCGATGCGCGACGCGGGCACCTTGAGGACCTACGTCCCGGTCGACATCTCCGAGGAGATCACCCGCGAAACCGCCGCCGCGCTGGTCGAGGAGTACCCCGGGCTCGACGTCCACGGGCTGGTCTGCGACTTCGAGGCCCACCTCGAGCGCACCCCCACCACGAGCGAGGCCGGGCCGCGGCTGATCGCCTTCCTCGGCGGCACGATCGGCAACCTCTACCCGGACGAGCGCGCCGCCTTCCTCGGTCGCATCGCCGGCCTGCTCGACCCCGACGACCACCTGCTGCTCGGCACCGACCTGGTCAAGGACGTCGCCCGGCTGGAGCTCGCCTACGACGACCCGGCCGGGGTCACGGCGGAATTCAACAAGAACGTCCTCTCCGTGCTGAACCGGGAGCTGGGCGGGGACTTCGACCTCGACGCCTTCTCCCACGTCGCCCGCTTCGACGCCCGGCACGAGTGGATCGACATCGGCCTGCGTGCGCTCGCCGCCCAGGAGGTCCACCTCGACGCCCTCGACCTGACCGTCCACTTCGAGGAGGGCGAGGTGATGCGGACCGAGATCTCGACCAAGTTCACCCGTCCGCGCCTGGAGGAGTCCTACGCCGGCACCGGCCTGAAGATGGCCGACTGGTTCACCGACCCGGGCGAGGACTACGCCCTCAGCCTGGCGAAGCCGGCCTAGGAGGCCGCCACTCCCCCACCCCCCCGCGCGGTGAGTTCGCACTTATCG
>DATJUK010000244.1:0-12844 GCA_035502495.1 Solirubrobacterales bacterium
GGCGGCCACAGCCTGCCCGGGCCGCCACGAGACGCCCGGGACGCCGGTCCCCGGCCGCCCGGGCACCGGAGCATGCCGTCCCGTCGCCCGGGTCGCGAAGTGCGCCGTCCCCACCCACCCCGGCCGCGGACCCGGCCCACCCCCCGTGAGTTCGGCGACGGGGCGGACGCGGCGCTTGCGGTCGCCTGCCGCTGGCGGACGAATCTGGGCCCCGGCGTCGGACTGCGGGGGGCCTGGAGGCCCCGGCGAGCTGCTGGGTGCCGTTCGCACAACGATTGCTGAGCCATAAAAAACTCTTTTGTATTGAGCTAGGATGGCTCGTGAAGGGGTGTCGCCACCGAACCCAGGCCGGCTCCCCTCGCACGCCGGGAGGCGCTGGCCGGCGACGGGGCCATCCAGCCGTCGTCGGCCCGCTCCGGCTGCGCGGCTCAGGCGACGCTGCTGGTGCTGCGATCGCGCTTCGAGCGGCGCGGGCGTGGGTGCGGGTCCAGGTGCACCGGGGCGGTGGAGATCGCCTGCACGCGCAGGTCGCTCCAGGTGAGGCCCTCGCGGACCAGGGCGGGCAGGCCGAGGGCCACCGCGGTGGCGATCTCGACGCCCTGCAGGATCACGCCGTAGGCGAGAGCATCGGCGGTGCTGACGCCGAAGCCGGTGTGGAGGACGCTGATCACGGCCAGCTGGAAGACGCCGATGTTCGACGGGGTCGCCGGGACCACCGCGGTGACGTTGACCGCGAAGAGGACCGCGGCGGCGGCGCCGATCCCGGCCCGGCCGTCGAGGCCGAGCGCGTAGAGGAGCACCCAGCAGGCGGAGAGCTGGACCGCCCAGGCGCCGAGCTGGGCGGCCGCGGCCGCCGCTCCCTCGCGCGGGTCGCGGAAGATTTTGAGGCCGGCGCGGACCTGGACCATCGCCCGGTGGGCGGCAGCGCCGATCCGGGCGATGCGGCCGTTGCCGGTCTGCCGCATGACCACCGGGGCGACCAGGACGACGACGAGCAGGATCAGCGGCACGAGGCTGAAGGCGAAGAGCTGCTTGGTGCCGGAGTGGAAGAGCGGCGTGGTCGAGACGATGATCACCCCGAGCAGCGCCAGCGCGACCAGGTTCAGCAACGTCTGCGAGACCAGGGTGCCGAGCAGCACCGGGAAGGTCTCCCGCATGCGGCCGGTGCGCCGGGCGAGCGCGAGCGCCCTGGCGGGCTCGCCGAGGCGGGCCGGCAGGGTCGCCGACATCAGGACGCCGATCATCGTCGCCGAGGTGACGTCACGGCGACGGACCGGACGACCCGGCAGCGCGGCACGCGCGATCCAGTACCAGGACGCGGCGCGGAAGAACATCGAGATCGACATCAGGGCGAAGGCGACGATGACCAGGGTGAAGTTGGAGCGGACGATGCTTTCGGCGACTTCGTCGACGCCGATCCGCTTCAGCGCCTCCCAGGTGAGGAACGCGCCGAGCGCGCCGGCGAAGCCAAGTCCCAGGCGGCGGGCGACGCGGCGGCGGCGACTGCCGGTCTCGGCAGGCGCGGGATCGAGCGAAGGCAGCTTCTGCGGCGGGATCGGCGGGTTGCCGTCGGCCGGGCGCAGGCCCATCCAGTGGGCGGCGCGGGCGGTGGCGCCGGCGGGCTGCGGGACGGCCATCGCGCGCTCGTAGACGGTGGTCACCTGATCCGCGATCCGCGGCCAGGCGTAGCGCTTGGCGCTGCGGCGGGCGGCGGCGCCCATCGCCGCGAGCCGCTCGGGCTCGTGATGGACGCGCTGCAGCTCCTCGGCCAGGCGCTGCGGGTCGCCGGGCGGGACCAGGAGGCCGTCGACGCCGTCGGTGACGACGTCGCTGTAGCCGGCGATCCCGGAGGCGATCACCGGGGTCCCGGCGGCGAAGGCCTCGGTCAGGACCATGCCGAAGCTCTCGCCGGAGAGCGAAGGGGCGCAGAGCACGTCGGCGGCGTGCAGTTCGGACCACAGCTCCGCTTCGGAGACGCGGCCGCGGATGTCGATCGAGCCGAGCAGCTCGGGGTCGGTGAGCCAGCGCTTGATGTCCTCCTCGCCGGCGCCGATCACGGTCAGCCGCGAGGGCACGTGCTCGACCAGCGCGTTGAAGGCGGTGAGCAGGATCGGCAGCCCCTTGCGCTCCTCCGGCCGGCCGACGAAGAGGATCTTCAGCTCCTCCCCCGGCTCCTTCAGCCCCTTCGGCGGGCCGTCGACGTCGACGCCGTTGGGGATGATCGTGTACTCGCCCCCGAACCAGCGCTGGCCGGTCCAGGCGGCCGCCTCGGAGACGGCGATCCGGGCCGCCAGGCGGTTGAACATGCGGCGGGCGCCGAAGGCGCTGGCTGCGTAGTTGGGGAACGGCTTGGTCGAGTAGGCGTGGAAGGTGCCGACCACCGGGGTGCGGGCGCCGAGCACCGCGTTCCAACCGACCAGCGGCGCGAGCGGCTCGTGCACGTGGATGACGTCGAAGTCACCGGCGCGGACCTCGCGACGGGGACGGGCGTAGCCGGCGACCGGCGTCACCCCCAGGTTGGAGACGGCCCCGTTGGCGCCGAAGCCGACGGAGCGTCCCAGCGGCACCAGGTAGTCCGGCAGCTCGAGCTCCTGCGGCGGCGCCCGGTGGGTGGCACGGCTGAGCAGACCGGGCGGATCGACCGGTGCGAGGACGCGGACATCGTGGCCCCTGCCCAGGAACTCCTCGGCGAGCGCTTCGACGTGCCGGTTCACGCCCCCTTGGAAAGACCAGGAATATGGCGAGACAAGACCTATGCGCACGAGCGTCTAAGGGTAGTTGATCGGACGGCCTGCACGGGAACCTCTACCCGCTCCTCCGGAGACGATTACGTTCCTGGGTGAGGTTTACGCGTTACGGAGCGGCTTCCCTGCCTCCGGAGCGGCTTTCCGAAGGCGCTTCGCGGCCCTGCGCCCAGGCCCAGCCGACCAGCACCAGCAGGTAGGAGGCGCCGATCTCCAGGAGCAGCGCGCCGGAGTCGTTTGCCAGGGTGCCGACGACGGTGGCGACGACGGCCCCGATCAGGGCCGCGCGCATGGCCGGGGCGTCCTCGACCCAGGCGCCGAGCCGATCGCGCCTCCACCAGGCGAGGAGCGCCAGCGCGGCGACGATCGGCAGGGCGGCGAGCAGCACCGGCCGGGTGAAGCTGTGGGCGGAGAGCTCGAGCCGGCGCTGGGCGACGTCGCCGAGCGAGTGCAGGCCGCCCGCGTCGAGCACCGAGCGGGTGAAGTGGGAGTTGGCGCCGGTGAGGAGGTCGGCGAGGGCGAGTAGGCCGACGACGGCGAGCGGGATCGCGACCACCAGGACGAGCAGGCGGCGGCGACCGCGGGCGACGGCGACCGCGGCGGCCGCGGCCCCGGACGGGAAGACGATCGCCGCGCCGACGTCGGCGCCGAACTCGCCGGAGGCGAAGATCGCGGCGAGGACGAGGCCGATGGCGAGGAAGGCGGCGGCGCAGCGGGGCGGCGAGAGGCGCGGGGCGAACCCCGCCAGCCCGGCGCCGGTGCCGCCGACGATCAAGACCGCGAGCAGCGCCTCGAGCTCGTTGCCGATCCCGTAGAAGCGCACCCCGAGCCCCGGGTTGGGACCGAGCAGCGAGAGGGCGCTGAGCGGCGAGCCGGCGATCGCGTCGATCGCGTAGGCGCCGACCGTGAGCGCGGCGGCGACGGCGAGCGCCCGGTAGTCGTGGAGGACCGCCAAGGTGAGCGCGGCGAGCGCCGGCGCGGCGATCATCAGCAGGAGCATTTCGGGGTACTCGGTAGGTTCGAGCGCCGGGCCCGCCAGCAGCAGGAGCGGCAGGTAGACGACCGCGAGGCCGAGCAGGCGCGCCGCGAGCGGGGCGAACGCGCCGCGCGAGAGCGCCGCCAGAAGCAGTGCCGCGAGCACCCAGGCGAGCAGGCTGAACCCGATCACCGGACCGCGCCGGTGTGAGACCACCGCCATCCGGGCGCCGCGGGATTCGATCCCTGCCGGGTCGATCGAGCCTTCGGTGCGGATCGGCTGTCCCGACATCTGCGTGGGGACGGCGAGGCCGAAGCGCGCGAGGATCGTCGGCGCGATGTCGGTCGAGGTGACGTAGCCGTTCGTGCGCGTGGTGTCGGAGGTGAGGTCGCCGTCGAAGCCGGGGCCGGCGAGGCCGAGCGGGACCGGGTCGTCGCCGCTGCCGGTCGGCGCGGCGATCGCGATCACCAGCCGCCGCGGGCCTCCCGGCCGCGCCAGTTCGGCGGCGCCGGCGAGCGAGGCGTCGAGGACCGTGAAGACGCCCCGCTCGGCCTGCCCGGCGTCGGCGACGTCGGCTTCCGCGAGCCGGGTGATCCCGAGCGGACAGGCCGTCGGCCCGCCGCCCGCGACCCCGATGCCCGCTTCCCGCAGCGCGGCGACCAGCAGTCCCGGCTCGATTTCGTCGGGCGCCGATTCGGCGCGGCTCACCGCTTCCTCGAACCAGGCCGGGCAACGGCGCGGCCTTCGCGGCGGCAGCGGCGGCAGCTCGCGGTCGTAGAGCGAGTTGAAGGCGCGGTTCCCGGCCCCGATGTCGAGGTAGGTCTGGTCCGGGGTCACGGTCCCGAGCCCGGCGCTCATCAGGCCCGGCGAGAAGCCCGCCCGGGCCAGTTCGCCGACGCTCGTCGTCGCCGGGACCTGGACCAGGTCGACCACCGGTCCGCGCCGCGCCAGCGGCGAGCCGGCGGCGCTCGCCCCTGGCGCGGCCAGAAGCAGCCACAGCGCTATCGTCAAGGCGATGCCCGCCGACCGCACTTTCGCCAAGTTCAGTTTCTTCAAGGTTGACCCCGCCTGGCGCCGTCGCGACGCCGACCTGCGCGCCGCCGACAAGCAGGAGTTCCTCGCCGCCTGCGAGGACTTCGGCATCGACCGGTCGCTGCGCGCCTACTCAACCATAGGAACGCGCGGCGATGTCGACCTGGTGCTGCTCAGCCAGAGCGCCAATCTCGACGATATCCACACCTTCCACGTGGTGCTCGGGCAGTCGGGGCTGGCGAAGTGGTGCGAGACGCCCTACTCGTTCCTCTCGATGACGAAAGTGTCGCCGTATTCGGAGGAGGTGGCGCGCCCGGAGATCTGCGTCTCGGAGCGCAAGTACCTCTTCCTCTATCCGATGGTGAAGCAGCGCCGCTGGTACGGGCTGGAGCCCGCCGAGCGCGGCCGGATCATGAAAAGCCACATCGAGGTCGGCCGCCGCTACCCGGAGATCACGATCAACACCACCTACTCGTACGGGATCGACGACCAGGAGTTCGTCGTCTGCTTCGAGGGCGACGACCCCGGCGAATTCCTCGAACTGGTCAACGAGCTGCGGCCTACCGAGTCGAGCGAGTACACCGAGCTGGAGACGCCGATCTTCACCTGCGTCTCGATGTCGGTGGGTCGCGCCCTCGACGCCCTCGACGGCGTCCACAGCGCGACCGCGGCACCGGCCGCGTCCTGAGCCGTCGGGGTCGGCGGCGCGGCGCCGGCCTATCCTTCCGCGTCCACGTCCAAGAAGGAATCGCTGAGAGAAATGCCCAAGATCGGTACCCCTGAGAATCCGCTCCGCGTCGCCGTCGTCGGCGCCGGCCCGTCCGGTTTCTACGCCGCCGAGCACATCCTCAAGGACGGCGACGTCCACGCCCAGGTCGACCTCTTCGACCGCCTCCCCACCCCCTTCGGGCTGGTCCGCGGCGGCGTCGCCCCCGACCATCCGAAGATCAAGTCGGTCATCCGGGTGTACGAGAAGACCGCGGCCCGCGAGGGCTTCCGCTTCTTCGGCAACGTGAAGATCGGCTCGGACGTCGAGGTCGAGGAGCTGGAAGGGCTCTACCACGCGATCGTCTTCACGGTCGGCTGCGAGACCGACCGGGCGCTCGGGGTGCCCGGCGAGGATCTGCCCGGCTCCCACGCCGCCACCGCCTTCGTCGGCTGGTACAACGCCCACCCCGACTACGCCGACGAGGACTTCGACCTCTCGGCCCGGCGCGCGGTGGTGATCGGCAACGGCAACGTGGCGATGGACGTCGCCCGGATGCTGGCGCTGACCGACCACGAGCTGCGCCGGACCGACACCGCCGACCACGCGATCGAGATGCTCGACCGCAAGGGGGTCGAGGAGATCGTCGTGCTGGGGCGGCGCGGCCCCGTCCAGGCCGCCTTCACCAACCCGGAGATCAAGGAGCTCGGGGTGATGGAGGACGCCGACGTGATCGTCGATCCGGCCGAGATGGAGCTCGATCCGGCGAGCGCCGCCTTGCTCGGATCCGAGGAGGTCGACAAGACGACCCGGGTCAACGTCGAGACCCTGCGGGAGTTCTCGGGGCGCACGCCGGAGGGGAAGGCCCGGCGGATCGTGCTGCGCTTCCTCGCCAGCCCGGTCGAGATCAAGGGCGAGGGCAAGGTCGAATCGATCGTGATCGGCAAGAACGAACTGGTCGAGGAGGGAGGGCGGCTGGTGGCCAGGGACACCGGCGCCCGCGAGGAGCTCGGGTGCGGCCTCGTCCTGCGCTCGGTCGGCTACACCGGCGTGCCGATCGAGGGCGTCCCCTTCGACACCAGGCGCGGCCTGATCCTGAACGAGGGCGGCCGCGTGCTCGACTCCCACGACGCGGGCCACAAGGTCGGCCACTACACCGCGGGCTGGATCAAGCGCGGGCCCTCGGGGGTGATCGGCACGAACAAGAAGGACGCCCTGGAGACGGTGCGGCACCTGCTCGCCGACGTCGCGTCGCAGACGCTGCTGGAGCCGGCCGACCCCTCGCCGGAGGCGATCGAGCGGCTGCTCGCCGAGAAGGGCGTCCGCTACGTCTCCTTCGAGGACTGGCAGGCGATCGACGAGGCCGAGGTCGGCCGCGGCGAGCCCCACGGCCGTCCCCGGGTCAAGTTCGTCCGCGTCGAGGAGATGCTCGACACGGTCGGCGAGGGGGTCGGCTGAGCGCGATGGCGGTCGATCTCGACGAGCTGCGGGCGATGATCGAGGCGGCACTGCCGGGCGCCGCGGTCGAGGTGTCCGACGAAGACGGCGGCGGCCAGCACCTGCGCGCCGTGGTCACCGCACCCCAGTTCGAGGGCCTCTCGCGGATCGACCAGCACCGGCTGGTGAAGGCGGCGGTGAAACCGCGCTTCGACGACGGCACGGTGCACGCGCTGTCGGTGAAGACCCAGCCGTCCTGACCGGTTCGCGCGGCCCCACCGGTTCCGCAGCGCAGAGCCAAAAGTTACACTTACGCGCACCACTTTTGCGCTTTTTCCCTCTACGCTTCCTTCCATGGAGGCAGCGCGAGCAACCTGGACCGATTCCCGCCTCGACGACTTGAAAGAAATCGTCGCCGGCATCGACGAGAAGGTGACTCGCCTCGACGCGAAGGTGGACGCGGGCGTGACTCGCCTCGACGGGAAGGTGGACGCGGGCGTCACCCGCCTCGACGCGAAGATGGACGCAGGCTTCGACCGACTGAACGACCGCATCGACAAGCTCCAGCACAGCATGATCGTGGTCGGAGGCGGCCTCATCGCCGCGATGCTCGCGGTCCTCGCCGCGATGCTGGGCATGGTGATCACGCTCCTCCTCCACCACTTTTGAGGCCCGCGCCGGCGCTTGGCTACCCTGTGCGTATGGCCGACCAAGAGCTGAAGTCCAAAGTCGAAGAGTTGATCGCAGCCAACCCCGTGCTGCTCTTCATGAAAGGCACGCCGGATGCGCCGCGCTGCGGCTTCTCGATGCGCGTCGTGCAGATCCTCGACTCGATGGACGCCGAGTACGGCGCGATCGACGTCCTCCCCGCGCTGCAGCCGCTGCGCGAAGTGACCACCGAGATCGCCGACTGGCAGACCTTCCCGCAGCTCTACGTCAACGGCGAGCTGCTCGGCGGCGCCGACATCGTGCAGGAGATGTTCGAAGCCGGCGAGCTCGGCGAGGCCCTCGGCATCGAGCAGCCGGAGACGGTAGCCGCGGCGCCCGCCGCGACCGATCTCCCGGCGCAGAGCCCGCCGCTGCAGATCGAATAAGACCGCCCGCGAACCCGTGGCCGCCTAGAAGACCAGGCAGGACGCAGGGAGAGAGCCGCGGGGAGCGTACTCCGGTGCGTGACCCGAAGGCGAACTGCCGAGGACGCCGAAATGCTTGGTCTAGGCGACCGCGGGGGCGTCGTCTTTCACCTGGAAAGACGAACCACACCCACAGGCGGCGACGACGTTCGGGTTGTTGACCTGGAAGCCGGCGCCCTGGAGGCCTTCGACGTAGTCGACCTCGGACCCGAAGACGAACTGCATCGAGACCTTGTCGACGACGACGGAGACGCCGTCGACGGTGAAGACGTGGTCGTCCTCCTTGGCCTGGTCGAAGGCGAGCGCGTACTGGAAGCCCGAGCAGCCGCCGCCGCGGACGGCGACGCGCAGCGCCTGGTCGTTGCCCTCCTGCCCCGCCAGCAGCTCGCCGATCTTGGCTACGGCTTTGTCGGAGAGGGTGATTGCGTTGGTCGTCTCGGTCACTTCACAAAGTGTAGCGGGGCGAGGAGTCGGTCAGGCGTGGCGGGCGACGTGGATGATCTTGTGGTCGCGGTCCTCGTCCCAGTCGTCGACCAGGGCGAGGCCTGCCTCCGACTCGCTCTGGCCCATCGCCGCCAGGGGCGTGAGGCCGGCGGCGCGCATCGCCGCCTGGACCTCCTCGACCGAGCGGTGGCGCTCGCGGTGGAGGTGCGGCTCGATCCGCTCGCCGGAGATCCGGGCCTCGAAGAGGGTCCCGTCGCCGCCGCGTCCCTCCCACTTCCAGCGGGAGTCGTCGTTCATGTCCTCGTCGTCGGCGCCGCCGAAGAGCTCGCCGAAGAGGCGTCGGGTGTTGGTGTCGAAGACCAGCAGGCCGTCGGCGGCGAGGTTCGCGGCCATCGCGGTAAGGGCGGCGTCGAGGTCGTCGTCGCCGAGCAGGTAGTTGACCGGATCGTTCAGCGCCCAGACCAGCTCGAAGCTCCCGTAGACCGGCAGCTCGCGCATGTCGCGGACGTCGAAGGTCACGCCGTCGGGGAATTTCTCCCGCGCCTTCTCGACCATCGCGGCGGAGATGTCGCAGGCGGTGACCGTCCAGCCACGGCGCAGCATCGGGGCGATCGCGCGGCCGGTCCCGCAGCCGACGTCGAGCAGCGCCCCGCGGCGCAGCCCGAGCGCCTCCAGCGGCGGCAGCAGCGCCCCGAACCACATCTCGTAGTCGTTGGCGCTGTTGAACTCGTCATAGACGCCGGCGAAGGTTTCGTAGGCCTGCTTGGCCGGATCGATCTCGCTCATGGACCTCAAACTACGACGTTTGGCAGTATTCGCGCCGGTGACCACCAGCACCGAGACCGCAGTTACCTGCGACAGCAGCCAGTACCTGCCCGCCGACATCATCGCCGCGAAGGGGATCGGCGTCGTCAGCCTCTACGTGTCGATCGACGGCGACCAGCAGCGCGAGACGGAGATCACCGACTACGACGACTTCTACAGCCGGCTGCGCCAGTCGAGCGGCGGCGCGACCACCTCGCAGCCCTCGGTCGGCGACTTCATCGCGGTCTGGCAGCCGCTGCTCGAGCAGGGCAGGCAGATCGTCTCGATCCACATCTCCTCGGCGATCTCGGGCACCTACGAGGCGGCGAACCAGGCGCGGCAGCGGCTGCTCGACGAAGGGCAGGGCGGCGAGCGGGTCCACCTCTACGACTCCGAAATGGCCTGCGGGGCGACCGGGCTCTGCGTTCTGGCCGCCGCGGCGGCGATCGAGGCGGGCGGCGGGCCCGAGGAGGCGCTGGCGCGGGCCCGGCAGGTGCGCGAGACGCTGAAGATGTGGTTCGCCGTCGACACGCTCGAGTACCTGCGCAAGGGCGGTCGGATCGGCGGCGCCAGCGCCTGGATCGGCGGCGCGCTGAAGATCAAGCCGATCCTCACGATCGACCGCGAGATCGCCCCGGTGGAACGGGTGCGGACGCGATCGCGCTCGCTGGAGCGGCTGCGCGGCTACGCCCGCCAGCTGCACGAATCGGGCGCCGACGCCTGGGTCGTCCAGCACATCCAGGACCCCGAGACGGCCGAGGTGCTGGCCGCCGACTGCCAGGAGATCTTCGGCGGCGGGCCGGCCTTCATCTCCGAGATCGGGCCGGTGATCGGCGCCCACGTCGGGCCGGGCCTGATCGGGATCGGCGCGATCCCCTGGTCGATCCTCGACGCGGGCTGAGCGCGCCCGCGTGACCAAGCTGCTGCTGATCTCGGGCAGCCTGCGCGGCGGCTCGACCAACTCGGCGACGCTGCGGACGGCGGCGGCGCTGGCCCCGGCCGGGGTCGAGGCCGCGATCCACGACGGGATGGGCCGCCTCCCCCACTTCAATCCCGACGACGATCCGGCCGACGGGATGGGGCTCGACCCCGAGGTGGCGGCGCTGCGGGCGGCGCTCGCGGCGGCCGACGCGCTGCTGCTGAGCACGCCCGAGTACGCCGGGGCGCTGCCGGGTTCGTTCAAGAACCTGCTCGACTGGACGGTCGGCGGCGGCCAGACCTACGGGATGCCGGTCGCCTGGATCAACGTCGCCGGGGCGGCGGCCCCGAGCGGCGGCGCCGACGCCCACGACAGCCTCCGCAAGGTGCTCGGCTACACCGGCGCGCGCATCGTCGAGGACGCTTGCCTGCGGCTGCCGCTGGCCCGCGACGACGTCGGCGCGGACGGGCTGGTGGCGCCGCGTGAGGCGCGCGAGCTCATCGCCACGACGGTCCGGGCCTTGGCCGCTGCCGCGAGCGACTGACGCACGCGCGGAGCCTTACCGCCGCATAGCGACGGTTGCGCTCCACACCCGCGCTCAGAACGCGGCGCGCTTGCGCTTGCGGCGGCCGCGCATCAATTTGATCCCGATCAGGAACCCGACGGCGGCGGCGCCGATGATCAGCTGCTGTTTGTGCTCCTCGACCTGGGCGCGCCAGTCGGTCACCTCGGTGACCTTGCTGCGCAGCGCTTCGACGTTCGTCCCCAGCTGCTGGCGCTGGATGTCGATGTCGCGGCGGATCTCCGCCGCCGAGCGGCCGGGCTGACCGGCGGTCGAGGGAGGCCCCGCTTTGGGGTCGACGCTCATTTGTCCTCCTTGGTGAGCATCTCTTTGGTCAGCTTCGCCTCTTCGATCGCCTGTTCGGGCAGCGGCGGCGAGCCCGCCTTCACCGCTTTGTAGGCGATCAGCGCGGCGAGCGCGGCGATCAGCAGGAAGACGGCGGCCTCGATGAAGAAGCCGGGCCACGTCTTGCCGTCGAAGACCTCTTCGTTCAGGAGCCAGGCGATCCCCTCCATCACCAGGATCAGCGCCAGGAAGGCGAAGACCCCGGCGGAGATCCCGACCACCGCGCCGCGGGCGATCTTGCCCGCCTTCTCGGAGACCTCGGCCTTGGCGAGCTGGATCTCCTCGCGGACGAGGCCGGAGACGCCTTCGGTGACGTCGAAGACGAGCTCGCCGAGTTTGCGCTCGTCCTGGGGGCCGCTCGGCGGCGGCACCGGGGGCGGCGTCGCCGGGCCAGTCGAGGTTGCCCCCGTCGGGCCGGCGGTCGACTGCGAATTCGGTGGCGTCTGACTGTCAGGCATCGATCTCCCCTTACTCCGGCGGGTCTTCACCGTAGATGCGACGGAAGACGACGGTGGCGATCCGCGCGGCGGCGATACTCGCAAGCGCTCCGGTCGCCGCCAGCAGCCCGCTCCAGACCAGCCTCTTCACCAACTCGTTGTCCACTGCTCGCCTTTCCCCTTTGTAGGTGAGGGATAAACCCTAGTCAGCGCGGCTCGAGCCCGTCGCAGATAGTCGTCACGAGAAGGTTTCTTGCTTCGTCGAAGCGATCCTCGGCGGGTGGCGCGTCATCGAAGATCCACTCGGTGAGGAGCTGCTCGACCGCGCCGTAGAAGGCTTGGGCGGCGAAGCGCGGGGCGATGTCGGAGCGGAACTCGCCCGCCGCCTGGCCGTCGGCGACGATCTTCGCGATCCCTTCGTAGGCACGGCGGATCTCCTCCAGGTGGGTGCGGCCGAAGGAGTTCGCGGCGCGGGTCACCTCGACGATGATCACCTTCATCAGCTCCGGGTCATGGCGATAGGACTCGAAGATGAAGCCCGCCACCGCGGCGAGCTTGTCGCGGTGGGAGCCCTCGGTCCGTTCGGCCTCCTCGATCGCGGCGAGGAGGAGCGACCAGCGCTCCAGGAACAGTTCGTTCAGGACCTGGTCCTTGGAGTTGAAGTAGTGGTAGACGAGGCCGTAGGCGACCCCCGCCTCGTCGGCGATGTCGGAGACGCGGGTGGCGTGGAAGCCCTGGCGGGCGAAGACGGTGACGGCGGCGTCGAGGATCTGCCGGCGTTTGTCGACGGCGCCGGAGCGCTGCTGGACGGAGCGCTCCATCAGCGGGCCGCCTCGTGATCGGGGGCGGCGTGGAGCGCGGCTGACGCGTCGGTGGCGGGCGTGGGAGGGTCGGGCCAGGCGTAGGCGCGCGGGCGGCGATTGGCGAGCGCCGGGAGCGCCTCGCGGACCCGCTCCTGGGCGGCGAGATCGAGGTCGGCGGCGACGAAGCACTCCTCGTCGGGGGCGGTGGCGAGGACGACGCCCCAGGGATCGACGATCGCGGAGCGACCGTAGCTGTCGAAGTGCGGCGCGGCCTTGCCCACCTGGCCGGGGGCGAGGACGAAGACCGCGTTCTCGATCGCCCGGGCGCGCAGCAGGACCTCCCAGTGGTCGCGGCCGGTGGCGGCGGTGAAGGCGGCCGGGACGGTGATCAGGCGGGCGCCGCGGACGGCGAGGATCCGGTGCAGCTCGGGGAAGCGGAGGTCGTAACAGACGGTCAGGCCGGCGATCAGCGCGCCGACCGGCGCGGTGACGATCTCCTCGC
>DATJUK010000245.1:0-8346 GCA_035502495.1 Solirubrobacterales bacterium
CCGGCCCCGACCCCCGGCCCCGACGCCCACCCGACCCCCGGCCCCGACGCCCACCCGACCCCCGGCCCCGACGCCCACCCGACCCCCGGCCCCGACCCTCATCCGACCCGAAGTCGCCCCGACTCCCGGCCGCGACTCCCGACCTGACCCGAAGTTGTCCCGAGGCCCGTCGCCGTCTACCGCCCCGAACGACCAGCAAGGAAGAGCCCAGTCACATGCCCCGACCGATCCGCCTCAACGCCTTCGACATGAACTGCGTCGCCCACCAGTCCCCGGGGCTCTGGCGGCATCCTGATGACCGGGCCTGGGACTATCGCAAGCTCTCCTACTGGACCGACCTCGCCCAGCTGCTGGAGCGGGGGCGCTTCGACGGACTGTTCATCGCCGACGTGCTCGGCATCTACGACGTCTACGGCGGCAATCGCGACGCGACGGTCCGCCACGCCACCCAGGTGCCGGTCAACGACCCGGCGATGCTGGTCTCGGCGATGGCCGCGGTCACCGAGGGGCTCGGCTTCGGCCTCACCGCCTCGATCTCCTTCGAGCATCCCTACCCGTTCGCCCGCCGGATGTCGACGCTCGACCACCTCACCGACGGCCGCGTCGGCTGGAACGTCGTCACCTCCTACCTGAAGAGCGGTGCCGAGAACATGGGCGAGGCCGATCAGCGCAACCACGACAACCGCTACGACGTCGCCGACGAGTACCTGGAGGTCTGCTACAAGCTCTGGGAGGGCAGTTGGGAGGACGACGCCGTGGTGCGCGACCGCGCCGCCGGCATCTTCACCGACCCGGCCAAGGTGCACGGGATCGGCCACGAGGGCGAGTTCTTCAAGGTCCCCGGGATCCACCTCTGCGAGCCCTCGCCGCAGCGCTCGCCGGTGATCTACCAGGCGGGCGCCTCGAACCGCGGTCGCCAGTTCGCCGCCGAGCACGCCGAGGCGATCTTCACCGCCGCGCCGACCAAGGAGATCCTCAAGGAGGTCGTCGGCGACATCCGCCGGCGCATGGTCGAGGTCGGCCGCGACCCCTACGACGCCCGCATCTACAACCTGCTGACGGCGATCGTCGACGAGACCAAGGAGAAGGCCTGGGCCAAGCACGACGAGCTCGAGCGCTACGCCGACGACGAGGCCGCGCTCACCCTCTTCTCCGGCTGGATGGGCGTCGACCTCTCCCGCTACGACCTCGACGACCCGATCGGCGAGGTCGAGTCGAACGCGATCCACTCCGCCGTCGCCGCCTTCCAGCAGGCCGACCCGCACGGCGGCGAGTGGACCGTCCGCGACATCGCCCGCTGGGGCGGGATCGGCGGCCTCGGCCCGCGCACCGTCGGCTCCGCCGCCGAAGTCGCCGACCACATGCAGGAGTGGATCGATTATTCCGACGTCGACGGCTTCAACCTCGCCTACGCGATCACGCCGGGGACCTTCGTCGACCTGGTCGAGCACCTGATCCCGGAGCTGCAGCGCCGCGGCGTCGCGCCTACCGAGTACGCGCCGGGGACGCTGCGGGAGAAGCTCTTCGGCGCCGGGCCGCGGCTGCCCGAGAGCCACCCGGGCGCCTCGTACCGTCGGCTCGGCAGGAGCCTCGCCGGGGCCGCCGCATGACGGCGCTGCGCTTCCACTGGTTCCTGCCCACGCAGGGCGACGGGCGCGGCCTGATCGAGACCGGTGACGCGCCCCCCGCCGGGGTCGCCGGGGGCCTGCGCGAGGCCTCGATCGGCTACCTCTCGCGGGTCGCGACCGCGGCCGAGGACCTCGGCTTCGAGGCGGCGCTGACCCCGACCGGGGGCTGGTGCGACGACGCCTGGGTGGTGACGGCGATGCTGTCCGAGACCTCGGAGCGGCTGAAGTTCCTGGTCGCCTTCCGGCCCGGGCTGATGGCGCCGACCCTGGCCGCGCAGATGGCGGCGACCTTCCAGTGGCACTCGGGCGGGCGCCTGCTGCTCAACGTGGTGACCGGCGGCGACGGCGACGAACAGCGCGCCTTCGGCGACTTCCTCGGGAAGGAGGAGCGCTACCGGCGGACCGGCGAGTTCCTCGAGATCGTGCGCCGGCTGTGGGACGGCGAGACCGTCGACTACGCGGGCGAGCACCTGCGGGTCGAGGGGGCGACGATCCACCGCCTCCCCGATCCGCGGCCGGAGATCTACTTCGGCGGCTCCTCGCCCGCCGGGATCGAGGTGGCGGCGGGGCACGTCGACGTCTACCTGACCTGGGGCGAGCCGCCCGCCGCGGTCGCCGAGAAGATCGAGCGGGTGCGCGCGGCGGCGGCCGACCGCGGGCGCGAGGTGCGCTTCGGCATCCGGCTCCACACGATCTCCCGCGACGACGCGGCGTCCGCCTGGGCGCAGGCCGAGCGGCTGCTCGACTCGGTCCCGGCGGCGACGATCGCCCAGGTCCAGGCGCGGCTGCGCCGGTCGCAGTCGGAGGGCCAGCGGCGGATGCTCGACCTGCACGGGGGCTCGCGCGAGGGCCTCGAGGTCTATCCCAACCTCTGGGCCGGGGTCGGCCTCGGCCGCGGCGGCGCCGGCACCGCGCTGGTCGGCTCCCACGCCGAGGTCGGGGCGCTGATCGAGGAGTACGCCGAGGCCGGGATCGAGGAGTTCGTCCACTCCGGCTACCCGCACCTGGAGGAGCTCTATTGGTTCGGCGAGGGCGTCCTGCCCCTGCTCGAGCGCCGCGGCCTCTGGCGGCCCCCGGACCCCGCCGAGCTCGCCTTCTCCGGCGGCCGCGAAGGCACCGCCGTCCCCTTCGCCGCCGGAGCCGCCCGATGACCCCCCCCAAGTGCGTTCGCACTTATCACCGGTATGCGGCGAGAACTGCGAACGCATCCGTGGGCCCCCAGGGGTGCGTTCGCACTATTCACCTCTATGCGGGCAGAAGTGCGAACGCATCGGTGGGGGTGGGGGGATGAGTGGGGGCGGGCAGCGGGTGGCGATCGTCGGCGGCGGGGCGGCGGGGGCGCTCGCGGCGGTGCATCTGCTGCGCGAGCCGCGGGAGCGCGGGGGGCTGGAGATCGAGCTGATCGACCGCACCGGGACCTTCGGCGCCGGGGTCGCCTACGGGACCGAGGACCCGTTGCACCTGCTGAACGTGCCGGCGGTGCGGATGGGGGCGATCCACGGCCACCCCGAGCACTTCCACGAGTGGCTCGCCGAGCGCGGCGAACCGGTGGCCGAGGAAGCGTTCCTGCCGCGCGGCCTCTACGCGACCTACATCCGCGACCTGCTCGCGCGGGCCGAGCGCGAGGCGAGGAACGCGCGGCTGCGCCGGCGCGCGGGCGAGGTGGCGACGATCGCCGAGCAGCACGGCCCCGGCGTCGCCCCGCTGGAGCTGACCCTCGCCGACGGCGGGCGGCTCGAGGCCGACCGGGTGATCCTCGCCCTCGGACCGCTCGGGGCCGGCGACCCGATCCGCATCCCGCCGGAGCTGAAGGAGAGCGGCGTCTACGTCGCCGACCCGTGGGCGGCGGGAGCGCTCGACCCGGTGCGCGGCGACCGCTCGGTGCTGATCGTCGGCACCGGCCTGACCATGGTCGACGTGGCGCTCTCGCTCGGCGAGGCCGGGGGCGGGCCGCGGATCCGCGCCGTCTCCCGCCACGGCCTGGTGCCGCGCCGCCACCGCCGCGACCTGACCAACCTGCGCCGCTTCCATATCCCGATGGAGACCGGGGAGCTGGAGCCGGTCGTCGCCGCCGTCTTCGCCCAGATCTGTCGCGTCTCCCAGCAGGGCGACGACTGGCGCGACGTGATCGACTCGATGCGGCCGATCTCGCCGCAGCTCTGGCGCTCGCTCCGGCTCGCCGACAAGCAGCGCTTCCTCACCGAGTTCCAGCGGCTCTGGGACGTGCACCGGTTCCGCATGGCCCCGGAGGTGGCCGACCGCTTCGCCGCGCTCGAGGCCTCCGGCCGGCTGGTCACCGAGGCGGGCGCGATCGTCTCGGTCGAGCCGCAGGGGGAGCGCGCCCGCGTCTTCCTGCGCACCCCGGGCGCGCACGAGCTGGACACGGTCGAGGTCGACCGGGTCGTCAACTGCAGCGGCGCGGGCTGCGACCTGCGCCGCCAGGCCCCGCCGGTCCTCGCCGGCCTGCTGGCCGCCGGCTGCGCCCGCCCCGACGAGCTCGGCCTCGGCCTCGACGTCGGCGAGGACGGCGCCGTGCTCGACGCCGAGGGGACCGGGTCGGAGCGCATCTTCGTGGTCGGCTCGCTGCGCAAGGGGGTCGAGTGGGAGGCGATCGGGGTCACCGAGATCCGCGACCACTCCGGCGCCGTCGCCCGCCAGATCGTCGCCGCCGGCGAACGCGAGGAGCGCTCGGCGCCGGCGCCGCTGCGGGCGGTCGCCGCGTCCGTCCCGACCGAGTGGGAGGCCGCCTGATGCCCGCGCCGCGCCCGTCCCTCGCCGTCCCCACCCGACGGAGGCCCCTCCGATGAGCCCGCTCGACCTCGTCCCCGACATCCCGCTCGCGCCCGACGCGGTCTCGCTCGCCGGCGACGAGCTCGCCGCCGGCCGCATGGTCCTGCTGCGCGACGACCGCGAGCGGCGCGGCGAGGGCGACCTCCTGATCGCGGCCGAGTTCGCCGACGCCGAGGCGATCAACTTCATGGTCACCGAGGCGCGCGGCCTGGTCTGCCTGGCGCTCTCCACCGAGCGCTGCGCGGAGCTCGGCCTGGAGCAGATCGGCAACCGCGGCAACCAGTCCTCGCTGGGCGACTCGGCGATGGTCTCGATCGAGGCCCGCGAGGGGGTCACCACCGGCATCTCCGCCGCCGACCGCGCCCGCACGATCGCCGCCGCCGTCGATCCGGCCGCCGGCCCCGAGGACCTCGTCCAGCCGGGCCACGTCTTCCCGCTGCGGGCGCGGCCCGGCGGCATCCTGGAGCGGGCGGGGCGGACCGAGGCCGCGGTCGAGCTCACCGCCCTCGCCGGCCTGCGCGGGGCCGGCGTCCTCTGCCAGGTGATGCGGGAGGACGGCCACATGGCCCGCGACGAGGACCTCGAGGCGTTCGCCGTCCGCCACGGGCTGGCGATCCTCACGGTCAGCGACGTGGTCGAGCGCCGGCGCGCGGCGCAGCCCGACGCAGCGGCGCGGCTCGCCGAGACCGGGCGGCTGATGCGCGCCGTGATGGGCCACTTCGCCACCGGCGTCTCGGTGGTGACCGCCCGCGACGGCGAGGGCGCGCCGGTCGGGACCACCGCCAACGCGATCTCCTCGGTCTCGCTCGACCCGCCGCTGCTGCTCGCCTGCCTGGCGCGCAGCTCCGAGACCCTGGCGGCGATCCGCGGCGGCGATCGCTTCGCGGTCAACGTCCTCGCCGCCGAGCAGCGCCACCACTCCGACCGCTTCGCCCGCAAGGGGAGCGCGGTCGGCGTCCACGAGGTCGAGTTCGACGACCACCGGCACGGGGTGCCGGTGCTGCCCGGGGCGCTGGCGACGATCGCCTGCACGGTCGAGTCGATCCACCCGGCGGGGGATCACGAGATCGTCGTCGGCCTCGCCCACCACCTGGAGCACCGCGAGCCCGGCGCCAGGCCGCTGCTCTTCTACCGCGGCGCCTACTCGGCGATCCAGATCGAGGAGGACGAGCTTGCCGCCTGAGCATCGGACCGACCTCCTGGCGATCCTCGGATCGACCACGCCGCCGGGGCGCATGCACCGGGCGGTCGCGGGGGCGATCGAGCGCGCCCGCGGGCGCGGGGTGGAGGCCGACCTGTTCGACCTCGGCGCCCACGCGCTCGGCTTCGCCGACGGGACCCCGGTCGAGGACCTCGACGACGACACCGCGACCGCGGTCGCCGCGGTCGGGTCGGCGAGCGCCCTGGTCGTCGCGACGCCGGTCTACCGCGGCTCGATGACCGGCTCGCTGAAGAACCTCCTCGACCTGACGCCGGTCCCGGCGCTGCAGGGCAAGGTGGTCGGGATCGTCGCGATGGGCGCCTCCGACCACCACTACCTGGGGGCGGAACGGCACCTGCGCGACGTGCTCGCCTTCTTCGGCGCGATCCCGATGCCGGTCGCCGTCTACCTGAACGGCGCCGACTTCGCCGACGGGGTCCCCGGCGAGCGCGCCGCGACGCTCCTCGACGAGCTCTTCGTCGCGACCGTCGAGGCCGCCGCCGCCCTCGCCGGCACCGCCGCCGGCCACGAGCCGTCCCCGCTCGCCGCGCGGGCGATCAAGCCGCGCGCCGAGGCGGCCGCGACCGCCGCGACCTCCGGCAACCGCCTCGCGACCGCCGGGGACAGCGCCACGACCGCCGACCCGCGTCCCGCGACCGCCGACCCGCGTCCCACGACCGCCGACCCGCGTCCCGCGACTCCCGCCCGCTGATGCCCACCGCCGAGATGCCGACCGCCGAACTCGACCTGCCCGCCGTGCGGAGCTCGCCGCCGCTCGCCGCCGCGCCTCCTCCCGCGGCCGATTCCGAGGCGCTGCCGGACTCCTCGGTCCGCGCGATCGTGATCGACGGGCACGCGCCCTCGCGGATCGGGCTGGGCGCGCTGCTGGAGGAGCAGCCGTGGATCGAAAGCTGCCTGCTCGCCGCCGGCAGCGAGGAATCGGTGGCGCTCACCCGCCGCCACCGCCCCGACGTGGCGATCCTCGACATCTCCCAGACCGGCCCCTTCGCCGGCTCGATCACGGCGATGATCCGCGCCGCCCACCCGGGCGTGCAGATCCTGCTCAGCTCCCGCTGCCGGACCTCCCCCGGGGCGTCGCCCGCGAGCCTCGGGGCGGTCGGCTTCCTGCCTGCCGGGATCACCTCGGAGGACGTGATCGACCAGGTGCGCGCGGCGGTCCTCGGCGGCGAGCCGCTCGATTTCGACGCGCCGCCGGCCCCCGGCGGCCCCGACCTCTCCGACCGCGAGCGCGAGATCCTCGTCCTGCTCGGCACCGGCCTCACCAACCGCGAGATCGGCGAGCGCCTGCACCTCGGCCCGGACTCGATCAAGAAGAGCGCGACGGCGCTCTACCGCAAGCTCGGCGTCCGCAACCGCACCGAGGCCGCGCAGCGCGCCGCGACGGTGCTCGCCGCCTGACCCATCCAGCTTCCCGGCGCCACCCAGATCCCCACCCCAAGGAGCACCCCATGAACGACCAACCGCTGAACTTCTGCGCCTTCGTGATGGACACGCCGTCCCACATCATCCACGGGCTCTGGCGGGACCCGGAGGGCGAACAGCTGCGCTTCAACGAGCTCGAGCTGTGGATCGACCTCGCGCAGCGGCTCGAGGCGGGCGGCTTCGACGCGGTCTTCTTCGCCGACGTGATCGGGCTCTACCACGACTTCCGCGGCGGGCCCGAGTTCCACGAGGAGCTCGGCCTGCAGATCCCGAGCAACGACCCGATGGTGATCATCTCGGCGCTGGCCGCGGCGACCGAGAACCTCGGCCTCGCCTTCACGCTCGGCTGGGGCCAGGTGCCGCCGTTCCAGTTCGCGCGGCAGGTGTCGACGCTCGACCACGCCTCGCGCGGGCGGATCGCCTGGAACGTCGTCACCGGGGCGAACCCGAACGGGTGGCGCAACCTCGGTCACGAGGGGATGCCAGAGCACGACACGCGCTACGCGATCGCCGACGAGTACCTCGAAGTCCTCTACAAGCTGTGGGAGGGGTCGTGGGAGGAGGACGCGCTGCTCGCCGACCGCGGCTCCGGCGTCCACGCCGACCCGTCGAAGATCCACCCGATCAACCACGTCGGCGAGCACTTCAAGGTCGAGGGGCCGTTCCTGGTGACGCCCTCGCCGCAACGCACGCCGCTGCTCTTCCAGGCGGGCTCCTCGCCGGTCGGGCGCGATTTCTGCGCCCGTCACGCCGAGGCCCAGTTCATCCAGAGCCCCTCGCCGGAGGACGCGCGCAAGCAGATTTCGGAGACCCGCGACCTGCTCGAGCGGCACGGCCGCACCCGCGACGAAATCAAGTTCTTCCAGGGGCTGTCGTTCGTCGTCGGCGGCACCGAGGAGGAGGCGCTGCGCAAGGAGCGCGAGCTGGACGAGAAGATCGACGACGACGGCATGGTCGCCCACATGGGCGGCGCGATCGGGGTCGACCTCGGCGGCCTCGACATCGACGACCCGCTCGACGCCCAGTCGACCGAAGGCGTGCAGGGGATCCTCAGCTGGCTGCGCGAGAGCGCCGGCGGCGGCAACCCGACGGTCCGCGACGTGATGCACCTGATGAGCCGCCGCACCCGCGTCGTCGGCACCCCCGAGCAGATCGCCGACCGCCTCGCGGTCTACCGCAAGGCGGGGATCGATGGGGTGAACGTCGTCAACGCGACGATCCCCGGCTCCTACCAGGAGTTCATCGACGCGGTGATGCCGGTCCTGCGCGAGCGCGGCCTGGCGC
>DATJUK010000246.1:0-24609 GCA_035502495.1 Solirubrobacterales bacterium
CGCCGCTATGCGGCGACAACTGCGAACGCACCGGCGCTGCTAGCTCGGCACCGGGGCGCGGCGGTAGCGGGCGGCCGGATGGTCGTCGCGGACGCGCGGGTGGCCGGGGCCGTAGAGGCGCTCGCGCAGCGTCGTCCCCTCGTCGTAGTCGTCCCAGTAGCGACCGCGGCGGCGCAGCTCCGGGATCACGAGGTCGATGAAGTCGACGAAGGTCCCGGGGGTCACCGCGTAGGCGAGGTTGAAGCCGTCGATGTCGGCCTCACAGGTCCAGCGTTCGAGCTCGTCGGCGATCGTCGCCGGGGAGCCGACGAAGACCGGGCCCATCGCCCCGATGCCGACGAACTTCGCCACCTCGTTCGGCGTCCAGTCGCGGTCCGGATCGGCCTTGGAGAAGATCTCCAGGGCGAAGCGCGCCGAATCGGTGTCGACGTACTCGAGCGGCTGGTGCGGGTCGAGTCGGGAGAGGTCGACCCCGGTCACCCCGGCGTAGAAGGCGAGCGCCCCCTCGTAGTCGGTCCAGCTCAGGTAGTCCTCGTACTTCGCCTGCGCCTCGGCATCGGTCGGCGCGACCACCGTCGTCACCTCGGTGAAGATCTTCAGGCTGCGCGGATCGCGACCGACCTCGTGGGCGGTGCGGCGGATGTCGTCGACGTAGTTGCGCAGGGTGGCCGTCGTCGGGGCGACGGTGAAGACGGCCTCGGCGTTGCGGGCGGCGAAGGCGCGGCCGGCGGGCGAGGTCCCCGCCTGCCAGATCACCGGCGTGCGCTGCGGCGAGGGCTCGACCAAGGAGACGCCGGGCACGTCGAAGAAGCGCCCGTGGTGCTCGATCCCGTGCACCTTCTCCGGGTCGGCGTAGATCTGCGCCTCGCGATCCTCGACCACGGCGTCGTCCTCCCACGATCCCTCCCAGAGCTGGTAGCAGACGTCGACCACCTCGCTCGCCAGCTCGTAGCGGTCGTCGTGGGACATCTGCCGGTCCATGCCCAGGTTGCGGGCCGCCCCGTCCAGATACGAGGTGACGATGTTCCAGGCGATCCGCCCGTCGGTCAGGTGGTCGAGCGTGCCGAAGCGGCGGGCGAGCGCGTAGGGCTGCTCGTAGGTCGCCGACACCGTGATCCCGAAACCGAGCTTCTCGGTCACCGCCGCCATCGCCGAAACCGGCACCACCGGATCGTGGACCGAGATCTGCATCGCCCGCCGGATCGACGCGTCGCCGGACCCCTGATAGGTGTCGTAGATGCCCAACACGTCGGCGATGAACAGCGAGTCGAACTTGCCCCGCTCCAGCAGCCGCGCCAACTCGGTCCAGTAGCGCAGGTCCTTGTAGCGGACCGACTGGTCCTCCGGCCGCGCCCAGAGCCCCGGACTCTGGTGCATGATGCAACTCATGTCGAAGGCGTTGATCGGGATGCGCTCTGCCATGTTCCTCGCTTCGGTCCTTTCCTGACCTATCTGATCGACAATAGGCCGCGCATGCTGCCCCGACCACGCTCGCCCGTCAAATAGGAATGCGCGAACCCCCGATCGGGTTCTCCGACCACAAGGCAAACCCGTCCCCGCCAAACCCGAGCCCCGCCCCCCCAGCGGCCCGCCGCCCCCGCCGCGCCCCCGTTACGATCCAGATCCCTCTGGGGCAGTGGCCCAATTGGCTAAGGCACCGGTCTCCAAAACCGGCGATTCCAGGTTCGAGTCCTGGCTGCCCCGTTCTCTCGAACGGTCGCCTGCGGCGTCTAAAGCGCTCCGGTCTTGAACCTTGAAAGGCCTGGCGAAGCCGCTCTGGAATGCGGCGCCTATGTCCGCATTCGACCCTTTCTTTCCCTTGGCTTCTCCTTGGGCCCGATTTGGAGTAGATAAATCGACGCCGAGCCTCCGTTTTTCCGCGGACTAGAGCAACTCATCTCCGGGTGCCCTGCAAAGGTGCACCGACGCCGAAAGGAAGAACTTGCAGGCGAAGCGCGTGGCCCCGGCGGGAATCGTGTCGTCGTTCCGGCTGCCCTCTGGCACGAGAAGGTGTTGCCAATCGGAAGGATCCCCGCTCATGGAGCATGTGAAGATCAAGATCGGCCCCGTCACGTTCGGCGACGCCGACTCGGATGTCCTCCACCTGCATGTAGGCGAGCCTCAAGACGCCGAGGGCGAGGAGACGCCGGAGGGGCATGTCCTCCGCTACGCGCCCGGCACCCAGAACATCGTCGGCCTAACCGTCCTCGGTGCCCGTCAACTGCTCGACCGCGACGGGAACCTCACGGTCACGATCCCGGAGCCGATCGAGGCAAGCGCCGCCGACCTCGCCCCGGCCCTCGCCGCCGTCTGACGGCGCTCTTGCGCCGGAAGCTCGATCGGCGCTTGCCGAGTCGGGGGCATGGGTAGAAGGGATGCATGCGGGTGCGGGCGGCGATCGTGGTCGTGATTCTTCTCGCCGTCTTCGTCGCGGGCTATGGCGGCGGGACGGCAGCGACCGAGGCGGCGCGGGGCGGGGCGGCGGGGGCTGAAGAAGAAGGTTTCTTCGAAGTCGGCGGGCCCGGGCCCCCTCCGGCCGACGGGACGGCGCCCCTGCACGGCGCGCAGCTCGAAGAAGCCGAAGCCCTCCACGTCTGGGAAGGCGAAATGGTCGCGGGCGAGGAAGGCTGGGTGCGCTCGGCGGCCGGGGTGTTCTGGACCGCGGATGGCGGGCGGACCTGGCGGCAGATCACCCCGCCCGTGGCCGACCGCGCGGTCCCCGAGAGCGTCTACTTCGCCGATCCGCTCCACGGCTGGGCGCTCTCCGAACGCGGCCGGGAAGGCGACGTGCACCCGTCGATCTCGATGACGAGCGACGGCGGTCTGACGTGGAGCAGGATCCGCCTGCGGGCCTACAAGCTCTTCATGCCCGCGGTCGAAGCCTCCTTCTCACCGGTCGGCCGGCACGAGCTCTTCGCCCTGGTGCGGCAGGCGGGCGACACCGCCAGCAGCTTCGGCACGCTCCTCGTCAGCCACGATGCCGGGCGCCATTGGCGGGCGCTGCCGACGCCGCCGCACGCGGGGCGGATCTCCTTCGAAACTCCGCGGCGCGGCTGGCTCGTCGGCCGCAGCCCCGGCCGGGGGCTTTGGCGGACCGTCGACGGAGGCCGAAGTTGGGACCTGGTCGAACCTGGGAAACCGCTCGTCCCATGGCCGCCGAAGGAACCTAAGTCGGGCCCCCGTGAATCGTTGCCTCCCGAATCGTTCGATTTCCGCTGGGTCGACTACACGACACCCCTGATCGGCCCGGACGGACACGGCATCCTCGGGAAGGTCGAATTCCACGGGGTCGGGATAGAAGAGAACGGCCCGACCCTGACGACGATCTGGCGGACCAACGACTTCGGCCGCTCCTGGCACCGCGCCTACCGCATCCACCTGCCGCACACGACCGGCTCCCTCGAAGCGGAGCAGCTCTTCACCCCTCTCGAGCAGGGCCGCTCGCTCCTCGTCCACGACCCGGACGACAGGGCCTCCACCGTGGTCGGCCCCTACGGCCGGCCCGGCTCGCTGCGGCCGACCCACGGCCTGCTCCCCTACAACGAAGGGCTCACCTTCTCCGACGCCCTGCACGGGTGGGCCTTCCCCACCTTCAGCAACGGGTTTTCGTTCAGCTTCACCGAAGACGGCGGGCTCAACTGGACCCAGGTCCCGGTTCCGCAGGCGCCGGCGGGGTAGTTCGGCGGGCAAGGAGGTCGGCTTCGATCCCGTTCGCCCCGACCCCAGATCATCGTGGCGAGGCCGTACTACCGGCGCGTCATCGGCGGCGGCGGACAGGCTTCGAACTCGGGGTCGCCAAGCCGAAAATAACACGCGGACGTTCCACGCACCGTGAGCGGCGGCGATCCGATTGAGGTCCTCACGTTCTCAAGAGGCAAACACAGAGGATGAGCCTTGCGGTTTGTCGGCCATGTGAACATCGTACGCTGCGGAGCGTACGCAACTCGACCGCCACGCTCGATAACGGACCCTATGGAGACGCACCGTCCCGACCGACGATCGGCGGCAAAGGCGCCGCGGACGGCGACCGGCGCTTCGGCGAACCTCGAAACGCATCTGACTTCCACGCCGCGCGCGTGATCAATGGCCCTCTGAGGGCAAGCCGGGATTCGAATGGCTGCGGAACACCTTGAATTCAGCAGAGAGCGCCAGATCTTTCCCGCCGCTTCGAACGGGCTTGACGATCCGATAGGTGCCGCTTTCCGCGGTCTCGGGGATTCGAAATCGTTCAAATGACCCTCGACCGCCCCTCGAGACGCTGAAGATCGGGTCGAGCCATGGACCCTTGGGGCTGAACGACGCAGTCCCCCACCCGTTCGCACCATGAACCTGCACTTCGAACTCCTCGCCAAACGAAACGGATCTGGCCCTGAGGTTGACGACCGCGAAGCGCACCACCCCACCGGCCCCGATCGCACGCGGCCGACTGAGTAGGTATAACGCCGGCTCCCCACTCTCCCCCCGGACAGAACGGGTAAGAGTGTGCTGCCTACCCTCACACTTGTACCCGAACGGGATGCCGCAAAGTGAAGCGCTGGAGACAAGCACCAGAATGCACGACGCGATTCGCAGCCTGGATCCGATCAGGGGACGTCTTTCGTGGTCGAAATGAATCATGCTCTCACCTCTCAGGCACTGCCGGCCCGAGGCCCTGCATTTGTGGCGCGCCGAAGTCTCCTGGATTCTCGCAAACGACCTTTCCATCTTCTCCGAGTTTGAGTGGGGCAAGTGGAGTGAAGTAGGGGCCATCGACATAGCTGGGGCAGCGGCTTACCGTCTCGCCATCCGTGCCGCGGCGGCACAAGATGCCTTCTACTAGGTCGCAATACGCCTCCTGGTCGCCCCGGAACAGCAGCCGTCCACGGGTGCTTGATAGGCGTTACGTCGATTGGGACCTCCCCGACCCGAAAGGCCGGCCTGTCGGGAAAGTTCGGGAAACGCGCGATGAGATAGGCCGCCGTGTGACCGAGCTGCTCGCCGAACTCAACGCCGCGCCGATCTGACCGAAGTTCTTCGCCGTCCCCGTGAAGCGGGCCGGGTAGACCTACTTTCTGTCAGCGGGCGTCACGCCAGCGTCGATAGACCTCGCCGAGGTCCTCGCGCATCTCGGCGCTGAGGTCGTCGGGCTCGAGGCGGCCGGTGAGGCGGATCGTGGCCCGCATCTGCGCCAGGTACTCGGTGCAGTGGGGGCAGTCGGCGAGGTGCGCCTCGAGGCGACGGCGCTCGCCGCGGGGCAAGGAGCCCTCCAGGTAGTCGGTCACCAGCTCGACCACCTCCTGGCATGCCAGGGGAGCTTGTCGAGGGAGGAGCCTCACGCCTCGACGAACTCCTCGACCGCCGCGCGCAGGTGACCACGGGCGCGGTGCAGGAGGACACGCTGGTTGACCGCGCTGAGCTCGAGCACGCGACACACCTCCTCGCTGGTCAGGCCGTCCACGTCACGGAGGATGACGACCGCGCGCTGGCGGGACGGCAACCTCCGCAGCGCGGACTCGAGCCGGGTCCGCAGTCCCCGCGCCAGCAGCCGGTCCTCGCTCTCCTCGATCCAGTGTCGCGGCGGCGAGGCCCAGGCGCCGCCGGGGTCGAACCGCGAGCGGTCGACCGCCGGGCCCGCGTCACCGGTCGCGGTGCTCCGCGCCTCACTGATACCGGTGCTCTTGGCGCGGTTGACGAGGATCGCCAGCAGCCAGGTCTTGAACGAGGCGCGCCCGTCGAAACCGTCGATCCCCCGCAGGACCGCGACCCAGGTGTCCTGCACAACCTCTTCGGCGATCGCGGTGCTCGGCACGAAGGTCGAGGCGAGCCGCAGCATGCTCGCCTGATGGCGTCCGGCGAGCGCCACGAATGCCGTCTCGTCCCCCGCCCGCAGGCTCGCCACGAGCTCCGCGTCGGCGGTGGCTGCGGGGTCGGAGCGACGGAACGCCATCGATCGCCCGGCAAGCTACGGCGCACATCTTACGATCCTGAAAACGCGCCGCAGCTCGCCGGACGAGGCCTAGAGGGCGACGATCCCCTCGCCGCCGACGGCACCCGGCACGGTGACCGTGCCGACCCCGGTCAGCGCACCCCCGGCGCCGAGGGCGACGTCGCTCAGCGTCGCGCTGCCGGCGTTCGAGGCATAGGCGACGGAGCCCGCGCGGACGATCCAGCAGGTCGCCGCCTGGCCGGTCGCCAGCGTGCTCAACGCGGTGACGGTCCCGTCAGCATGCAGCGCGTAGGAGGTGACGGCGTTCGTCCCCGCCTCGGTGACCAGCAGGTTCCCGGCCTGGTCGAAGGTGACCGCGAAGGGAACCGTGCCGGGCTCCGAGTTGACCACCGGCGTCGGCGCGAGGCGGCCGAGGGCCTGCACCCCGAAGACGTCGATGGCGCTGCCGGCGGCCTTCGTGGTGACGATCACCTTCGAGCCGTCGGGCGAGAAGGCGACCTGCCCCGGCGTGTGGGTGAACCGCGGCGTTTCGGTCGGGTCGAGGCCGAGCGCCCGGCTCGATCCCGGGATCGGGAAGAGGCGCCCGAAGCCGACCCGATAGCCCTGCAGCGAGCCGCCTTCGTCGGCGTTCAGCACGTAGACGAGACCGTGGTCGACGGCGACGCTGACCGGGAACGCCCCGCCCGAGCCGACGACCTGCCGAAGGATCAGGCGGTCGCCGAGGACGGCGAACACCGAGACGCTGTCGCTGCCGGCGTTCAGCGCGTAGAGCAGGTGGTCGGCGGCGTCGTAGGCGAGCGACCCCTGCGAGGCGAGATGGTCGACGACGGACCCTTCCAGTTCACCCCCGAGCCCGCCGGTGGAGTAGGCGCCGACTTCGGTGAGGCTGCCGTCACGGCCTTGGTCGTAGGCGACGACCTGGTTGCCGGCGGTGTTGTCGGTCTGGACGAAGACGGGGTGGTCGGAGCGGTACGGAGGCGGAGGGGGCGGCGGCGGATGGTGGCGGAAGGGCGGCGCGTGGTGATGCTGGAACGGGTGCGACGGGGCGTGGCGGTCGCCGTGCGGCGATGCGGCGGCGGCGCCGGCGGTGACGGCGAATAGCGCCGCGACCACGGCCAGTGCCGCGCCGGCGCGGATGAACGATCTCATTGCGAATCTGCTCCTCGGTTGGAATGGACCTGCAGGCTTCGGTCCGCGGGAGGAGACCCGGCGTTACGGTCCTTTCTTCGCGCCCTCGCCCGAAATGGCCCTGAGGGTCCACTCGTTGCCGACCCTGGTCAGCTCACCCGCCTCGGCGAGCCGGCCGAGCGCCGCGCTGACGGTGGGGCGACGGGCGGCGACGAGCTCGGCGAGCAGCGCGTGGGTGAGCGGCGCGACCAGCCGCACGCCGTCCTTGGTCACGCGTCCCCAGCGATCGGCAAGCAGCCAGAACAGCATCCGCAGCCGCTGCTCCACCCGCCGCTGCTGGACGACCGCCAGCTCCAGGGCAAGGTGGCGGGAGCGCAGCATCGCCCGATCGACCAGCCGCACCGCGATCTGCGGAAAGGGCGAGACCCGCGCGACGAAGTCGGCGTCGAGGATGGCGAGCTCGGCCGTGGCGATCGCCTGCCAGGTGGCCTCGAAGGGCGTGCTGGCGAGGCGGCCGGGCACCTGCCAGGGGCGAAGCAGATCCCCCGGGCCGAGGAGCTCGGCACCGAAGTGCCCCTCCCTCCCCACCCTGCGCACCAGGAACCCGGAGAGCACCAGCGCCCCGAACCCTTCCGATCCGGCCGGCGGCGCCGGCGGATCCCAGCGCCCCCTGGGGACGCGCTCGACCCGCACCGCCGCCGCCTCCCTGGCCGCCCCCTGCCGACCTTCCGGGACGCGCTCGGCCAGGTCCGGATCGACCTCGAGCAGGCTGACGATGTCGGCCTCGACCCGCCGTGGGCTCATCCGCTGTCAGCTTTCTGACACCCGGCGCCTCCCAGGGGCCCTGCGAGGGCCGGGCGGGGATCCCGCTCTCCTAGTGTCGAGGGCATGCCCGCTGTCGGCTCGACGTCCACCTCCCCCAGTCTCCCAAGCGGTTTCGTCGCCGGCGTGCGCGATCGCCTCGGCGGGCAGGATGGCCTGCTGGTCGCGCTCGCGGTCCTGGTCGGGATCGGCGCCGGAGTCGGCGCGGTCGGCTTCCGCTACCTGATCGAGGCGTTCACCTGGACCTTCTCCGGCCACACCGACCCGAGCGCCCTCGGCCACTTCACCAACCCTCACCTCGCCTTCCTGGGACCGTTCGTGGTCCTCGTCGTGCCGATCGTCGGCGGGCTCCTCTACGGGCCGCTCGTCTACCGCTTCGCCCCCGAGGCCCGCGGCCACGGAGTGCCCGAGGTGATGCTCGCCGTCCATCAGAACGAGGGGCGCATCCGCGGCCGCGTCCCGATCGTCAAGTCCTTCGCCTCGGCGATCTGCATCGGTGCCGGCGGCTCGGTCGGCCGCGAGGGCCCGATCGTCCAGATCGGCTCGGCGATCGGCTCCGGCCTCGGCCAGTTGACCGGGCTGGCGGCCGACAACACCCGCCTCCTGGTCGCCTGCGGTGCCGCCGGCGGGATCGGCGCCACCTTCAACGCGCCGATCGCGGGCGTCTTCTTCGGCCTCGAGTTGATCCTCCGCGACTGGGAGACGCGGTCGTTCGGGCTCGTCGTCCTCGCCGGCGTGGTGGCGACCGCCGTCGGCCGGGTCGCCTTCGGCTCGGAAGCCTTCCTCACCCTGCCCGCGTTCACGCTCGTCTCCGGCTGGGAGTACCCCCTCTACGTGTTGCTCGGAGTGGTGGCCGCGCTCGTCGGCCTGGCCTTCATCCGCGTCCTCTACGGGCTGGAGGACGTCGCCGACAAGATCTGGCGCGGGCCGGCCTGGCTGCGCCCGGCGGTCGGCGGCATCCTCCTCGGCCTCGTCCTGCTGGCGCTGCCCGAGATGTACGGGGTCGGCTACCCGGTGCTCGAAGGGGCGATCCACGGCGAATACGTGGTCGGCCTCCTGCTCGCCTTCCTCGCCGGGAAGATCCTCGCCACCAGCCTGACGATGGCGATCGGCGGGTCCGGCGGTGTCTTCGCGCCCTCGCTGTTCATCGGCGCGATGCTCGGCAGCGCCTTCGGGGTCGGCGCCCACGATCTGCTGCCGGGGGTGACCGCGGGGGCCGGCGCCTACGGGCTGGTCGGCATGGCCGCCGTCTTCGCCGCCGCCGGCCGCGCGCCGATCACCGCGGTCCTGATCGTCTTCGAGCTGACCGGCGACTACTCGATCATCCTGCCGCTGATGCTGGCGGTGGTGGTCGCCACCGGCCTCTCGAAGCTGCTCGGCGAAGACTCGATCTACACCTTGAAGCTGCGCCGCCGCGGGATCGACATCGAGAAGCCCGTCCCGCCGCCCAGCGTGCTCGGCGGGATCAAGGTGGCGACGGCGATGCGCGCGGCGCCCAGCGCGGTCCGCGCCGAAGGCTCGATCGCCGACGTCGCCGCCCGGCTCGCCGCCGAAGGACGCGACACGCTTCCCGTGATCGACATCGAGCAGCGGGTGATCGGGGTAGTCGACGCGCGAGCGGTGGAGCGGGCCCTCAAGGCGGGAGGCGATGCCGCGGCCGCGGACCTGGCCGAAGCTCTGCCGCCGCTGCATGGCGACGACGACCTCGGCCAGGCGGTGATCTGGCTCGCCGAAGGCGACCGCGCGGCGCTCCCCGTCCTCTCCGCCGAGGGCGGCCTCGAAGGCTGGCTCGAACATCGCGACGTCCTTCGCGCCTACGCCGAGGCCAACACGATGCGGTCGGCGTCGCCGGTACCTGGGCCCACGGCTGCGCCTGCGGTGACCCGGGCGACCGCCGGGTACCCATGGGGATGAACGGCCGCGGAAACGCGTTGCGGGTGGCGGGCGTGCTGGCTTCCGCCTGCCTCGGCCTCGGCGCCTTCTGGCTGGTCGCCACGCCGAGCGGCGGCCACGTCGTCGCGCCGCGCACCCGCTCGCGCCGTCGCCGCGGGGTCCCGCGGCCCCAGCTCGTCGCCCGCGCCTCCGCGGCGGGCCGCCGGCTCCCGACCGGCTGCACCGCGACGGTCCCCGGGACGGTGACGTCCGGCTCGCCGGCCGGGAACCGGATAGCGCTCAGCTTCGACGACGGCCCGAGCCTCACCCAGACGCCGCCGATCCTCGCCACGCTGAAGCGCTTCGGTGCCCACGCCACCTTCTTCGAGGAGGGCCGCCACGTGCACGGGCGCGAAGAGGTGATGCGGGAAATCCTCGCCGCGGGCGACGAGATCGGCAACCACTCCTACCACCACCCGGAATACCCCGGGAACGCCGAGCTCGCCGCCACCGATCGCAAGATCCACGAAGCCACCGGCTTCGAGCCCTGCCTGTTCCGACCGCCCTACGGCCTGATCGACGCCAAGGTCGAAGCGGCGGCGCGGCGCAACGGCCTCGAGATGGTGCTGTGGACGTTCGACTCCGAAGACGACCGCCATCCCGGCACCGCCGCGATCGTCGCCAACGTGGTCGACGGGGCGACGCCGGGGGCGATCGTCCTCATGCACGACGGTGGCCACCACCCGCAGACGGTACGGGCGCTGCCCGCCGTGCTCCGGGGCCTCCGCGCCCGCGGCTTCCATTTCGCCACCGTCACCGAACTGCTCGGCGGCCGGATGCTCCACGGCGGCGCCCGGCGGCGGGCTACCGCCTCCTAGCCCCGGCGGCCCCGCGCCTGCCGATCAGCCGCCGGAGGCATCTCGGTCGAGCGAGTCGAGCTCGGCGCGGAAGGGGCGGCTGGGGACCACCGCGGCGCCGGCGGCGCGGGCTTTGGCCTTCAGATCGCGGTCGGAGGTGACGACGACCACCTCGTCCTCGACCAGCCAGCCGGGGAGGCGGGCGAGGATCTCGCGGTCGGCGGCGTCGGCGCCGGGAGCGCTCGCCCAGGCGATCTCGAGCCGCGCCGCGCGCAGCTCCCGGCGCGGCTCGCGCTCGAGCATGATCGTCACCCGCTCCTCGCGGCCCTCGGCCCAGCGATCGACCCGGGCGACCAGTCGCTCGATCGCCCCGCCGCGGTCGCGCCACCAGCCGTCGGGCCGGGACCCGATCACGTTCATCGCATCGACCACGCGGTGCACCGCACCATCTTCGCGATTGCCGCGCCGCCCGGCCCTTTCGCCCCGCCGTTGCGTCGTTCGCGGCGGCCGGCGAGGAGGAAGTCGTGGCCGCGTTCCGTCGGCCACGGACCGGATCGACGTGGGCGTGCCCGCTCGCCGTTCGGGCTCGCACTCGCTATGGTCCTGCTTTAGGGTCCCCTAATTAGGTAACCCTAAGATCATTCGTGAAGCCAGTCACCCGGTCCCGAGCTAAAGGAGATGGAGTGGGACGCTACATCGGACCCGTCGAGAAGCTGGAGCGGCGCGAGGGCGTGCCGCTCGACCTGAAGGGGGAACGGCACCTCCTGCGCAAGACCTCGCTGGAGCGGCGCGGGCCGGTACCGCCAGGCGAGCACGGGGCGCGGCGGCGGCGCGGCCAGAGCGTCTACGGACAGCAGCTGCGCGAGGCGCAGAAGCTGAAGATCGCCTACGGGGTGCGCGAGCGGCAGATGCGGCGGCTGATCCAGCGGGCCCGGCGCCACCACGAGTCGACCGCGGGCGAGGCGCTGATGGAGCTGCTGGAGCGGCGCCTCGACAACGTCGTCTTCCGCCTCGGCCTCGCCTCGACGCGGCGCCAGGCGCGCCAGTTCATCAGCCACGGCCACGTGCAGGTGGACGAACGCCGGCTCGACATCCCCTCGGCCCAGGTCGCCGACGGCGCGCGGGTGCGGATCGCCCCCGGCTCCCCGGTCGCCCCGCTGGCGACGCGATGGGCGGAGACGATCGGCCGCGTGCCGGCCTGGCTCGAGGTCGACCACGAGGCGCTCGCCGGCCGCGTGCTGCGCGGGCCGAGACGGGACGAGGTCCAGATGCCGGTCGCCGAGCAGCTGGTGATCGAACGCTACGCGAGGCGCTGATGGACCCGCGCACGGCCGGGGGCCTCCCCACCCTGCTGGAGTCGACGCTGCTGACGATGCGGCCGGCGAACCAGGAGCGGATGCGACACGACCTGACCACGCTGGCGGCGCGCCTGCCCGACGAGGTCGACGACCCGCTCGCCCAGCTGGCGGCGCTCGGCGAGCGGGTCGGCGCCGACTTCACCACCAGCGCGATCGGCGCGGCGGCGGGCGACTCGCCGCTGCTCGATCCGGAACGGGCGCTGATCGAGCGCCGCGGCGATCCGCTGCTGGTCGCCGCCCTGGTGGCGGCGGTCGGCCAGCGCCGGCACTGGCCGGTGGCGGTGGTCACCTCGGAGCGCCGGGCCTTGGTCGCCCACCAGCTCTGCGGCCCGCCCCTCGTCCTCTCGGTGACCGACGAAGGCCGGATCGTCGACGCCCACGACTACGGAGGCGAGGGCGACATCTACTGGCGCTGCCCCCACGAGGTAGCCCACGCCCTCGAATCGAGGCGCCGCCAGGCCGGTTGACGGGCCGGAAACCGGCCTGTATCTCCGCTTATCGGGCCGTCAAGGCGCGGCGCGGGCGAGCTCGATCGCCCCGATGACGCCGGCGCGCGGGCCGAGGGCGGGGGCGACGAGATAGGCATCGATCCCGGCGGCGGCGAGGCGGGGAGAGTCGAGGTAGCCGGCGAGCGCCTCGCGCAGGCGGGCGCGGATCCGCGGCAAGAGCCCCGGCGCGCTCCCGACCCCACCGCCGAGGACGATCCGTTCGGCGGCGAGGACGAGGACGACGTTCGCCAGGCCGAGCCCGAGGTACTCCGCCTCCAGCTCCCAGACCTGCGGGTCGTCCAGCTCCTCCCCCGGTCGTCCCCAGCGCTCCCGCAGCGCCGTGCCCGAGGCCAGCCCCTCGAGGCAGTCGCCGTGGAACGGGCAGGAGCCCGGGAACGGGTCGCGCCGGCGATCGTGAGGGACCAGCATGTGGCCGATCTCGGGATGGAGCAGGCCGTGGACCGGCCGCCCGTGGACGAAGGCGCCGCCGCCGATCCCGGTGCCGACGGTGAGGTAGACGAAGCTGTCGAGGCCGCGCGCCGCGCCGTAGGTCCACTCGCCCACGGCGGCGGCGTTGACGTCGGTGTCGAGGGCGATCGGGACGCCCAGCGCCGCGGCCAGCGGGGCGACCACGTCGGTGTCGCGCCAACCCGGCTTCGGCGTCGTCGTGATCGTCCCCCAGCGCGGCGAGGAGCGGTTCACCTCGACCGGCCCGAAGGCGCCGACGCCGACCGCCTCGAGGTCGGGGACGGCGGCGAAGAACTCGATCGCCCGGCCGAGCGTCGCCGCCGGGGTGGTGGTCGGGAAGCTCTCGATCCGCTCGACCTCGCTCCCGCCGCCGACCGCGCAGGTCCAGCGCGTCCCGCCCGCCTCGATCCCGCCGATGCTCATCGAGCCAGCCTAGAGAGCGACCGTGGATCAGCGCGGGCGTGGGCGGGCCCGACGAGGCCGCTCCCTAGCATTGGTCGGGATGCCTGCCGCGCCGCTCACGGTCGAGATCTGGTCCGACATCGCCTGCCCCTGGTGCTACCTCGGCAAGCGGCGGCTGGAGGAGGCGCTCGGGCGCTTCGGGCGCCGCGACGAGGTCGCGGTCAGCTGGCGCTCTTTCCAGCTGCAGCCCGACGCGCCCCACTTCGGCGAGCCCGGCGCCGGCGCCCCGACCCGCGAGTACCTGGCGGCGCGCTTCTCCCCCGCCCAGCTCGAGCAGTCGCAGGCGCGGCTCACCGCGCTCGCCGCCGAGGCCGGCCTCGACTACCACCTCGACCGCGGCAGGATCGCCAACACCTTCGAAGCCCACGCGCTGTGCCACGCGGCCGCGCGCCAGAGCCTGGGCGACGCGATGGTCGAGCGCCTCTTCGCCGCCCAGCACGTCGAGGGGCTGCGGATCGACGACCCCGCCGAGCTGACCCGGCTCGCCGCCGAGGTCGGGCTCGACCGTGCCGCCGCGACCCCGACCGAGGCCGACCGCCAGGCCGTCCGCGACGACCTGGCCGAAGCCGCCCGGATCGGGATCGGCGGGGTGCCGTTCTTCCTCTTCGATCGCCGCCTCGCCGTCTCCGGCGCCCAGCCGAGCGAGCTGCTGCTCGAAGGGCTCGAGCAGGCGGCTACCGCCTCAGCCTGAAGTTCTGCGCCAGGTTCGGGTCGCCGTTCGGGTCCCGGATCAGGTCGGCGGCGATCGTCACCCCGGCCAGCCGCGCCCCGGGCGGGACCTGGGCCAGGCAGAGGTCGTGCATGTTGTCGGCGTTGAAGGAGGTTTCGTGGTCGTGGAGGTCGGCGACTTCGAGCGGGGCTATCGCGACCGTCTTGCCGCCGGGCAGCTCGTAGATCGCGCGGTAGGAGGCGGTGACCGCCGCGCCGACCTCTTCGCCGGTCGGGTAGGCGGTCAGCCCGTTCGACCACATCACCCGCACGAAGGTCGTGCCGACCCGGCAGCGGTTGGGGTCGTCGCGGTAGATCGACGGCATCAAGGTCCAGGCGTCGACGATGTAGGGGCCGCCGGAGAGCGGGTCGACGCGGACCTTCGCCAGGTGGCGGATCGGCAGCCACCCGCGCGCGCCCGGCGCCTTGCCTTCGAGCGCCCCGACCACCTTGATCGCGACCGGCGTCGGCCCGCCCACCGCTTCGCCGAAATCGCCGATCAGGTTCACCGTCTGCGCCTCGTCGCGCTCGTCGGGCGGGAACTGGAGCGCGCAGGTGGGCGTCACCGTGGTCCCGTCGCTGCGCACGATCCGGAAGTCCCGCCGCTGGATCGAGGCCCGCCTGACGAACCAGTTGAAGGTGACCGGGATGTTGTCGAGCCCCTGCGCCCCGTTCGGGCAGCCGACCGCGTTGTCGGTCCCCCAGGAGGCGCTGAGGATCTTCGGCACCGGCCGCACCGGCGGACGTACCGCGGTCGTCGCGCCCGCGCCGGCGGTGGATCCGAGGATCGCCAGCGCGGCGCTCAGCGCGGCGGCGACCGACGCGGCGCGGCGAAGCGTCGATGTGCCGGGGGCGGCCAACCGGGCGAGCATATTTGTCCGCCCGGCCGCCGGCGCGTCCGCACCGGCGGCGGCTACGCGCGGGGCGGGTCCGGCTGGTCCAGGGGCAGGCCGTCCTCGATCCACGCCTGGACGCCGCCGACGACGTCCCCGGCGTCGACCCCGAAGGCCCGCAGGGCAGCCGCGGCGAGGCTCGACTGGTAGCCCTCGTCGCAGATCACGATCACCTCCGTCCCGCGCCGGGCGAGTCGCGGGTCCCGGTGCGGCGAGTCGGGGTCGAGCCGCCACTCGAGCACGTTGCGGTCGACCAGGTAGGCGCCCGGGACCAGCCCGTCGCGCTCCCGCTGGTGCGCCGGGCGGATGTCGACGAGGATCGCCCCCGCGGCCCCGGCGCCCGCCGCCTCGGCCGGCGTGAACCGCGAGATCCCCGCGCGGGCCTCGGCCAGCAGCTCGTCGACGGTCCGGTGACCTTTCTCGACCAAGCCGACCACGTTAGCCGGACCCGCCGGCCGGGTGGAGGATCGCCGGGGCGGCCGCGGCGACTGTCACCGGATGAAACGCCGCGAGCAGGAAAAATGCCACTGATAGGTGCGCTTCTCGACCACGGCGAAAGGCTCTCCCGGCTCCTCGACCTGAAGAGGCGCCCGCTGAAACGAGCAGGTCAAAGAACCGGCTTCAGGCGCGAGAACGGCAAGTTCGCCAAAAACTCGGAATCGGGTCCGGGTGGGAGAACATCTCGCCGTGGGCTATCTTCACGGCGCCGCAGAACGGAAGGACGACGGTCGGACTGCGCTCCGGATCGATGGCCTTGCTTCGCTCTACAAACGCTACTTGACGAGGTCACGGCCAGTTGAAGACAGGGGACAGAACGGCCGACGTGCCGATCGGGGTACCGGAGCGATGAGGGCGAGGGTTGTCGCTTTCGGCCTCATCTGTGCGCTCGCGGCGGCGGGGCTGTCACTCACCGGCTGCGGCAGCTCGGAGAGCAAGCAGCAGGAATGCTGGGCCATGACCGTCAAACCCGAACATGATGCCTGCGTGGCCAAACTCCGGGCCGAAGAGGGTAAGCCGGTGCCGGCGGGCGAAGACCCGCCGTCGGAAGAAGGGACGGCGATCAGCGAAGAAGCAGCAGCCGTAGCCGCCGCCGGGCCGCTGTCCTACGTCGGCACCGTCACCTACTCCGACGATGACGGCACGACCTTCAAGGCGGGTTTCAAGGTCGGTCGCCTTCACACGGCCTCGGAATTGAGGCCTCCCGAGCCTGTCCTGAGCGCCTGCGGGGACGACTACTCGACCGGCATCGCCAGCTCCCTCTTCGCTCGGGGCGAAGCCACCATCACTTACGAGGAAGGGTCACTGCCCTACGAATTCAACGTCTTCGGCAGCGGCACGGAGGACGGCGAACGTCAAGAAGCCGCCCATACGGCGCTCGAGATCGACGGGCTCTGGGAATGCACGGGGGAAAACGGCGTCGTCACCTTTGAACCCGGCGAGACGTTGACCTTCCCGTTCTGGATGGTTGCCCCCCTGGTGATCAGCAACGCTGAACCCGATATCGACTGGGCGCAGGTCGATACCTGGTCTATCGGTGCCGAGACCGGTGGCATCGAGGTTGGCGACGGACTCGGTGTCGCCAGGACCTCGGGGCCTGGCGCGGTCTCCTGCTTCCTGCCAGGAGTGGAAGGCATGAAGGGAACTCTCGCCTACCGGCTGTTGCTGTACGGACGGCCGCCGATCGAACTGCCGCTTTTGGTGAACGGGGAGAGTGTGCCGTGCAAGGCTGCGTAGCCAAACGGTGGAAGGCTCGCGATAAGACCTCATTCCTTCGGCAAGCCACCTGGGGCGAGCAGCCAAGCCCGGCGAAACTGCCGCAGCCGTGATCTCCCGAGTTACCTGTGTCGCCGCGCTGACGGTGGCCGCGATCCTGCCGGCGGCTGCCGCCGCGCCTGCCGCGCAGCAGCTGTCCTACCCGCGGGCCAAGGCGGCGATCCAAGCCAAAGCCGACAAGGTCGCAGGAGCGCGGACGAAGGTGACGACGATCATCCGAACGGGGGCGCTCACCTACTCCGGCGCCGCCCAGTGGAACCACGTCGATCCGACCGGCTGCACAGGCTGCGGATACGACCCGGTCACTTCTGATCCACCACGGTGGCCGGCGGGGTCATCGCGACCCAGCGGCGACATCCTGCCTCGGCTCACCGGCGCACCGACTGGCGCACGATGCGGGCGGAGGGACTTGAACCCCCACGGGCTTTCGCCCACCAGGACCTAAACCTGGCGCGTATACCGATTCCGCCACGCCCGCACGGCGCCTCGAGCGGCTTAACCAGCGGTCAATTGCCGCGTCGAGCGCAGATTCTATGATTCGGGGGTGCCTGTAGGGGAGGTCAGACCGGGCTACGAGCTGTGGAGGCCGAATCGGGACAAGGCTTCGTCGGTGACGACGAAGTGGGTGATCGTCCTGCTTCTGCTGATCACCGCCGTGCTTGCCGCGATCATCACGATCGGCGGCTGGTCGGTGCTGCAGGGCGGCAACGGCATGGGGTTCGTCTGCGCGATCTACGCGATCCTCTACGCCTTCTTCGCCTTCCTCGTCGCCCGCTGGCGGCGCGGCATCCTGCCGCTGGCGGCGGCGCTGTCGATGATCCTGGCGATCTTCTGCGCGGTCGGCGCCGACAGCTGGTTCGCCCGCGACAAGTCGGGCTTCACCGAAGCGAGCCTCTCCTCGTCGGTGGTCGGGGTGCTGGTGATCGTCCTGATGGTGGTGCAGCTGGTGGTGATCGTCGCCGCCCTCTACGGCTTCAACCAGGGCTGGAACATCGAGGAGGAGCGCCCGATCGGCAACGGCGAGGACTACGGCGCCGGCTCCTCCCCGAGCGGCACCGCCCCCCAGCCCGCCTAGCGGCGAGGCCGCTCGCGCAGCTTTCGTTGCAGGACGGCTTTTCCGCCGCGCGTGGTGCCACTATCGAACACATGTTCGTAGAGACGCATGACATAGACGCAATGGAGCTTCGCGACGAGGTCGCGGAGGTGGAACAGAGCGAGCGGCGGCCGGTCCTGCGGATCGTCCACGACGCCGATCGGGAGCGCGAGGCGCAGGCGATCATCCTGCGGCTCGTCCTCACGGAACGACCCGCGGAACTGCGTACCTGCGCGGTGATGGCGCGGATCGGCGACGTCGAGCTGGCGGCCCGGGCGATCACGGCGCTGGTCGGAGCCGGGCTGCTGTTGAAGGTCGACGAGTACGTGCTCGCGACCGCCACCGCCGTCAACTTCAACCAGCTCCGGAACACCGAGGCGCAGGCGGCCTGAGCGCGTCCCGGGCGGCCTTTTTGAGGTCCCGCTCAGGTCACACCGCTACCGTTTCGGGATGTCCCGAAGCGTGAAAGGGCCGCTTCTCGCCGCCTCCGTCTGTGCCTTGGCGATCGTGCCGCTGGCGGTCGTCACCTACTCGTTCGGCCCGGCGGAGAGCCTCGATCGGCACCTGCTGTTCGATCTGCGACGCGAAGTCGGGCCCGCTCACACCTTCGCCGCGACGTTCGTCAACCTCGGCGATCTCGGCGCGCTCCTGGTGATGCTCGCCGCGGCCTGCGCGCTCGGGCTCGGCTTCGGGCGGCGGCGCGAGGCGCTCGCCGCCATCGCCGTAGTCGCGGGCGCGAACGTGACGACCCAGGTGCTGAAGGTGGTGCTCGAGCACGCCCGGACCAAGGCCTTCGAACACGAAATCTCGATGCCCTGGTCGACCTCGTTCCCCAGCGGGCACACGACCGCGGCGGCCTCGATCGCGGTGGCCCTCCTGCTCGTCGTCCCCACCGGCTACCGCCTGCTCGCCGCGGGGGTCGGGGCGGCGCTCACCGGGGCGGTCGGCCTCTCGGTGGTGATCCTCGGCTGGCACTACCCCAGCGACGTGCTCGGGGCGCTGCTCGTCGTCGCCACCTGGGGCCTCTGCGCGGTCGCCTACCTGCGTCGCCGGCACGACCGCGACGTCGCGGTCCGGGGCCGCCGACCGGAGCGGCGACGGCACCTCGCCGTCTCGACCGACTAGACCGCTCTAGAGTTCCTTCGCTGCGCCGCGCCGGAGTGGCGGAATTGGCATACGCGATCGACTCAAAATCGATTGCCCTTGCGGGCTTGTGGGTTCGAGTCCCACCTCCGGCATCGGTCCCACCCGTCGAGGACTCCACCGGATGGGTCGGGGCCAGGCTCGCCACGCGGCCAGAGCCACGAACTCACACATGGGGCGGGACGGAGCCGGTCAGCCGGCGATGACGTCGGCGAGCGGCTTGCCGCTCACGACGGAGCGCGGAGATTCGGCGACCACGTCGGAGCCGGGGCGGGCGGCGTCGTCCTTGCGCTTGATCAGCAGCCACTGGGGCTTCTCCCCCGGTCGCGTGCGCTGCAGGGCGAAGCCGCCCTCGAGCTTCTCGCCGTGGAGGACGAAGACCGCGTGGCCGCGGTCGAGCGCCTCCGGCCAGGCCACCCGGCCGCCCTGCTCGTAGGTGCCGCGGTCCCAGACGATCACGCCGCCCTTCCCCGCCTTGCCCTCGAAATCGTTGTGGGACTTCTGGTGGTCCTCGACCTGGACCGCCAGCCGTTTCCGCGCCGGGTCCATCGACGGCCCTTTCGGCACCGCCCAGGAGCGCATCACGCCGTCGACCTCGAGCCGCAGGTCCCAGTGGTGGGCGGTCGCTTCGTGCTCCTGCACGACGAAGACCCCGGCGCTCACCCCGCGCACCGCGAACTGCTCGTGCCCTTCGACCTTCCCCCTCTCGACCTCGACCCCCTCGACGACCGCCCCCCGCGGCCCCTCCCCCAGCCACTCGACCAACCCGTCGACAGCCTCGTCGGCCCCCTCCGCATGCACCACCACCGTCCCGTCCGCCTCGTTCCGCACCCATCCCAACACCCCGAGCCCGCTCGCCCGCTCCACCGTCGCCTCCCGGAACCCGACCCCCTGCACCCCTCCACGCACGGTCGCCCGCACCCCTTTCCCCGCCCCATGTCCGCGTCCGCCCACCGGCTCGTTCTACCGCACGCGCTCGCGGGCAGGTGGGGTGACCCCCGAACGAACCTCCCTGCCGTCAGTGAGAGAGGGGGTCACCCACCTGCCCCCCTCGCCAACAGCCGTCCCTTAGCCGCACCCCGCCCGGCCCCGGTCCTTAACCATCCCGCGGCGCCGGCGTAGCCGCCGACCGCAAAGCCCCCGCGCTGGCCGCCACGACCAGCGCGATGGCCACCGCTTCGCTCCAGGCCAGCCCCTGGCCGAGCGCGACGAAGCCGACCAGCGCCGCGACCGCCGGCTCGAGGCTCATCATCACCCCGAAGACCGCGTTCGGCAGCCGCCGCAGCGCCTCGATCTCCAGCGCGTAGGGGATCGCCGAGCTCATCACGCCGATCGCCAGCCCCCGCGCCAGCACGCTCGCCGAACCCATCTCCCCGCCGCCGCCCGCGAGCCCCACCGGGGCCAGCAGCAGCGCCGAGATCACCAGCGCCAGCGCCAGCCCGCCGAGCCCCTCCGAGCGCCCGCCGACCCGCGCGCTGAGCAGGATGTAGAGCCCCCAGAACGCTCCCGCGGTGAGCGCCAGCACGGCGCCGAGGGGGTCGATCGACCGGCCGCCGAAGTCCCCCGACAGCAGGACGATCCCGGCCCCCGCGAGCCCGGCCCAGACCAGGTCCCGCCGTCGGCGCGAGCCGAACACCGCCACCGCCAGCGGCCCGCTGAACTCGAAGGTCACCGCGACCCCCAGCGGCAGGCGGTCGATCGCCGCGTAGAAGCTGAGGTTCATCGCCGCCAGGGTCACCCCGAAGAGGGCGACGTCGCGGAGTTCGCTCCCGCGCACCCGGATCACGTCGCGGCGGGCGACCGCGAGCAGGACGAGGGCCGCGAACGCGGTCCGCAGGAAGACCGTGCCCGCCGGGCCGATCCGGCCGAAGAGCGTGGTCGCCAGCGCCGCCCCGCACTGCACCGAGGAGATCGAGCCGAGCACCATCCCCACCGCGATCGCGGGGTTGCCGCGGATGCCGCCCGCGGTCTCCGTTCGGCTCTCGGCCCGGCTCGCCATCCGAGCCACGCTAGCCCCTGCGCGGGCGAGCCCGCACGACGCCGCCCGGCGCGCCAGAATGTCCCCCGTGCCGAGACGGATCGCCGCCATCGCCAGCCTCGGTGCCCTGGTCGCCGCGATCGTCGCGATCACCGCCGCGGGAGCGGAAACGGCGCCGACGCCGATGTGCCACGGCAAGCGGGCGACGATCGTCGGCACCGACGGCGACGACGTCATCCACGGCACCGACAAGGCCGACGTGATCTGGGGCGGGCCGGGCAACGACAAGATCTACGGCGGGCTCGGCAACGACATCATCTGCGGCGGCCCCGGCGACGACCTGATCCACGGCGGCCGCGGCAACGACTGGATCGAAGGCGGCGCCGGGACCGACCGCGTCTTCGGCGACCTCGGCGACGACCACGTCAGCGGCGGCGGCGGCGACCGCGACGAAGTCAGCGGCGGGCTCGGCATCGACACCGTCAACGGCGGCCCCGGCAACGAAGACCTGGTCCGCGGCGACTACGGCTACGACCGCATGGACGGCGGTCCCGGCAAGGGCGACATCGCCTCCTTCTCGACCGCGGTCGCGGGCAAGAAGGGCAGCGGCGTCTGGGTCTCCCTGCCCGAGCACAAGGCGCTCGGCGACGGTCACGACCGGCTCTTCCGCTTCGAGTCGATCGAAGGCTCGGCCTTCCGCGACACGCTGATCGGCGACAAGCACGACAACGTGATCGACGGCGGTCCCGGCAACGACACGATCCGTGGCGGCGGCGGGCGCGACACGCTGGAGGGCGGCCAGGGCGACGACCGCTGCACGGGTGGCCCGACGAGGATCTCCTGCGGCCATGAACCGGCGCCGGTCGGCTCCGCCTACGTCCGCCTCGACCCCGATCCCGAAGGCGGTGGCGGGCTGCAGATCGTCGGCGGCACCGGCCGTGACGACCTCGTCGTCGCCTTCGCCGAAGAAGAAGCGACGAAGGAAGGTGAGACCGGCACCTCCGGCACCTTCACCGTGGGCGCCGCGGCGCCGCTGGCGGCGGGCGAAGGCTGCGCCCAGGTGGAAGGCGAACCGAAGACGGTGACCTGCCCGACGCTCGGCCCGGCGCGCTGGCTGATGGCCGACCTCGGCCCCGGCAACGACTCGCTGCGCGTCGAAGGCAGCCTCGAAGCCGTCGACTTCGTGCGGATCAACGGCGGCGAAGGGAACGACACGATCCACGGCGGCCCCGAGGAAGACCTGATCGAGTCCGGCCCCGGCTCCGACCACATCTACGGCGGCGACGGCTCCGACGGGCTGATCGGCGGCCTGCCCGGCCCGACCTACCTCTACGGCGAAGGCGGCGGCGACCTGCTGGCGGCGGGCGGCGGCTGCGCGGGCGGCACGCTCGACGGCGGCCCCGGTGAAGACAACGCCTCCTTCGCCGAGACCCAGGCCCACCCGGGCACCCTCTACATCTCCCTCGAAGCAGGCTGGGCCTGGATCAACGCGATCAAGCATTGCGACAAAGTCCGCCTCCCCCGCTCCGACGAGAACATCGAGGGCTCCTTCGACAACGACGTCCTGATCGGCGACTCGGGCAACAACGTCCTGCTCGGCCAGCCCGGGGTCGACAGCTTCTTCGGTCGCGGCGGCAACGACGTGATCGTCGCCGCCGACGGGGTCAAGGACTGGTACATCCAGTGCGGGCGCACCGGCCACCCGGAAGGGACCGCGATCGTCGACTCGATCGACCCCGAACCGAAAGATTGCGCCAAGGTCGTCACCGGCTCGACGGTGCAGGGCCTGGGCAAGGCCGCGCACGGCAACGGCAGCTGATCCACCCGGCGGCGCACAGGCGTACCATCTGACAGCCCCGTAAAACGACCCAGAGGAGGTAGACATGTTCAGCGGCCTGGAGAGCCCGTGGCACCTTCTGATCGTGCTGATCATCGCCGTCCTCGTCCTCGGACCGAAACGGCTGCCGGAGGCGGCGCGCGGCCTCGGCACCGGTATCCGCCACTTCAAAGACTCGCTCGAGGGCAAGGAACCCGCCGAGGTGGAGGCGGAGAAGAAGGAGTAGGCACGGCGCGTCCCGGGGAGGGCGCGCCGAGGCCAGAGGTCGCTCAACCCTAGGGCAGGTGCTGCAGGCGCCAGCCGAGCGACGGTTCGCCGAGCGACTGCGCCGCGACCGCGGGCGCCCGCTCGACCGTGGTCCCGCGGACCATCACGGTCCCCCACCGTTCGCCCTGCTGCGCCGAGCGACGCGGCGCCCCGACGCTGAGGTGGACCGGGGTCCGCATCCCCGGCCAGCCGATCTCCTTCAGCGCCCGCGAAGTCTTTACCGGGGTGGTGCTGCCGTCGGCGTTTTCGAGGGTCATCACCGTGGTCCCGGCCGGGATCGCCACCCGGGTGCGCACCGCAGCGGCGACCGAGTCGGCGAGCCGATCCGCGCCGGCAAGCGCCGCGTCGACCAGTTCGCCATCGTGCTGGCCGAAGATCGCGCCGAGCACGGTGAAGGTGTGGCCGCCGACCGTCATCCGCTTGGCGAAGAGGAGGCAGCCGCCCGCCGCTTCGTCGGAGCCGGTCTTGATCCCGATGTAGCCGTCGTGGCCGACCAGTTCGTTGTAGTTGAGGACGCGGCCGACCACCGGCAGGCGGGCCGAGGGCTTGGCGACGATCTGGGCGAAGGCCGGGTCCTGCATCGCCATACGCGCCAGCTTCACCTGGTCGGAGGCGGTCGAGACGGTGCTTTCCTCGAAGCCGCTGGGGTCGGTGTAGTGGGTACGGGACATCCCCAGTTCGCCCGCGGTCTCGTTCATCTTCCTGACGAAGGCGCCGATCCCGCCCGCGTCGTGGACCGCGAGCAGCGCCGCGATGTTGTTCGCCGAGGGCAGCATCAGCGCCTCGAGCAGCTGGCGCTCCGACAGCGTCTCCCCCTTCTTCACCTCGATCGTCGACTGGTCGAGGTCCACCCGCTCCCGCTCTTCGTTCACCTCGGCCTGGCTGATCCGCACGCGGAAGCCTTCGGAGCCGGGTGCGAGCGGGGACTGCTTCAGGGTCAGGTAGGCGGTCATCACCTTGGCGACGCTGGCGATCGGCACCGGCTTCTGGCCGCCGGTCGAGCCGAGGCTGCCGACGCCCTCGACCGCGACGGTCGCCTCGCCTTCGCTCGGCCAGGCGGGCGTGAACGGCCTGCCCGGCAGCTTCACCGCCTTCGGCAGGGTCCGGTGGACGACCAGGTAGGGCGCCGTCTTGGTCTCCGCCCGGACCAGCGCCGCGGCGATCAGCCCGATCGCGAGGATCGCCAGCAGCAGCGGCACCAGCCAGACGCGCCGCGACCGCCGCGGGGGTCGCGGCGGTCGGCGGTAGCTCAGCGGTTCGATCGTCGCCACAGGCCTTGAAAGTAGCCGAGGCCCAGGAAGTCTCGGTCGCACCTCGGTGTCGGTGGGCCGAAAACTCCAGCCTGGCTTGAGTTATCGGCCCATCGACAAGGAGCGCAGCCAGCGGGTCGGGCCGATCAGGATCCGCGCTCCGGGCCGCATCCAGCGCAGCACACCGAGCAGATCGGCTTCGGGAAGGGAGACGCAGCCCTCGGTCGGCCCGCCGGTGCCGACGTGGAGGAAGATCCCCGATCCTCGGTCGTAGACCGGGTGGGTG
>DATJUK010000247.1:0-5679 GCA_035502495.1 Solirubrobacterales bacterium
CACCATCGAGACCTGGTTCTCCGGCAGTCCCAGGTTGAGGCCGTTGAGGATGCGGGCGCGGCCGAACTGTTTGACCAGGTCGATGATCTCGATCGCGTCCTCGCCGCCGTGGTCGCGCTTGCGGCCGGTGTGGAAGCGGTACGGGTCGTGCTCGCGCGGGTCGACGCCGGGGATGACGAAGTCCCGTCCCATCAGGGCGCCGTCCTCGCTGACGTACGGGCCCTCGTCGGTGGCGCTGCGCGGATGGCCCGCCGTCTCCGGGCCGGTCGGCGGGGGCGGCCCGACCGAGCTCGCCAGCTCGGCGCTGGTTTCCGCCTCGGCCTCGTGCTGCTCCTCCTCGATCTCGTTGAAGCGCTCTTCCTCGTCGTTGCGCGTCACGTCACCCTCCTATTGGTGCCCTCGGGTTGGCTCCCCAGAAGACAAGGGTCCCAAGCATGCCGATGATGTGGACTAAGACGATGTTCAGGACCATCGACTTGGCCGTCGCGGTCCCCACCCCCACGGGTCCCCCGGAAGCGGTGTAGCCGTAGTAACAGCCGACCAGGACGATCGCGGTCGCCATCACCATCCCCTTGATCAGGCTGAAGATCACGTCGGGAGGGTTCTGGAACTGCCAGAAGATCAGCAGGTAGCCACCCGAGGAGGCGTCGCCGATCTGCTTGACGACGGCGATGTAGGAGGCCAGGTACATGATCCCGATCGCCACCAGGTACATGAACGGGAAGGCGATCCAGGCGGCCAGCAGGCGGGTCGCGCAGAGGAAGGTGACCGGCGGCACGCCCATCACCTCGAGCGCGTCGATCTCGTCGGAGATCCGCATCGCGCCGAGCTCGGCGACGATCCCGGTCCCGACCTTGGCCGCGAGCATGTAGCCGAAGGCGTAGGGAAGGATCTCGCGCAGGTCGCACCAGGCGGAGAAGACGCCGGCGTAGGCGGGGGCGCCGTTGGCGCGCAGCAGGTAGGCACCCTCGATCCCGCACTGGAGGCCGAGGACGAAGACCAGGCCCCAGATGACGAGCGCCGAGCCGAGGATCAGGATCCCGGCCTGGCGCAGCGCCTCGCCGAAGAAGCGGAAGACGCGGCCCGAGTAGACGAGGACGGCGACGCGGCCGCCGAAGCGGGCGATCTCGCCGAGCGAGTCGAGCCAGCCGCGCGGGACTTCGAGCCAGGCGTTCACCGGATCGTCTGCAGTTCGGGGTTGGTGGCCAACAGCGTCTGGGTGAAGACGTAGTTGAAGGCGAAGAAGGCGAGGAAGGAGATGACGACGGCCTCGTTGACGGCGCGGCCGACGCCGGCGGCGCCGCCGGAGGCGGTCATGCCCTTGTAGCAGCAGACGACCGAGATGATCGCCCCGAACAGGGTGCACTTGAGGACCGAGCCCCAGAGGTCGGTGACCGAGGCCTGCGAGAAGAGCGTGGCGAAGAAGCCGCCGAGGCTCTGGTGGTAGAGCAGCTCGGTGAGGATGCCGCCGGAGAGGCCGGCGACGATGGCGAAGATGTCGAGCAGCCCGGTGATCAACATCAGGGCGAGGAAGCGCGGCACGACCAGGTTCTTGATCGGGTCGACGCCCAGCACCTGGAGGGCGTCGAGCTCCTCGCGGATCTTGCGGGCGCCGAGGTCGGCGGTGATCGCGGTGCCGGCGATCCCGGCCACGCAGACGCCGGTCACGAAGGGGCCGATTTCTCGGATCGCGGCGAGGACGAAGAAGCCGCCGAGCCGGTCGAGCGCCCCGAAGAGGGTGAGGAAGTTGGCGGCCTGCAGGCCGGGGGCGCCGAAGTTGATCGCCACGGTCGAGACCAGCAGCGGGAACCAGCAGAGCTGCAGGGCGAAGAGGAACTGGCCGATGAACTCCTCGCCGTAAGGGTAGGGCGGACGGACCGCCGAAGCGACGGTGCGACCGGTCAGGAGCACGAGCTCCCCGACCTGTTCGAACAAGGACTTGGCGGGCAGGAACGCCCTGTTCACTGCGGATCCGACCATCTGCTCCTCCAGCCGGCCGCGCCTTCCGGACGCGGCGACCCCACTCTTCCGGCCGCAGTCTATGGGATCGATCGGCCCACTCCGTTAGCTCCGTATTGAGATCGCGCTAACCGCGGCCGGCCTCCCGAAAACGGCTCCGTTGCGGGGATTCCCCGTGCTATGTTCGCCACGCTTTGCGGGGGACCGGAACACCACGCCGGGGTGCCCGCCTTCGAGCCGCCGCGGTGGGGTCCGCGGCTTTGGCCGTGGCGGCGTTGCTTGCTGCCTGTGGCGGGTCGTCCTCGGACTCCAACCAGCCCGCCGGGAACTACCACGTCAAGGTGACCGGGGCGAGCTTCCCGGCCCGCCAGTTCGTCGGCCAGACCTCGCTGATGAAGATCGACGTCGAAAACGACGGCAAGAAGACGATCCCGGCGCTGGTCGTGTCGGTGAACATCGAGGGCAAGGAAGGCGAAACCGCCCAGATCCCCTTCTCCGTCCACGAGCCCGATCCCGAACTGGCGAACGGCGACCGGCCGGTGTGGGTGCTCTCGGCGACCTACCCGCGGCCGGCCGGCTCCACCGAACCGGGCGGCGCCCAGACCTCTTCCCCCGGCACCTACTCCTTCGGCGCGCTGAAGCCGGGCAAGTCGGTCGAAGCGGTCTGGAAGCTGAGCGCGGTGCGCCCCGGCAAGTACACGGTCGGCTACGAGGTCGGCGCCGGGCTGAACGGCGAAGCGAAGGCGAAGACCTCCTCCGGCGTCGCCCCCGGCGGCTCCTTCGTCACCGACATCACCACCGAACTGCCGGAAACCGAAGTGAACGGCGCCGGCGAAATCGTCGAAATCGAAGCCGGCTCGAAGTCGAAGTCCCACTGACGGGACGCGCCGACCCGGCTAACCTTGGCTGACCAGCCAAACGGGGACGGAGGAGTGGTGAGCATGGAGAGCGGGACCGTGAGGACGAGTACCGAGACCGAGGCGGCGAGCTCGAACGGGGCGGCCGCGGCCGCGGCCGAGACGCTCGAGGTCCTGAACCCGGCCACCGGGGCGACGATCGCCCAGGTGCCGATCGACTCGCCGGAGGCGGTGGCGAAGACCGTGGCGCGGGTGCGCGCCGCCCAGCCCGACTGGGAGGCGATGGGGATCGAGGGCCGCTACCACTGGCTCGGCAAGCTGCGCGACTGGCTGCTCGACAACTCCGACCGGGTGCTCGACACGATGCAGCGGGAGACCGGCAAGGTGCGCGCCGACGCCTCCAACGAGCCCACCTACCTGGCCGACACGATCAACTTCTACGGCACCCAGGCGGCCAAGTTCATCGGCGAGGAGAGCGTCCGCCCCCACTCCCCCCTGCTGGCGACGAAGAAGCTGCGGGTGCAGTACCGGCCCCACCCGGTGGTGGGGATCATCAGCCCCTGGAACTTCCCCCTGATCCTCTCGATCGGCGACGCGATCCCGGCGCTGATGGCGGGCGCCGCGGTGGTGATCAAGCCGTCGGAGTTCACCCCGCTCGGCCTCGCCGAGGTGGTCGAGGCCTGGAAGCGCGAGATCGGCGGCCCCGACGTCTTCGACGTGGTCAACGGGATCGGCGAGACCGGCGGCGCGCTGGTCGACAACGTCGACTTCGTCCAGTTCACCGGCTCCGACCGGACCGGCCGCAAGGTGATGGCGCGGGCGGCGGAGACGCTGACCCCGGTCAGCCTCGAGCTCGGCGGCAAGGATCCGATGATCGTCCTCCGCGACGCCGACCTCGACCGCGCCGCGAACGCCGCCGCCTGGGGCGGGATGTTCAACTCCGGCCAGGTCTGCATCTCGGTCGAGCGGATCTACGTCGAGGAGCCGGTCTACGACGAGTTCCTCGCCAAGCTGACCGCCGAGGTCGGCCGCATCCGCCAGGGGTCCGACGACGCCCGCAACCCGAAGGACGTCGGCGCGATGACCTCGCCCAACCAGACCGCCGTGGTCGAGGGCCAGGTCGAGGACGCGCTCGCGAACGGCGCCCGGGCGCTGACCGGCGGCAAGCGGGTCCCCGGTCCCGGCGACTACTTCGAACCGACCGTGCTGGTCGACGTCGACCACTCGATGAAGGTGATGCGCGACGAGACCTTCGGCCCGGTGGTCGGGGTGATGAAGGTGCGCGACTCCGAGGAGGCGCTGCGGTTCGCCAACGACACCCGCTACGGGCTCTCCGGCTCGGTCTTCGGCTCGCGCGCCAACGCCGAAGAGGTCGCCCGCCGGGTCGAGTGCGGCGCCGTCAACGTCAACGACGTGCTGGTCAACTACTTCGCCTCCGACGTGCCGATGGGCGGCTGGAAGGAGTCGGGGATCGGCTACCGGCACGGCGCCCAGGGGATCCGCAAGTTCTGCCGCACCGAGTCGCTGGTGATCACCCGCTTCGCCGGCAAGCGCGAACCGACCTGGTACCCCTACACCCGCGGCAAGCGCGGCCTGATCGCCCGCCTCACCCAGTTGCTGAACGCGCGCGACTGGAAGCGGCGCCTCGGCTTCCGCGGCTGAGTCGCCGCCCGGGGACCGGGAAGCTCCCCGGTAGCCTGTGGGGTTCATGGCTGAGCGCGACTACCTGGCGGCGGTGAAGGAGCGCGTCGTCGTCTTCGACGGCGGCATGGGCGCGACCCTGGAGCAGTTCGAGCTGACCGCGGAGGACTACGGCGGCCTGCAGGGCAAGTGCCACGAGGCGCTGGTTCTGAACCGGCCCGACGTGATCGAGGGCGTCCACGCCTCGATGCTGGAGGCGGGCGCCGAGGTGGTCGAGACCGACAGCTTCCAGGGCTCGCGGCTGAAGCTCGAGGAGTGGGGCCTCGGCGAGCACACCCTGGAGATCAACACCAAGGCCGCCGAGATCGCCCGCAAGGCGGCGGGCCCGGATCGCTTCGTCGCGGGCTCGATCGGCCCGACCGGCTTCCTCCCCGCCTCCACCGACCCGACCCTCGGCGACATCTCCTTCGGCCGCCTGGCCGAGGTCTTCGCCGAGCAGGCCACCGGCCTGGTGAACGGCGGCGCCGACCTGATCATCATCGAGACCGCCCAGGACATCCTCGAGGTGAAGGCGGCGATCTTCGGCGCCCGCCAGGCGTTCAAGGAGACCGGCCGCACGCTGCCGCTGCAGATCAGCGTCTCGCTGCTGCCGAACGGCGGCAAGATGCTGCTCGGCACCGACATCCGCTCGGTGCTGACCACGCTGACCGCGCTCGAGGTCGACGTGGTCGGGCTCAACTGCTCGACCGGCCCCGAGGATATGCGCGACGCGATCCGCTTCCTCGGCGAGACCTCGACCCTGCCGGTCCACTGCATCCCCAACGCGGGGCTGCCCCTGCAGGGCCCCGACGGCGAGACGATCTTCCCGGAAGAGCCCGAGCCGCTGGCGGCGACGCTGGGCGAGTTCGTCGAGCGCTACGGGGTGGGCATCGTCGGCGGCTGCTGCGGCACCAATCCTGACCACATCCGCGCGATCCGCGAGCGGATCGGCGATGCCCGACCGGCCTCGCCCCGCCCCGCCCCGGGCCCGATCGAACTCTCCTCGATGATGACCTCGACCCCGCTGGTGCAGGAGCCGCGGCCGACCCTGGTCGGCGAGCGGGTCAACTCGCAGGGCTCGAAAAAAGCCAAGGAACTGCTGCTCGCCGACGACTACGACGGCCTCGTCCAGGTCGCCGAAGACCAGGTCGAAGGCGGCGCCCACGTGCTCGACGTCTGCGTC
>DATJUK010000248.1:0-5499 GCA_035502495.1 Solirubrobacterales bacterium
AGCCGGCATCGCGCATGATCGTCCGCACGTCGGCGAAGTCGAGGTTGATCAGGCCGGGGATCGTGATCAGGTCGGTGATGCCCTGGACACCCTGGCGGAGGATGTCGTCGGCCTGGCGGAAGGCGTCGAGGACGCTGGTCCGCCGCTCGACCGCCTGCAGCAGCTTCTCGTTCGGGACGATGATCAGGGTGTCGACGTTGTTGCGCAGTTTCTCGATGCCCTCGAGCGCCTGCTGCATCCGCCGTTTGCCCTCGAACTCGAACGGTTTGGTGACCGCGCCGACGGTGAGGGCGCCGATCTCCTCCTTCGCGATCTCGGCGATGACCGGCGCCGAGCCGGTGCCGGTGCCGCCGCCCTCGCCCGCGGTGACGAAGACCATGTCGGCGCCCTTCAGCGCCTCCTTGATCTCGTCGCGGGACTCGGCCGCGGCGCCCGCGCCGACCTCCGGGTTGCCGCCCGCGCCGAGGCCGCGGGTCAGCTCCTGGCCGATCGAAAGCTTGATGTCGGCATCGCAGGCCTGCAGCGCCTGGGCGTCAGTGTTGACGGCGACGAACTCGACGCCGCGGATGCCCGCGTCGATCATGCGGCTGACCGCGTTCGTCCCGCCGCCGCCGGCGCCGACGACCTTGATCACCGCTAGGTAAGTCGATTCCATCTCCCGATTTCTTTCTGGTTGGTGGGCTGCCGCGCCTCCTCCAACAATTCGGCGTCGAGGCTTAGCCACCTGTATGTGAGTTGAGCCTTTGTTCTGTCCGAGGCTGCAGCGATGCTCCAGGGTTTGCGGAGGGCGCTCTAACCGCGGAAATTGCGCTCAACGTAGGGCATTGTCGAGGGTCTGTCAAACGCCCGTCAGGGGTCCTGCAAGGCAAATTTCTCAAGTTCGGCTTGAGGGTTTTGTGACCCTCACCCTGTGGTCGAGGGTTGCCCTCCGGCCTGCATTCCGCCTCAGGATGCGGGCGCGCTCCTGCTCAATTGCGGGCCGGAAGCTCGTGGCCTTCGCCGCCGATCGCCGGGTGGCTCGGCGCGGTCACGTCTACATAACTGAGCAACGTCACCGACGGATCGGCCAGGACCTGCGCCGCCGCTTCCCACTTGCGCGTCGCTTCGCGGTCGTCGCCGAAGCGGATTTCGATGCCGGTGTCGGTCTCCAGGGCGACGCCGGTCTCGCCGTACTTGGCGCTGGCGATGTAGCGGCGGATCGCGGCCGGCGTGGCGGCGATCACGTGGACCTCTTCCAGCACGTGACCCTTGACCCGGTCCCCCTTCGGCCGCTTGGTCAGCGGGAGGACCACGAGGTGCCTCTGCGCCCGGCCGCCCCCCTGCTTGTTCGCGTCGGTGGTGCGGGTGCCGAGGATCCGGCCGTCGTCGCCGACCAGGATCACCGTCTTGCCTTCGCCGATCTGGGCGACCGGCGTCGTCGGACGGGCCTCGGCGGTCGGGGTCGCGGAGCCGCGCAGGGCGAACCAGTAGACGCCGACGGCGGCGAGCGCCGCGACGGCGAGGAGGATCAGCGCCCGCTTCATCGGCCGCCCCTCGCCTCGCGCCCCGGCCACCCGGGCACGTCGACATCACCGAGCACCTGGACCTCGGGCTCGAGCTCGACGCCGAAGCGCTCCTTCACCCGGCGGCGCCCCTCGGCCATCAGCGCGAGCACGTCGGCGGTCGTCGCCTCGCCCGTGTTCTCGACGAAGTTCGCGTGCTTCTCGGAGAAGCGGGCGCCGCCGTGGCGGAGGCCGCGGCACCCCGCCGCCTCCAGCAGCCGGCCGGCCGAGCGGCCCTCGGCGCGCTCGTCCTCGGGGTTCTTGAAGGTCGAGCCGAAGGTCTTGATCCCGGACGGCTGCGCCTCGCGCCGGCGGCCGCGCATCGAGGCGAGCGTCGCGCGGACCTCGTCGGGGTCGCGCGGGGTGAGCGCGAAGGAGGCCCGCGACACCACTTCGGTGGGCCCGAGGTTCGAGTCGCGGTAGACGAAGCCGAGCATCCCGGGGTCGCGCCGATCGGTCCCGGCGGAGGTCGTCACCTCCACCCACTCCAGCGCCTCGGCCAGCTGCCCGCCGTAGGCGTTGGCGTTCATCCGCACCGCGCCGCCCGCGGTGCCGGGGATGTTGATCCCGAACTCGAGCCCGGAGAGGCCCCAGCCCGCGGCTTTCGCCGCCGCCGAGGGCAGCCGCGCCCCGCCGCCGCAGCGCAGGTGCGTGCCGTCGCGCTCGACCGCGGTCAGCGCCCCGCCCAACTTCATCGCCAGTCCTCGGAATCCGTCATCCGCTACCAGGAGATTCGAGCCCGAGCCGATCATCCCTACCGGGACCGAGGCCTTTTCCGCCCAGGCCAGGAGGCTCGCGAGCTCCTCCTGGGTCGCCGGGCGGGCGAAGAAGTCGGCAGGGCCGCCGGTGCGGACCGTGGTGAGGCGGGCCAGCGGGTAGTCGCGCTCCACGGAGGCGGGGGGCGTGGGGGATCCTTCACTCACAAGTGCGGGGAGGTTCGCTCAGGTTCCCTCTCACCCCCCGACACGAGCGCCTCGCCGAGCTTGAAGATGTCGCCGGCGCCGATGGTGACCAAGATCGAGCCGGACGGAAGGGTGGCAAGGCGGCCGGAGAGGAACGCCTCGGCCTTCGCTGCGCTCGGCAGCCAGGCGACCGGCCTGCCGCCTGCCCGATCGGCGGCGGCGCGGGCGACGTCGAGGCCGCTGACGCCGGCGAGCGGGCCGACCGGCTCCTCGCGGGCCGGATAGACGTCGAGCACGGCGACCTCGTCGGCCAGGGCGAGGGCGGCGCCGAACTCGGCGGCGAAGACCTTGGTCCGCGAGTAGAGGTGGGGCTGGAAGACGGCGAGGAGGCGCGGCGGCGCCAGTCCGCGCAAGGCCGATAGCGCGGCGCGGACCTCGGTCGGATGGTGCGCGTAGTCGTCGTATATGCGAACCCCGTCCCGCTCCCCCTTCACCTCGAGCCGCCGACGGACCCCGCGGAAGTCGGCCAGCGCCGCGGCGGCGCCGTCGAGGTCGAACCCCGCCGCGCCCAGCGCCGCCAACGCCGCCCGCGCGTTCAGCACGTTATGCGCCCCCGGCACCGCCAGATCGAGCGCCGCCACCGCCGGCCCACCGGCCGAAAACTCGGCCACCTCCACCGCCCCCCTCGAGTTCGCACTTTTCACCGCTATCCGGTCATTTCTGCGAACGCGACAGGGGGTTGCGAGGGCTCCGCGGACCGCCTCGACGGCGCCGCCGTCGCGGGTCGGGGAGGGGAGGACCGCGACGCGGGACTTGGCGGCGAAGCCGGCGAAGGCCTCGACCAGCGGCTCCAGCGAGCCCCACTTCGAGTGGTGGTCCATCTCGACGTTGGTGATCACGGCGATCTCGGGAGCGAGGCGGAGGAAGCTGCCGTCGGACTCGTCGGCCTCGGCCACCACCCACTCCCCCGTCCCCCAGCCGGCGTTGGCCGGCGTGCCCTCGGGGCCGAGGCCGGGGACCTCGCCGCCGACGAAGAAGGCCGGATCCTCGCCCAGCCCGCGCAGCGCCCAGACCGTCATCGCGGTGGTCGTCGTCTTGCCGTGGGTGCCGGCGATCGCGATCAGCCGCTTCTCGGCGCACAGCTCGGCCAAGAGCTCGCCGCGGTGGATGACCTGCTGACCGCGCTCCCGGGCCAGGGCGAGCTCGGGATTCTCGACGCCGATCGCGGTCGAGACGACCACCTCGGCCCCGGCAGGCAGGTTCGCGGCATCGTGGCCGATCGTCGGCTCCAATCCCTCCGCCCGCAATCGCTCCATATAAGGGGACTCGCTCCTGTCGCTGCCGGTCACCGCCGCCCCCAGCCCCGCGCAGACCACCGCGAGCCCGCTCATCCCGGCCCCGCCGATCCCGATGAAGTGGAGCCGTCGCCCGCTCCAGTCCCCGCCCGTCACGCTTCCGCCCCAATCTCGCAGCGGCGCTCTTGTCCTTCGTAACCCTGTGGGTGACGAAGGACAAGAGGTCGAGCAGGAGCGCCTCGCCGCGTCGCCGGACCCCTCATCGGACCGCCGCCTCGAGGACCTGGTCGGCGATCGTGCGCGCCGCGTGGGGCCTCGCCAGCTCGCGCGCGGCGCTCGACATCTGCTCCAGGCGGGTCGGGTCGCGCAGGATGCCGCCGACCTCCGCCAGCAACGCGGCCGGGTCGAGCGCGTCGTCCTCGACGATCGTCGCCGCGCCCGCGCGCTCCATCCAGCGCGCGTTGGCCCGCTGGTGATCGGCGGTCGCATAGGGATACGGGACCAGCACCGCGGGGCGCCCGGCGGCGGTGAACTCGAAGATCGAGCCGCCCGAGCGTCCCAGGACCAGGTCGCTCGCCGCGAGCACGTCGCCGAGGTCCGGCTCGTACTCGATCAGCTCGTAGCCCTCGGTGTGCGGGGCGGCGTCGAGGCGCTCGCGCAGCGCCGCGTGGTCGCGCGTCCCCGCCAGGTGCAGGACCCGGAAGTCGCGCCCCCCGCGCCCGGCGAACGCCTCGAGCGCGGCGAAGTTCACCGACTTCGCTCCCTGGCTGCCGCCGACCACCAGCACCGCCCGCTCGTCGGCCCCGATCCCGAAGCGATCGCGCGCCGCGCCCCGGTCCGCGCCCAGGACCGCCTCCGGCACCGGCCGTCCCGTCACCAGGTACCGGTCCCCCTCGCGCCCCGCGATCGGGAACGCCAGGCACACCCGCCGCGCCCGCCCGGCCAGCAGCCGGTTGGCCAGGCCCAGGTGGCTGTCGGCCTCGGTGAGGACCAGCGGCGTGCGGGTCAGCGTCGCCGCCATCCCCGCCGGGCCGGCGACGTAGCCGCCGCCGCCCATCACCACGTCGGCGCGCCGCCGGCGCAGCACCGCGCGCGCCGCGCCGACCGCGCCGATCGCCTCCGCCCCGGCCCGCGCCGCCCGCAGCGGGTTGCGGCGGTCGATCCCGCGCACGCGCAGGAAGTCGATCTCGTAGCCGGCGGCGGGCACCAGCTCCGCCTCCATCCTGTCGCGGGTGCCGAGGAAGCTGACCTCGGCGCCGCTCTTACGTAGCTCGGCGGCGACCGCCATGGCGGGCACCACGTGCCCCGCGGTCCCCCCCGCCGCCACCACCACTCTTGGCCCTTCTGGCACCGCTCGAACGACTCCTTTCACGCGCGCCCGAGCGCCCGCCTTCGACTGCATGAAGTTTCCTCGACGCGGCCCCCGCGCGGCCCGCTCCCCGCCCACCGGTACTCCGCGCCGCGCTTGCGGTCCCCCCGCGGGCGATGTTCAGGATCAGCCCGACCGCGAAGAGGCACGACAGCAGCGCCGAGTTCCCGTAGGAGATGAAGGGCAGCGGCACGCCGGTCAGCGGCGCCAGCCCCATCACCGCGAAGAGGTTGATCATCGCCGTCACCAGCACCATCGAGGTCAGCCCGGCGACGAGGATCTTGCCGTAGTTGTCCTTCGCCTTCTGGGCGATCCGCAGCCCGGCGAAGCCGAACATGCCGAAGAGGCCGACGACGCCGAGGATCCCGACCAGGCCGAGCTCCTCGCCGATC
>DATJUK010000249.1:0-9062 GCA_035502495.1 Solirubrobacterales bacterium
GTCCCCCGCCGCCCGGGCCACGAACCACGCCGTCCCGCCGCCCGGGCACCAAAGCGCGCCGTCCCGCCGCCACGACCAAGGATCGCGCCGTCCCCACCCGCCTGGACCACGGTTCGCGCCGTCCCCACCGCGAGGACCGCGGCGGTTGGGGACCCGGCCCACCCCATGCGTTCGCACTTGTCACCGCTATGCGGTGACAAGTGCGAACGCACCCACGCCGCCGGGGGCGGGCGTCTGTCGGCGTGGTTGCGGGGCGGGCCACTCTCGCCGTCGGGGTGTGGACCCGCCGTCCTCTGCCGCAGGCGTCCCGTCCCTTGGCCGGCGGGATCGCCCCGGCGGCGGGTCAATCGGCCGCGGTGGCGGTGGCCAGGTACTCGAGTACGGCCGGAATGCCGCCGGAGGCGAAGGCGCGGCGTTGGCGGGCGGCGCCGTTGCCCTCGGCGAGGATTCGCTCGATCTCGACCAGCGCGTCTTCGCCGGCCAGGTCGACGGCGTAGGGGCGCGCTTCGTCGAGTGCTCGCGCCGCCACCTCCGGTGCCGGCAGGGCCTCGCCGCCGTCGACCATCAGCCGCGCCTCCATGCCGTGGCGGCCCGCCTGGTAGTAGGACTCCTCCAAGGCCTCGCGCTGGAGGTCGGTGAGCGAGGGCAGCTCGACCTCGCGCGCGGCCAGGGCCTGGATCAGGGCCGCGAAGGCCGCGTTGGCGGCCGCCGTGGGCTGCACGTCCATCCCCCGCACCTCGACCGTGCCGAGCTTCGGATGGGGACGCACGTCCCACCAGATGTAGGTGTAATCGGTGACCCCGGCGGCGGCGATCAGCTGGTCGGCGACGGCGAGGAACTCGGCGTAGTCGCGGAAGGCGCGGGGGATCTCGAAGCGCGGGTAGGCGCCCACCTCCGCCGCCCGGGCGCTCGCCATGCCGCTGTCGGCACCGTCGCGGTAGGGCGAGTTGGCGGCCAGCGCGGCCAGCACCGGCAACCGCAGCCGCATCGCGTTGGCGACCCGCACGGCGGTCTCGGGGTCGGGCATCCCGACGTGCACGTGCAGGCCCGAGGGCGGGGTCGACAGCAGGCTCGCCAGATCCTCTTTGACCACGTCGTAGCGCGGTTTCTCGATCAGCCGCGCCTCGCCGCCGTCGTCGGGGTGGATTCCCGACCCCAGCAGCCCGACCCCGGTCGCCCGCACCGCCGCGCGCAGGTCGCGCAGCTCGCCCGCCGCCGCCGCCGAGTCGCCGCAGATCCCCGTCTTCAGCTCGATCTGGGCGGCGAAGATCTCGGTGCTGACGGCCTCCCGCGCCGCCCCCTCGAGCCCCTCGACCACCCGCTCGGCGACCGGGACCAGGCGCCGCACCCCGTCGACCAGCAGCAGCTCTTCCTCGACGCCGATCGTCAGCGGCGCCGAGGCCCCGAAGCGGTGCTCGGGCTCTACGGCTTGTCTCCCCATCTGGTCGCCTGACACGACGGTCAGCGGAAGCTACCCGGGCCACCCGATCCCAACCCGAAGCGGTCCCGGCGCCCGCCCGGTGGCCGGTCCCGACCCGACCGGTGGCCGATCCCAGCCCCGCCCGATTTGCCGGTCCCAGCCCGGCCCGGTTGCCGGTCCCGACCCCACCCGGTTGCCAGCCCCGACCCCGACCGATTGCCGACCCCGGCCCCGACCGGTGGCCAACCCCGCCGCCAGGTGCCTCTAGCAGGCCGAAAGCGACTACGCAACCCTTTGTCTGCGCAATACTGCCCGTAGGGCACCGGCTCATTCCTCACGAAACGGTGATTAGTGATGCCAAGCGGGGCAGTAAGTCAAACAGAAATGCCTGCAAATACGATCAATCGTCGAAGAACTGTGACAAAAACTTTAAGCGTTGATGGAGACCCGGTGAGGACACCATGGTTTGCAGACAAAACATTTCAATTGCTCTATGCTGCCGCCCCGATGGCCGGGGAGGACCACACCGACGACAACGGGCTGCTGATCGCCCTGCGGCATCCGCTGCGCCGGGACATCCTGCGCACGATGGCCGCGCAGGACCCGATCAGCCCGCGCCAGATCTCCGACGAGCTGCGCCAGCCGCTCTCCAACGTCAGCTACCACGTCCGCGTGCTCGCCGAGTGCGGCGTGGTCATCCTGGTCGACACCGCGCCGGTGCGCGGCTCGATGCAGCACTTCTACTCCACCGCGATCGAGGAGCCCTGGGCGCTCGCGGTCCTCGGACTGAGCGAGAACGGCAAGCCCGACGCGGGGGGAGAAGACGAGGAGCCCGCAGCTTAGGCTGATGACGATGGCAGGCGAGCGCGACAATCTCACCAACGAGGGCGAGGACGCCCGGGTCGAATCGGCCCTGCTGCAGCGGGTGCTCGACCTCCACCCCACCCGGGTGACCGCCGCCGACCTGATCCGCGACCTGGCCGGCGAGGATGCCGACTTCGGCGCCCGCGACGGGGTCGAACGAGCGATCCGCGAACTGACCGGCGCCGGCCTCCTGCACCGCACCGACGACGGCCTGGTGACGCCGACCCGCGCCGCCGTCCACTTCGGCGAGCTGCTCGGCCCGTAGGCCCGCCGAGAGCGCCGCCCCAGGCTCGCCGACCGCGCTACCCCGGCCCCGCGGAGCCGCCGTCGTCGTCGACGCTCCCCTCCACCACCAGCCGCCGGAACTCCGTCCGCAGCCTGCCCGCCAGCTCGCCCGCCGCGTCGGCCGCGTCGGGGTCGTCCTCGTCGGAGGCGGTGACCAGGATCACCTCGGTCGCCGCGTAGCTGCCGACCAGGTCTTCGACCGCCTGCACGATGTCCTCGTCGCCGACCCGCGCCTCCGCCACCACCCCGGCCCGGGCCAGGGAGGCAACCGAGATCACCAGGGTCTTCTGCGCCTCCTCGCGGGCCGGCTCGAGGTCGGAGGCCCAGCGATCGAGGAAGCCGATCCGCAGCGGCGCCAGGATCATCACCTCGGCCAGGTCACGGCTGCCGTCGACGCCCGCCTCGGCGGCGATCGCCGTGGTCGTCGCCTGGTCTTCGATCGGCCGGCTCACCACCACCAGGAGCCGGCGACGGACCTGCGTGTCGGGCGCCTCGCCGATCCCCCCGCGCGGGCGCATCCGCACCGCCCAGTAGACCAGCCCCACCGCCACCAGGCCCGCCAGGCTGACGCCGACCCCCGGGCCGCCGAGCAGCGTGCCGACGACGATCAGGACGGCGATCGCGAAGACGAGCGGCGGCAGCTTCCAAGGTGCCACCGACCAAGCCTGCCATGGCGACCGCCGTCCCGTACTTCCGCTCAGGATCCCTTCGTGATCGCAGCGGGCGTCATCCGCCCCTGCGAAGTGCCCATCCGCACTGTCGCCACCTCCGTATCGGAACCGCTTTTTCCCTGTCCGCCCCCAAACTCAGCGGAAAAAACCTTTTACTCCATGCGTTTACAGCAATCAAGTTCAAACCGGTAAAACCGAACAAATAAACGAGGTTTTAGGATCAATTCTGGATTTCTTGACCCTTGATGGTTAAGGTCTCGTAATCGGCGTGCCACCCCTTGCAAACGACCGAAGGAAGCCCCCTTGCCGAAAACCAAGAAGAAGGACGGCGTCGAACAGATCGTCGCCAAAGCCTTCGCACACCCACTGCGCGTACAGATCCTGATCATTCTGAACGAGCGCGTCGCCAGCCCCAATCTGCTGGCGCAGGAGCTCGATCAGAGCCTCAACCTGGTCGCCTACCACGTCCGCGTGCTCGAGAAATACGACTGCATCGAGCTCGTCGACACGAAGCAGCGGCGGGGCGCCACGGAGCACTTCTACCGGGCGACGCGCCGCCAGTTCCTCAGCGACAGCGAATGGTCGCGGATGCCGCAGAGCCTCCGCCCCGGCCTCTCCGGCGCGATGCTCAAATCGGTGTTCGACGACATCGAGGAGGCGGTCAAAAGCGGCACCATGGACGAGCAGGAGGACCGGCACCTGAGCCGCACCCCGATGGTCGTCGACAAGCGCGGGTGGGACGAGACGTCGAAGCTCCTCGCCGAGACGCTCGACCGCGTGCTCGAGATCCAGAGCGAATCATCGGAGCGCCTGGCCAAATCCGGCGAGGACGGGATGCTGGCGAAGGTCGAGATGCTCCACTTCCGCTCGCCCGACCCGAGTTGACCGGGCGGGCGCCGCTCGCTAGGCGGTGAGCGGCGCCGCGGCCTCCGGGGTGGCGACCACGAAGGAGAAGCTCTCCTCGAGGTAGAGGTGCACCTCGTCGGCGTCGTGGCGGTCGTAGCCGATCGAGAGGTCCTGGCCCGATTCGAGCAGGAAGTCACCGCCGCGCAGGCTCATCGCGACCGCGCCAGAGAGCCCCGGCGCCCAGACGATCGGCCCGCCGGCGAGGATTTTCGCCAGGTGGTCGAAGAGCGGGTAGCCGCCGTGCTCGGCGGTCTCGATCACCTTGATGTACTCGTCGGGGCCGAGCGCCAGCCCGTAGGGCCCCTCGACCCCCGCCTCGCGCAGCGCCTCGACCGCCCGCGCCACCGAGCGCGGGTAGCCGTCGGCTTTCGGCCCCAGCGGCTCCGGCTCGAACGGCGAGGCCTCGATCACCCCGGTGATCCCGGCTTTCGCCCAGCCGTTGAAGACGGCGCTGTTCTCGGCGATCGCGATCTGGTGGGCGGCGTCGTCGAGCGCCGCCAGGTCGACGTCCACCGCGCCGCGGTCGTCGTCGCGCATCTCCGCCCGCGAGACGGTGAAGTCGACCCGCACCTCGACCAGCGGCAGGACCCGCCGGCGCAGGGCGCCGACCCCGTCCTCGTTGCCGTCGATCGCCTCGGTCCGCCCCAGGTTGGTGGCCGAGTGCTCCCAGCCCCGCGGGCCGACGAAGTCGACCAGCCGGCGCGCCGCCAGCGGCCCCTGGAGGCGCTCGACCGCCTCTTCGTCGAGCAACTTCCAGTTCGAGTCGGTGAGCGGCGCGTGACCGCGCAGCAGGTGGTTCATCGTCCTTGTCCCTTCAGGCTGCCGATCCCGAGCGAGCCTTCGCCGCCCGCCATCGGGGCAACCGTCTCGTCGCCGTCGTCGTCCTCCGATGCCGCCTCCGCCGCCTCTCCGTGGGCGACGATGTCGCCCTCCTGGAAGAGCACGCCCTCGGCGATCTCACGCCAGCGCGGCACCCGGCGGAGGAGGAACTCGAGGTCCATCGAGAAGTGCTTGAACTCCTCCCCCTGGGCGTCCTCCATGATCGCCCGGGCGTCCGCGTCGGGCTCGATCGCGAGACGCTGCTGGTACCAGCCGATCGCCTGGCACTCCTCTTCGAGCGAGGCGCAGAGGCGCGCGAACGTCCGCGTCTCGGCCGGCAGCTCCTCCGGTGGCTCGTGGTATTGGTCGAATCCCATGGGGCGAGATTAGTGCCTGAGCCGAGCGGCCGCCGGGGGCGCCCGGTGGCACGGTTCCCACGGCCGCGGGAACAGTTCGACGTTCTTGCGGATCGCGGCGAAGTCGAGGGCTTCCGCCGCGGCGCAGAATTTCGAGGTCGGCAGCTCGTACTCGGCCTCGAAGACCGCCTTGCCGGCTTCGACGAAGGGCTCGAAGCGGCCGCATTCTTCGTACTGAAAGCACTCCTCGACCACGGCGAAGTCGAAGCTCCCGACCAGCTGCCTGACCTGGCGCGAGTCGTTCTTCAGCGCCACCGACATGCCCCGCCGGTGGACCTGGCGGGCGATCCAGCGGTCGTAGCGGAGCTGGTCGGCGCGGGTGAGCGGGAAGCCGGTCTTGTTTTCCCAGCCGTCGACGTTGTCGGGCTCGACCGCGTCGAAGCCCTTGCGCGCGCACATCGCGATCCGCCTTTCGATGATCGGGGCGAACTTGCGGTAGTGGGCGATGTCGAGCCAGCGCTCTTCGGGATAGCCTTCGTAGCGCCGTCCCAGCACCGATTTCGGGAACCGGGAGGCGTCAGGCCGGTATTCCTCCCAGCTGCCGACGTCGAGGTAGCAGATCGCCTTGGCGCCGCTGCGGTGGATCGCGGCGACGTCGCGCGCCGGGTATTCGAAGCCGTCGATCTCGTAGACCGAGGCCCCCGGGGTCAGTTCGAACTTCCCCTGCAGCTCCCACTGCCAGGCGTCAGTGGTCGGGGCCGGGCGCCAGCGCGCCGCGGCGCCCGCCGGGGCCACCGCGAGCAGCGCCGCGACGGCCGCGAGAACCGCGCCGAGTACCCCCAGGTGCAGGGACTTCCGCATCTTCGCCACGCTACCCGGGCGATTGGTTGACGAACCCGCACCAAGGGTACGCATCCCCCGGAATGGCGACCGAGGCTACCGGCAGCGCGGCGGGCGAGGAGATCGAGACCAAGGTCCCGGCGCGGCTCGACCGCCTCCCCTGGTCGAAGTTCCACTGGATGGTGATCATCGGCCTCGGCACCGTCTGGATCCTCGACGGGCTCGAGGTGACGATCATCGGCTCGATCGGCGATCGCCTCACCGAAGGCGGCTCGGGGATCGCCCTCGACGCCTCCAACATCGGCACGGCGGCCGCCTTCTACGTCGGCGGCGCCTGCGTCGGCGCCCTCTTCTTCGGCCAGCTGACCGACCGCTTCGGCCGCAAGAAGCTCTTCCTCGTCACCCTCGGCCTCTACATCGCGGCCACCGTCGCCACCGGCTTCGCCTGGACCGCCTGGTACTTCTACGCCTGCCGCTTCCTCACCGGCGCCGGGATCGGCGGCGAGTACGCGGCGATCAACTCGGCGATCGACGAGCTGATCCCGGCCCGGGTCCGCGGCCGCGTCGACCTGATCATCAACGGCTCCTACTGGGTCGGCGCCGCGGGCGGCGCCCTGCTCACGGTCGTCCTCCTCGACACCTCGATCTTCGCCATGGACCTCGGCTGGCGGCTCGCCTTCGGGATCGGGGCGCTGCTCGGGATCGGCATCCTGATAGTCCGCTCCAACGTGCCGGAGAGCCCGCGCTGGCTCTTCATCCACGGCCACGAGAAGGAGTCCGAGGAGGTCGTCTCCCAGATCGAGGAGGAGGTGAGCGAGGACACCGGCGAAGAGCTGGAGGAGGTGCCCGACGACCAGACGCTGATCGTCCACCCGCGCAGCAAGATCCCCTTCCGCGAGATCGCCCGCACCGCCTTCTCGACCTACCCCAAGCGCACCGCCCTCGGCCTCTCCCTCTTCGTCGGCCAGGCCTTCCTCTACAACGCGGTGACCTTCGACCTGGGCACCCTGCTGGGCGAATTCTTCGACATCGGCTCCGGCCAGGTCCCGCTCTACATCGCCCTCTTCGGCGTCTCCAACTTCATCGGGCCGCTCACCCTCGGCCGCCTCTTCGACACGGTCGGGCGCAAGCCGATGGTCGCCGGCTGTTACCTGACCGCGGCTGCCCTCACCGCGGCGCTCGGCGTCGTCCTGCTCAGCGCGACGCCGACCACCTGGGTCTTCATGGGCTTCGTGCTGGCGATCTTCTTCTTCGCCTCCTCCGGCGCGAGCGCCGCCTACCTGACCGTCTCCGAGATCTTCCCGATGGAGAGCCGGGCCCTCTCGATCGCCTTCTTCTACGCCGTCGGCACCGCCGCCGGCGGCATCGTCGGCCCGCTTTTGTTCGGCGAACTGATCAACAGCGGCAACCTCGAAAACGTCGCCTGGGGCTTCCTCCTCGGCGCCGTGGTGATGGCGGTGGGCGGCGTCGCCGAGATCCTCTTCGGCGTCCCGGCCGAGCAGAAACAGCTCGAGGAGGTGGCCGAACCGCTGACCGCCGCCGGCCCTGGCGAAGGGGAGGACGAGGGCGGCGAAGGCGGCGCAGCCGATTCGGCGACCCGCGAACGGGCGGCGAAACGGCGCCGGCGCGAACAGGAGCTGGCCGCCGGCGGCACCTTCCGTCCCGGCCCGGGGCCGCTCGCCAGCGCCCGCGCGATGTCGCTGGCCGGTCCACACCTGCGGATCCCGCTCGACCGCGAGGTCGAGCTGATCGCCGATGCCCTCGAGGAGCGCGGCCCGGCCGGCCGCAAAGAGCTGCGGCAGCGCGTCGGCGCCGGCCGCTGGGGCCCCGGCCGCTTCGCCGAGGCGATCGCCGAGGCCGTCCGCCGGGGCCGCGTCCGACGGCTGCCGCGGGGCCGGTACGCCCCTGCTCACCACGATCGAAGCTGACCGCCGGCTGCCGCTATCGTGTGAGCGACGGCGCCCCCCGGTCGCCGGGCGCTGCACGGTTCGCCGGCTGTGGGACCCTCTGGGCGGCGCCGCCACCTCCGGCGGCCCACGCCTTCTATGGCAGCGAACAGCGACGAGATCCGACCAGTACCCGACGGCGCGCCGACCGGGCCCGGCGAGGGCCTGGCCGCCGAGGCGCTGCTATGGAGACGCCTGCGCGACCAGCGCGACCCGGCCGCCCGCGAGGAGCTCGTGCGCCGCTACCTCCCCTTCGCCAAGAACCTGGCCCTGCGCTACCGCGGCGCCAGCGAGTCCTTCGACGACCTGCTGCAGGTGGCGAACCTCGGCCTGGTCAACGCGGTAGATCGCTTCGACCCCGCCCGCGGCACCCCCTTCGCCGCCTTCGCCTCGCCGACCATCCTCGGCGAACTGAAGCGGCACTTCCGCGACCGGGTCTGGACCGTGCGGGTGCCGCGCGGGCTGCACGACCGGATGGCCGAGGTGGAGAAAGCCACCGCGGCGCTGACGGTCGAGCTGCAGCGCTCGCCCTCGGTCTCCGAGATCGCCGCCAAGCTGGAGATCGAACCGGCCGAGGTGCTGGAGGTGCTGGAGGCCAACCACAACCGCCGGCCGCTCTCGCTCGACCGCCCGGTGGGCGGCGAAGACGACGAATCGCCGGCCTCGGAGTGGGTGGGCGACGAAGACGACGGCTACGAGCTGGTCGACGACAAACTGGCGCTCGAGGGGGTGCTACCGCAGCTCGACGAGCGCGAGCGGCTGATCCTGCGCCTGCGCTTCGTCGAGGACATGACCCAGTCCCAGATCGCCGAGCAGATCGGCCACTCCCAGATGCACGTCTCCCGCATCCTCCGCCGCACCCTCGAGCGAATCCGCGAACAGGTGGCCGAACAAGACGAAGCCCCCCCGAGCTGAGCTCACCCCCCGCCCCGGTGCGTTCGCACTTCTCCCCGCT
>DATJUK010000250.1:0-3285 GCA_035502495.1 Solirubrobacterales bacterium
CCCTGTCGATGGGCCGAAAACTCATCTATATCTGGAGTTTTCGGCCCATCAACGGTGGTGGTGGTGCCCGCCAGCATCGCGGCCGCCTCTTCCGCGTGTCGGCGGCCGCGGAACTCGTCCGCCACCACCAGCACCCGCGCCTTCGAGCGCCGCAGCGCGAAGCCGATCTCGCGCTCGCGGAAGATCGGCATCAGGGCGCAGCAGATCGCCCCGATCTTCATGCAGGCCAGGGTCAGGATCACGAACTCGCCCCAGTTCGGCAGCTGGTAGGCGACCGTCTCGCCCGGCTCGACCCCGAGCTCCAGCAGCAGCGCCGCGGCCTTGTCGGCCTCGCGGTCGAGCTCCTCCCAGGTCCACACCCGGGTGCCGCTCGCGCGCACGTCGACCACCGCGTTCTCGTCCGGCTGCTCGCGCGCCCAGCGCCCTACCCAGTCGACGATCGAGATCTCCGCCGCCTGGTCGATCGCGATCGACTCCACCGCCCGCTGACCGCCCTTCGCTTCGCCCGCCCCGACCGGGGAGCCGACCGGCGTCCGCTCGCGGTCGTCCTCGATCGAGAGGTCGAGCCCGATCGCCGTCATGTCGTCGAGGAAGCCGGGATAGGAGATGCGGTAGGCGTTCGGGTAGGTGAGCGAGCTCTCGCCGCGCGCCCGCGAGGCCGCCACCGCCAGCGACATGTGCACGCGGTGGTCGTTGAAGCTGGAGAGGGGGGAGCCGGTCAGCGCGCCCGCGATCCCGCGCACCACCAGCTCGTCCCCGCGCTCTTCGACGTCGCCGCCCATCCGGTTCAGCTGCAGCATCGAGACGACCCGGTCGGACTCCTTCAGCCGCACGTGGGCGACGTTGGAGAAGCGGGTCTCGCCGGCGGCGAACTGGCCCATGGTGGAGAGCACCGGCAGCATGTCGGGCATCGGCCGGCAGTCGATCTCGACCCCGCGCAGCCGCACCCCGTCGTGGCGCACCCGCATCCCGCCGGCGGCCGGGTCGAGCTCCATCGGCAGCCCCATCTCGGCGACCACGTCGAGGAAGTGGGCCTCGGGGTGGTCGACCCTGGCGCCGTCGATCTCCGCCACGCCCTTGAAGAAGACGTCGGCGGGGTGGATCGAGGTGGCGGCGAGGCCGAAGGCGAGCGAGCCGATGTCGGGGGGCAGGGTGACCTCGGCGGCGCGCGCGGTCTGGTCGCCCTCGATCTCGAAGCGGCGCCAGTCCTCGGACACGCCGACCTCGAGCCCGAAGTCCCGCATCATGTTCACGGTCAGCTCGACGTAGGGCTGCTCGTTCAGGGTGCCCTCGACCTCGATCGTCGTCGGCCCGCTCGCGAACGGGGCGACGATCAGGAGGCCGGAGATCCACTGGGACAAGGTCCCCGCGATCGACACCCGGCCGCCGCGCGGGCGGCGCGGCCCGACCGTGATCGGCGGCGTCGCGTTGGCCGCGGAGAGCTCGATCCCCATCGCCGCGAGCGCCTCCAGGAGCGGCCCCACCGGCCGCCGCTGGAAGTACTTCTGGCCGGTGATCGTGACCGGCGCGTCGGCCAGCGAGGCGAGCCCGATCATGAAGTAGAGCGTGGTGCCGGAGGAGCCGACCGAGACGGTGTCGCGGAGCGGCCGGTAGGGGAGCCCGCCGCGCACCAGGAAGCCCTCGGCGGTCGTCTCGATCTCGGTCCCGAGGCCGGTCAGCACCTCGATCGTCGACTGTACGTGCTTGGCCGCCACGCCGCCCTTGATGCGGCTCTCGCCCGCGGCCAGCGACGCCAGCATCAGCGCCCGGTGGGCGTGGTACTTGGACGCGGGGACCGAGATCTCACCTTCGAGGCGTCCCGAGGTATCCCGAACATAAAGGTGCACTTTCTGGAACGTATATGGAGGGCCAGTCGCGAGGCTGCCCGGCGTACCCCGATCAGGCGGTCCGCAGCGCGGCCGGGCGGCAAACAGCGATAATCGGTTTGCATGAACGCTCGGTGCCGTCCGCAGTGAATCCAGCAGGGGACCCAGTCGTCACCGGGCTCGGCGCGCTCACCCCGGTGGGCCTCGACGCGCCGTCGACCTGGAAGGCGCTCCTCGCCGGGCAATCGGGGATCGCCCCGATCACCCGGTTCGACGCCTCCGGGCTGGCGACGCGGATCGCCGGCGAGGTGACCGGCTTCGACCCGGTGGAGGCGCTGGGGGCGAAGCGGGCCCACCGCACCGCCCGCTTCTCGCAGCTGGCGATCGCGGCGGCGCGCGAGGCGGTCGCCGACGCCGGGCTGGACGTGGCGGGGGAGGCCGACCGGGTCGGGGTCGCGATCGGGAGCGCCGTCGCCGGGACCCCGGAGACCGAGCGCAACGTGCGGGCGCTGGTCGAGGAGGGGCCGCGCGCGGTCAGCCCCTTCTACGTCGCCTCGACGATCCTGAACATGGCGAGCTGCGAGGTGGCGATCGACCTCGGCGCGCACGGCCCGGTGACCGCCGCCGCGCTCGCCTGCGCGACCGGCACCTACTCGATCCTCGAGGCGCGGCGGCTGATCATGAGCGGCGAGGCCGACGTGGTGATCGCGGGCGGGGCGGACGCGGGGATCAACGAAGCGGTCTTTGCCGGGCTCTCCAACATGGGGCCGCTGTCGGAGCGGAACGACGACCCGGCCGGCGCCAGCCGCCCCTTCGACGCCGACCGCGACGGCTTCGTCTTCGGCGAGGGCGCGGTGGTGATGGTGCTCGAGTCGGCCGCCCACGCGGCGGCGCGCGGGGCGACGAGCTACGGCTCGATCGCCGGCGGCGCCCTCACCTCCGACGCCTTCCACATGAGCGCGCCCGAGCCGAGCGGCGACTACGCCTCGGGCGCGATCCGCCTCGCCCTCGAGCGCGCCGGCATCGCGCCGGAGGACCTCGGCTACATCTGCGCCCACGGCACCGCGACCCGCGCCAACGACGCCTCCGAGTCGCGCGCCATCCGCGCCGTCCTCGGCGACGCCACCGACGCCATCCCGGTCAGCTCGCCGAAGTCGATGGTCGGCCACCTGATCGCCGCCGCCGGCGCCCTCGCCGGCATGGTCTGCCTGCTCTCGATGCGCGACGGCGTGATCCCGCCGACGATCAACCTCGCCAACCCTGATCCCGAGTGCGACCTCGACCACGTCGCCCTCACCGCCCGCGAGGCCGACACCCCCACCGCGATCGCCAACGCCTTCGGCTTCGGCGGCCAGAACTGCGTCGTCGCCTTCCGCCGCTGAGTCGCCTGGGAGCAAGCGCCGAGCCCCTCGCGCGCGGCGTCCCCCGCGCCCCCTCCCGCCCCGTGAGTTCGCACTTA
>DATJUK010000251.1:0-5570 GCA_035502495.1 Solirubrobacterales bacterium
CCGCGGCCCGCGCCTCCTCCAGGGCCATCGGCCCGCCCGGGGAGCTAGGCGGCATCGCCCCGCGCCTCGAGCTCGGCCAGCCGCGCCGGGGTGTCGACGTCGGCCGGGTCGCCGAGGTCGCCGCACTCGACCGTCTCCACCCCGGCCCGGCGCAGCGGCGCCAGCTGCTTGCGGCCGCCGAAGCGCCGGCCGGCGCCGGCGCCGAGCACCACGGTGGCGATCCGCCCGCCCCCCATCGGTAGCCCCCTCACCCCCCGATCGCGCTCATCGACCGCGCCGGCCGGCGGAAGCCGGGCTCGGCGATGTGGTGCTTCAGCTCCTTGCGCCAGACTGCCTCGCGCAGGATCCGCTCCAGCTCGGGGTCCTCGGCCCCGCCCCGCATCGCCGCCCGCAGGTCGGTCTCCTCGAGGCTGAAGAGGCAGGTGCGGAGGCGCCCGTCGGCGGTCAGGCGGATCCGGTCGCAGTCGGCGCAGAAGGGCTCGGAGACCGGGTTGACGAAGCCGATCGTCCCGGCGCCGTCGGCGAAGCGGTAGGTGCGGGCGGTGGCGTGGGGCTCGCGCGGCAGCGGCTCGAGCGGATGGGCGGTCTCGATCACGGCGCGGATCTCGGCGCCCGGCAGGACGCTGCCGGGGTCCCAGGCGTGGTCGGCGTCGAGCGGCATGAACTCGATGAAGCGGACCTCGTAGGGGCGCCGGCGGGCGAGCTCGGCGAAGGGCAGGATCTCGGCCTCGGTGAAGCCCCGCATCGCCACGCAGTTGACCTTGATCGGGAAGAGGCGCGGGTAGGCCTCGGCCGCCCGCAGGGAGGTGAGGACCCGCTCGAGGGCGTCGCGGCGGGTCAGCTCCTCGAAGCGGTGACGCGAGAGCGAGTCGAGCGAGACGTTCACCCGCCCCAGCCCGGCGGCGACCAGCGCGGGCAGGTGGCGCCCGAGCAGGTATCCGTTGGTGGTCAGCGAGAGGTCCTCGAGCCCGGGGAGCGCGGCCAGGCGCGCCACCAGGCCCGGGAGGCCGCGGCGGGCCAGCGGCTCGCCCCCGGTCAGCCGCAGGTCGGTGACCCCCATGCGGGCCAGCAGGCCGACCAGGCGCTCGATCTCCTCGAAGCTCAGCAGCTCCTCGCGGGGCAGCCAGTCCATCCCCTCGGCCGGCATGCAGTAGCGGCAGCGGAGGTTGCAGCGGTCGGTGACCGAGACCCGCAGGCTGGCGATCGGGCGGCCGTGGCCGTCGCGCAGGGGGTCGAGCGACGTTCCCATCCCCGCATGTTAGGTACCGCGATCCGCGGGCAGCGCCGGCTGGGCTCAGGGGCGCGGGGCCTGGCCCGCGGGCCAGCGGGGGAGGTTCCGCAGCTCCTCCAGGTGCAGCCGGGAGAGCTCCTCGATCCGTTCCCTGCCGGAGGGGGTGAGGGCGAGGTGGACGATCCGGTGGTCGGCGGCGTCCCGCTGTCGCTCGACCAGCCCGGCGTCCACCGCCCGGTCGATCAGCTCGACCACGCTGTGGTGCTTCAGCACCAGGTAGTCGGAGAGCTCGCCCACGGTCGGCGGCGCCTCGCCCGGATGGCCGACGATCGCCAGCAGCAGCTGGTGCTGGGCGGGGGTGAGGCCCACCTCGCGGGCCCGGCCCTCGCTCCAGCGCAGGAAGCGGCGCAGCGCCGTGCGGAAGCTCAGCAGCTCTTCGTAGTCGGCCCGCGTGGGGCGTCGCGCCGGGCTCATCCGTCGACCGTAGCCTTCTCCGCCCGGCGCGTGCCGAGCAGCTCGAGCGGGCGCAGCACCCGCGTCCGGTGGCGCTCCTCGTCGAGATCGCGCAGGCGGCCCTCGAGCAGCTGTTCGAGGCGCACCGTGCCGATCGGGACCTCGGGGCGGGTCCGCGCCGCCACCGGCAGCTCGGTCCGGCCCGAGGCGGCCATCGCGTAGGCGACGTGGCGCAGGGTGTCGTCGGCGAAGACGACAGGGCCCTCGGGCGGCGGAGCGGGCCCGCCGTCCGCGCCCATCACGTCGCCGACGAACAGCACCTCCAGCGGGTCGACGCTGTATTCGCGGCTCAGGTGGACGCCGCGGCGGGCCACCTTCTCGGTGAGGACGGAGCGGCGCAGGACCAGGACCGAGAGCGTGTAGGCGGCGGTGGCGCCGATCAGGAGCGGCAGCAGGGCTTCGTAGCGGTGGGTGAGCTCGAGCGCGAACACCACGCCGGTGAGCGGCGAGCGCATGACCCCGCCGAGCACGCCCGCCAGCCCGACCAGGGGCCAGAAGCCGGCGCCGACGTGGGGGAAGACCTGGGCCTCGAGGCCGCCGAGGGCGCCGCCGATCATCAGCATCGGCGCCAGCACCCCGCCCGAGGTGCCGGAGCCGAGCGAGAGCGACCAGATCAGCGTCTTCACGATCAGGATGCCGACGATCAGGTGGAGGGCGATCGAGCCGTTCAGCTCGGCTTCGATCACGTCGTAGCCGACCCCCAGCGCCTGCGGGACGACGAGCCCGCCGAGCCCGATGATCAGCCCGCCGATCGCCGGCCACCACATCCAGTGGACGGGCAGGCGGGCGAAGCCGTCCTCGGAGAGGTAGACGAGCACGGTGGCCAGCAGGGCGAGCAGGCCGGCGAGGGCGCCGGAGAGGAGGCAGAGGCCGTAGGCGGCGCCGTCGAGGTGGAGCGCCCCGGTGGGGGCCGGGAACATCGGGCCGCCGCCGAGCAGCGGGACGCGCAGGACGGTCGCCACCGCCACCGCGGCGGCGACCGGGATGAAGCTGCGTGGCCGCCACTCGAAGAGCAGCAGCTCGACCGCCAGCAGCACCGAGGCGAGCGGCGCGTCGAAGGTCGCCGCCATCCCGGCGGCGGCCCCGCAGACGAGCAGGGTCTTGCGCTCGTCGGCGCTCAGGTGGAGGAACTGGGCGGCGATCGAGCCGCAGGCGCCGCCGGTCATGATGATCGGCCCCTCGGCCCCGAACGGCCCCCCGGTGCCGATCGCGATCGCCGACGCCAGCGGCTTCAGCAGCGCGATCCGGGGCCGGATCAGGCTCCCCGAGGTGAGGATCGACTCGATCGCCTCCGGGATGCCGTGGCCGCGGATCTTCTCCGAGCCGAAGCGGGCGACGAGCCCGATCACGAGCCCGCCGCAGATCGGCGCCAGCAGGATCACCAGCGGCGCGTGGTGCCCTTCGCCGGGCGCCACCAGCGCGGTGCCGAGGCGGCCGTAGAAGATGACGTTGGTGATCAGCCCGATCAGCCGCAGCAGGCACCAGGCGACCCCGGCGCTGAGCGCCCCGATCGGCAGCGCGAAGGCGGTGATCGCGAGCAGCCGCGGCCCGACGTCGAAATCGCCGACGTGCCGAAGGTCGCGAGCGGGAAAGGAGTCCATACGGAAAAAGTATCGTGTCACGATCTTTTACCCGGCCCACGGATGCGTTCGCACTTGTCACCGCTATGCGGTGACAAGTGCGAACGCACGGGGGGTGGGGAGGGGGAAACGGCCCTCTCGGCGGCCGGGCTGGGCGGCTGTCGCGCCGACGGCGCTAGTTTCAGCGCATGCGCACCTACGAGGAGGTCGAGCGGGACGGCGAGCGCGATCCGGTGGCGATCGAGGAGCCACTCGAGATCCGGGTCGACGGCCGGCCGCTCAGCGTCACCATGCGCACCCCCGGGCACGACGAGGAGCTGGCGCTCGGCTTCCTCTTCGGCGAGGGGCTGATCCGCGAGGGCCGTCCGGTCGGGCTGACCGAGGACTTCGCCGCCAACACGGTCGAGGTCGGCGGCCCGCTGCTGCGCGACCCGGGCGAACGCCGCTTCTACACCACCTCCTCCTGTGGGGTGTGCGGCAAGGGGGCGCTGGCGGAGGTGGCGGTGGCGAGCGAGCCGCCCGGTCCGGGGCCGGTGGTCGACCGCGGGTTGCTCGCCGCCCTCCCCGACCGGCTTGAGCAGCCGACCTTCGAGCTGACCGGCGGCGTCCACGCGACCGGGCTCTTCGACGCCTCCGGGAAGCTGCTGCTCGCCCGCGAGGACGTCGGCCGCCACAACGCGATGGACAAGGTGGTGGGACGGGCGCTGCTCGACGGCCTCCTCCCGCTCGCCGACGACATCCTCTGCGTCAGCGGCCGGCTCTCCTTCGAGCTGGTCCAGAAGGCGGCGGTGGCGGGGGCGCCGATCCTGGTCGGCGTCGGCGCGCCGAGCACCCTGGCGATCGAGCTGGCGGCCGACCGCGGCCTGACCCTCTGCGGCTTCACCCGCGGCGGCCGCACCAACGTCTACGCGGGCGCCGCCCGGGTCAGGGGTTGACGCCGCGGGCGAGCTCCAGCAGCTCGTCCGGCGAGCGTCCCGTCTTCCCCGCCACCCAGCAGGCGAGCGGCGCCGCCGGGCGCTCGGAGGCGTGAGCGGCGGTGGCGGCGAGCTCGAGCAGCCGCTCGACCTCGGCGGCGCTCGGCGGCTCGACCCCGACCCGGGCGCAGAACTCGGCCAGCCATTCCTCCCGGGTCATCTCCGCCACGCCGCAACGGTACCCGCCGCGCCCCTGGCGCACTCGCGCTCCTGCCACACTCGCCCCGTGGAGCGACGCGGCCCAGCGGCGGAGGGAGCGGCGCCCGGCGCGGTCCTCGCGGGCGGGCGCGGCAGTCGGCTCGGCGGCGAGAAGGCGACGGCCGACCTCGGCGGCCGGCCGTTGATCGCCTACCCGCTGGGCGCCCTCGCCGCCGCCGGCCTCGACGCCTTCGTCGTCGCCAAGTCCGCGACCGCGCTCACCGAGGCACCCGGGCTCGGCCAAGTCCAGTTCATCACCGAGCCCGCGCAGCCGACCCACCCGCTGGCCGGGATCGTCGCCGCCCTCCGCCACACCGCCCGCCCCCTCGTCGTCGTCGGCTGCGACTTCCCCTTCGTGCCGCCGCCGCTCCTCCGCTTCCTCGCCGAGGCGCCCGACCCCCTGGTCGTCCCCGCCCCCGCCGGCGCCCCCCAACCGCTCCTCGCCCGCTGGTCGCCCACCCACCTGCCGCGCCTGGAAGCGGCTCTCGCCCGCGAAGAGCCGCTCCGCCGCACCGTCGCCTCCCTCTCCCCCCGCCTCCTCGACCAAGCCGACCTCACCCCCTTCGGCGACCCCACCCGCACCCTCTTCAACGTCAACACCCCCGCCGACCTCGCCACCGCCACCACCATGCTCTGAGCCCCCCGTGGCCCCCGAACGCAAGGGGGGTGGGGCAAGGGACGTGCCGGGGACGGGTGGGAGTCCGGGCCCCGGTGGCCGGGGACGGCGGGGCCCGGGCGTCTCGGAGGCGACCCGGGCAGGCTGAGGCCGCCTCCGAGACGCCCGGGACGGGAGCTCTCAGGGGGAGGACACGATCCGGTGCGCCTTGCGGCGGACCCCGGTGACGTCTCCACCGGTCAGTTCGCCCTTCGGGAACCTGAGGTCGCCCTGGCGTACACAGGGTGCCCTCACGTCTTCGTCACGGAGAAGAAGGCGCGCGCCTTCGTGCCGAAGGCGCGCCGGGGCGCCCCGCGTCCCTCACGGGCGCCCCTCGTAGGTCCGGCAAACCCCTCACGGACGTCCCTCGTAGGTCCGCCACCACCCACGGGCGCCCCTCGAGAGTCCGCCTCTCCTCA
>DATJUK010000252.1:0-16555 GCA_035502495.1 Solirubrobacterales bacterium
CCCCCTCGACGGGTTGTTCGCCGGTGGCGAAGGCGTCATAGCCGAGGTAGTGCGGGTACGGGACGGGGTCGGCCCAGCGGGCGGCGGAGCCGATCATCGCGGCGTTGTCGGTGCAGAGGGAGATCGGGACCAGCTTCAGACGCACGCCTTCGCGCTCGCAGAGCTCGGCGACGGCGGCGCGCAGCGGACCGTTGGCGGCGACCCCGCCACCCAGCGCGACCGCCTCCCAGCGCCCCTTCTTCAACCCCCGCCGGAGCTTGGCGACGAGTTGGTCGACCACCGCTTTCTGGAACGAGGCGGCGAGGTCGGCGCGGCGCTCCTGGACGCCCTCGGGACCGAGCTCCTTGCAGCGGTAGAGGACCGCCGTCTTCAGCCCCGAGAAGGAGAAGTCGAGGCCCGGGTCGCGCTGCATCGCGACCGGCATCGCGAACGCCTCCGGGTCGCCGCCCTCGGCCTCCTTCTGGATCAGCGGCCCGCCCGGGTAGCCGAGGCCGAGCAGGCGGGCGGACTTGTCGAAAGCCTCCCCGGCGGCGTCGTCGAGCGTCTGGCCGAGGACCTCGTGGCCCGCGTGGTCGCGCACCGCGGCGAGCATGGTGTGCCCGCCGGAGGCGACCAGGCAGAGGAAGGGCGGCTCCAGCGGCTCGGGCTCGAGGAAGTTGGCGGCGACGTGGCCCTGCAGGTGGTCGACCGGGATCAGCGGCAGCCGGCGCGCGGCGGCGATCGCCTTCGCGGTCGAGACGCCGACCAGGAGCGCGCCGATCAGCCCCGGCCCGGCGGTCGCGGCGACCGCCTCGATGTCGTCGAGGGTCACCCCGGCCTCGTTCAGCGCCACCTCCACCACCGGCGCGGCGAGCTCCAGGTGATGGCGGGCGGCGACCTCGGGGACGACGCCTCCGAAGCCCGCGTGGGCGGCCGCCTGCGAGGAGATCACGTTGGCGAGGATCCGCCCGCCGTCGAGCACGGCGGCGCAGGTGTCGTCGCAGGAGGTCTCTACGGCGAGCAGCACGCGCGGTCCCTCGGATCCTCGGTCCCGCACTTCAGTCCAGCCACATGATCAGCGCGTCCTCGCCGTTGTCGTGGTAGTAGCGCGGACGGACGCCGGCCGAACGGAAGCCGAAGTATTCGTACATGCCGATCGCGCGCCGGTTGGAGACGCGGACCTCGAGCGTGAACGGGAGCTTGCCGCGGCCCTCCTCGAAGAGCTTGCGCAGCAGCGCCCCGGCGACGCCGTGGCCGCGGTGGTCCGGCGAGACGGCGACGTTCATCAGGTGCCAGACCTGGTCGTAGCGCGAGCAGACGACGTAGCCCGCCAGCTCCTCGCCGCGGGTGGCGGCGAGGCAGATGCCCGACGGCTTGGAGAGCTCGAGCACGAACATCGCCAGCGACCAGGGGGTCGGGAAGGAGCGGCGCTCGATCGAGATCACCGCGGGCAGGTCGCTGTAGGCGAGCCGGCGCACCTGGGTCCGATCCCCGGTCGGGCGGTCAGTCTGCTCTCTGGAAAGAATCTCGCTCACGCCAACGTTCCGCGTCTGGAGGTCTGAGGTAGGTCGGTTCGAGCGACTCGGAGCCCTTCCCCGCCGCCGCCAGGGCGCAGACGTGGCGCGCGGCGACGCGGTGGACGGGATCGGCGTCGTCCGGGATGCGGATCCCGCCTGCTCCTTCTAGCTCGTGACGAAATCGTACCGCCCCGGAACCGCCGACCGAGGGGGCCGCCGACGCCTGGTCGAGACGCTTCGCCAGCTCCTCCGGGCGCATCACGGCGGGCTCCCAGAGCGTTTCGCCGGCGGCGTCGTAGAGGGCGACGAAGACCTCGCCGCGGTAGCCGTCGAGCACGGCGAGGCACTCGCCGGGGGCGCCGGCGGCGGCGATCCCGGCGCCGAGCGCCGCCAGGGTCGAGACGCCGCGCGCGGGCAGCCCGAGGCCCACCGCCAGCCCTTTGGCGGTGGCGATGCCGACCCGCAGTCCGGTGAACGAGCCGGGCCCGAGGCCGACCGCGACCAGGTCGACACCGGCCCAGCCGCCGGCGGCGTCGGCGCAGCGCTCGACCTCGGCGAGCAGCCCGGTGGCGTGGCGCGGCCGGCCGCGCTCGTTGCGCCCGAGCTGGGCCTCGGCGACTGCCTCGCCGTCACGCCAGGCGCAGGCGGCGGTATCGGCGGTCGCGGTGTCGAAGCCGACGACGACCAGCGGGGACCTCCCCTACTTCACGCGAAAGACGGAGGTCCCGACTTTCTTGCCCTTGACGAACCAGGTGACCTGGTGGCGGCCGACGCTGGTCGAGGTGATCTTGTTGACGTAGAGCGTCCCCTGTTCAGCTTCCTGCGGTTTTTCGGTGCAGAGATGTTCAGCTTTCGGGAACTTGACGCAGACCGTGTATTTGACGTCGCCCTTCAGGCTCTTGAAGAAGGCGCCCTTCTTGCTGCCGACCGGGCAGACGGTCGCCGGTTTCGCCTTCCGCGACAGCCCACAGGCGATGTAGTGCTTGTAGGCGGGGGTCCCGGCGCTCGAGGGACTGACGCCGATCAGCAGCCCGGTCACCAAGGCGGCCAGTGCCAACGCCGACAGCATTCCCTTCTTCATCCGTGAACCCCTCCTGTCTCGATTCGGTGAAACGTCTTTCGTCCACATCGATGTTCGATGCGCCTCCCCCTTAACCCTTCCAGCATACGAAGGGAGCGGCATCCCCGATCAGCGGCCCGCCGGAGCGGCGATCTCGATCGTGCGGCGCTCCTCCCCCGCGTGCTCCAGCCGCACCTCGAGCGCGGGCCGTCCCAGCCGCCCCGCGCCGGCCGCGGGCCACTCGACGAAGGCGACCCCGTCGGGGCCGAGGTAGTCGTCGAGCAGCGCCGGGTCCTCGCCCTCCAGGTCTTCCAGCCGGTAGAGGTCGAGGTGGGAGATCGGCAGCCGGCCGCCCGCATAGCGCTGCCCGATCGTGAAGGTCGGCGAGGTGACCGGTTCGACCACCCCGAGGGCGCGGGCGGCGCCGCGGATCAGGGTCGTCTTCCCCGCCCCGACCTCGCCGGAGACGACCACCACGTCGCCGGGCCGGAGGCGGTCGGCCAACTCCGCGCCTACCGTTTCGGTCTCCGCCGCGGAGCGGGTTTCGGCGCGGCGGACGCCGGCTTCGTCGCCGGCCATCAGCCGCTCGCGTCGCCGAAGAAGCCGAGCTGGTCGGCGGGCGGCGGAGGCTCCTCCTCACCCGCCGGCCCGGCTTCCGCCTCGGCCAGTTCCTCGGCGCTCGGCAGCGGCGCCGGGAGCGCCCGCTCGAGCAGCGCCGGGATCGTCGCGAAGTCGGCCCGCAGCTGCTCCTTCACCGCCGGCGTGCGGAGCGCCGCGGCCGGGTGGAAGATCGGCAGCAGGAAGACGGTGCGGCCGCCGAGCTGGTGGGTCTGCGGGGTGCCGCGGACGCGGGTGATCCCGGTCGGGCTGCCGGTCAGGAGCTTGGTGGCGAAGTTGCCCAGGGTGCAGACGACGCGCGGCTCGATCAGCCGCACCTGCTCCCAGAGGTAGGGCTCGCAGGCGGCGATCTCGGCCGGCATCGGATCGCGGTTGTTTGGCGGCCGCGACTTGAGCACGTTGCAGATGAAGACGTCCTCGCGCGAGAGCCCGATCCCTTCCAGCATCTGGTTCAGCAGCTGCCCGGCGCGACCGACGAACGGCAGCCCCTGGCGGTCCTCTTCGGCGCCCGGGGCCTCGCCGACGAACATCAGGTCGGCATCCGCGTTGCCGGCGCCGAAGACCGCCTTGGTCCGCGTCTCGTGCAGCGGGCACCTGGTGCACCTGGAGACTTCCTTGTAGAGCGCGACGAGCTCCTCGCGGCGCTCCGCCGCATCGCCGGCGCTCACGGCTTCTCCCCCGCCGCCCGCCGCTTCCGCGACTCGCTCAGCCGATCCTGCCGCGCCGCCTCCCGCTCCCGCCGCCGCGATTCATCGGAGCGCACCCCCGCCCCACGTGGCATCCGCCCCGGCGGTGACACCGCCGACAGCAGCCGCCGCGTCAGCTCCGACCCGCACTCCGGGCAGGGAACCGCCGCCGCCGAGGCCGCGACCAGCTCCTCGAAGACCGCCCCGCACCCCTCGCACTCGAACTCGTAGATCGGCACCTCGACGATCTTATGACGCGGCCGCGGTCCCCTCAGCAGCGGTAGGCGATCGGGAGGCTCGAGCCGCAGGCCTTGTAGTGGCGCTTCGGCTTTTCCGCCCGGGCGGAGTCGACGTTGTTCGCCGATTCTTCGTCGGGGGTGCCCGAGCCGACCACGGCCCGGTTGTAGGTCTTGCCCCCGTAGTTCTTCGCCTTCACGATCACGGTGGCTTCGCCGTGGCCGGGGATCGCGGAGAAGGTGCAGGTGTAGCGGTCGTCGTGGATGCAGGTGCCGCTCGGGCCGGGATCGACCGAGAGGATCGTCAGGCCCGGCCCGGGCTGGTCGGTGACGACGACGTCGGAGGCGGTCGCGCCGGAGAGGTTCTTGACCGCGATCCGGTAGGTCTCGGTCGGGGTGGGTCCGCTGCCGGGGTCGACCAGCTTCTTCGAGACGGCGATTTCGGCGCCTTCGCCGGGCCGCGGGCCGGGGCCGGGCTCGGGGCCGGGCGGATTGGGCGGCGGCTTGGAGAAGAGGTCGACGAAGCGGCAGTCCTCGCTCGGGTCGTCGCGGGAGAGCCGCACCACGGCGCGGCCCTGCTCGAACGGGATGTCCTGGCCGTCGCAGACGACCTCGATCAGCGACCAGTCGGCCGGATCGATCCCCGGCCCGGCGCCCTCCTGGATCACGTAGGTCCCGTACGGCAGCCCGTCGGTCGGGTCGCCCTTGGCGCGGACGCTCGTCTTTTCCTCCTTCACCACCGCCGTCTGATCGAGCTGGAGTTCCGGGTCCGAGGGCGTGGTGATCTGGAAGGCCGCCGTGCCGGTGTTGCCGATCGCTTCCTTGGCGATCGTCAGCCGGCCGTCGAAGTCGAGGCGGTTGGTGAAGGTGCAGAGCACGCCCCCTCCGTCGGCCACCGTCACCTTGGTCGCTGACCCGCGCTCACGTTCTCCGTTGCAGCTCACCCCGACCAGGCGCCAGTCGCCGCGGTCGGACCGCGGCGAGGACTCTTCGATTTCGTAGTCCCCCGGGCTCAGGGTCAGCGGCCCGGCGTAGGCCGGGGCGCCTTCGGCGGCGGTGGTGATCGAGGTCCGCCTGACCACGTCTCCCGAGGAGTCGCGGACGCGGAAGCGGAACCTGCCGACGCCGTTTTCGGTGACCTTGCCCAGCAGGAGCGACCCGGCCGGGGGCCGCAGCCGGTCGACGTAGGTGCAGGTGACGGTGTCGCCGGCGGCCAGGCTGATGTCGACCGAGGCGCTGCCGCGGTCGGTGGTGACCTGGCTGGCGCCGTGTTCGCAGCGGATTTCGTCGAGGACCCAGCCTTCGGGGACTTCCTCGTCGACCTTCCACGGTTCCTCCCCGGCCCTGGTTTCGGCGCGGTAGAAGGTCTGCGCACCCGCCGAAGCCGGGGACGCCGAGAGGTCGAACGTGCCGCCGGGGTTGTAGGAGACGTTGCCCCCGAAGTTGAAGTTCTGGGGCGCCGACCCCGAGCCTTCGACTTCCTTGCGGATCACGATCGTGCCCGATTTCGGCGGCGGCGTGACGTAGTAGGCGTAGCAGAAGGCATGCGTGGTGCCGACCGGGAAGTCGATCGTCTCGACGTTGTCGCCGTTCAGGTCGTCGATCGAGCAGCGCAGGGCGCCGAAGCCGTACTTGCCGGCGAACGGCCCTGAGGTGTAGAGCACCGGGTCGGTGGTCGTGCCGCCCTGGATCCAGAGGTAGTGGCCGGCCGAGCGTTCGGCCTGGGCCCGGTTGAGTTCGAAGGTCGTCGCGCCTTTGATCGAGATCCCTTCGATCGGTTCCCCGTTCCAGCCGAGCAGCGGCGTCGAGGCCTCGGTGGTCACCGGCGGCGATTCGGCCCCGGTGACGATCGAGAGCGCGCCCCAGGGCCCGGTCGAGGCTTTTTCCCTGATCCCCGAGCCGAGCGTGAACTGCCAGCCGGTGATCGGTTTGCATCTGGGCTGGCCTTCGAGCTCGAGTTTCGGGTTGATCGGCTCGCCGCTTTCGTACAGCGTGTCTTCCCCGAGGTCTTCGAGGCTCTCCTGGATGTTGTTGCGGGCGAGATTGGCGCGGATGTCCTTGTAACTCGGACATTCGCGCGCCGCCACCGTGACGAGGAGGCCGGTGCCGCCCGCCGACCCCGTGGCCGGCGGCCGGGCCGAGGCGGTCGCGGGGATCGTGAGCATCGCCAGGATCCCCATGAGCAAGCCGAGTCTCGACCTCCGACGGAAGATCCTTCGAACCTACCCCGCCGACCCGGCTTCGATGCGCGTTGCCGGCCCGAGTGGCCGGATGTACAGCTGGAGTCGCCGACGAGAACCGATCTGGTCACGCACCTTGGCCGCCGACCGCCGCCGTCCCCTTCGGTCTTCGGAGGACCGAAGGGGACGGCCGGCGTGGCCGGCGGCCGGCTACTTGAGCTTGAATTCGACCTTGTAGAGGGTGTGGCCGGAGACCAGGGAGCCTTTGACCACGCCGTTGCCGCCGGTGCCTTCGAAGCGGCCGACGGGCGGGCTGCCGGCGCCTTCGTCGTGGACCTGGGCGGTGCGCCTGTCTCCCTGCCAGGCGAGGCCGGTGAGGGTGAAGGAGCGCTTCTCCTGGCCGGTCTGCAGCTCCACCTCGGCGGTCGCCGGCCTGCCGGAGACCGTCATCGAGCCGCCGGTGACCACCGCCCCGTTGACCCCGAGGCCCTGGGCGACGCCGATCACGGCGCCGAGGGTGCCCGCTTTTTCGGTCGGGTCTTCGGCCCCGTCGGTCAGTTCGTATTCGCCTTCGTATTCGGCGGCGTCGGCGCCCCAGCCGGGGTCGGTCGGCCGGGCTTCGGGCAGCTGCCTCGCCGCGGGCGGGTGGCCGCCGGTGCTTTCGTCCTCGTCGAGGATGCGGAATTCGACCGGCCAGGGGCCGTCGCCGTGGAGGCGCATCTCGCCCTTCACCCGGTCGCCTTCGGGGTCGAACATCCGCAGTTCGCCGTCCGGGGTCACCTGGCCGTAGCTGGCGGCGGCGCCGACTTTGAGCGCCGTGGCCTTCAGCCCCTTGCCCCCGGGCAGCTCGGTGAAGGGGTAGAAGGTGAAGAGCGCGGTTTCGATTTCGCCGGTCGGGCCGTAGACGTAGAACTGGGAGATGCCGACCAGGAACTCGGGCGAGGAGCCCTCCTCGAATTCGAACTTCATCTCGCCCGAGCGGATGCCGGCGCCGCTGCCGACGGCGGTCAGCACGTAGCGGTTTTCGAACGGGGTCGAGACCGAGGCCGGGACCACCACCTTGGGCTGCGGGTAGCCGGTGGTGGCGCCGGTGGTCGCCATCGCGACCCCTGCCGAGCCCAGCAGGGCGATCACGCCGCCGAGCGCGAGGACCAGCTTCAGCCGCCTCATGAGGTGCTCACCGGGACTTCCGCGCAGACCTTCAGTTCGGCCGCTTCGGCGAGTTCGCCGAGGTGGATTTCGACCAGCCCGGCGGAGAGTTCGCGGACCGCGTCGTAGTTTTCGTTGCGCGCCGCGTTGGTCATCTGGTCGAGCACCGGGACCGCCGTCGCCAGGCCCTTCACGTAGGCGGCTTCGGCCGCGCCGTCACCGGCGGCGGCCCCCACCCGACGGTGGAGCTCCTCGATCACCGCTTCGGTGCGTTCCATGTATTCGAGGACGTCGGCCTGCTGCGGCGTGCCGAGCGCGGCGATCTGCTTGTCGGCCTTGGCGCAGGCGGCTTCGGCGGTGGCGGCGAAGCCGCCACCGCTTTCGCTGTTCCCGGCGCCCGCGGAGGAGCTCGAGCCACCGCCGCCGCAGCCGGCCACGGCGATCAGGCCGATCGCTCCGACCGCCAGGGCCAGGATCATGGATCTGACTTTCACACGCACCCTTTCAGTTCGTTCGCTTCAGACATCGGGACGAGACAAGTTCTTGAAGGTGACGACCTCGGCTGCCCCGTCGCCGACGTTGACCTGCCGGTGACGGCGGCTGGCCTCGAACCAGACCGAGTCGCCCTCGCCGAGGACCACCTGGGTCTGTTCGGCGAAATCGATCATCAGTTCGCCGCTGAGGACGAAGAGGAAGGCCGGACCCGCCTGCGTCCCCGCTTCGGCCAGCTCGGCGCCGATGTCGAAGCGCCGGAAGCCGGTGGCGACGTCGCCATGCGGCCAGGAGGCCAGCGGTTCGGTGGTGACGCTGGCGACGGAGGGGTCGACGGCCTTCCGTTCGGCGCGCCGCAGGACGACGGGCTGGTCGGTGTCCCGCGCGGGCAGGATGTCGCCGAGGCCCACGCCGTAGAACTCGGCGAGCATCATCAGCCGGCCGACCGAGAGGTCGTTGCGCCCGGTCTCGACCATCGAGATGAACGAGGAGGAGACGCCGGTCGCGGCGCCGACCTCCTTCAGCGAGAGGCCGCGGCTCACGCGCAGCGCTTTCAGGCGCCGACCGAGCGCCGGCTGGTGGGTCACAGCGACGTCCCCTCGGGCGGGATGCGGTAGACGAGGTAGGGCGTGTCTTCCGGCGCTTCGAGGTAGACGGTGGCCCGCGAGATCGTCGGCCCGGCCGCCTCGCCGCCGCCGGCGGCGCGGGCGGTCGCCTCGGTGGCCAGCGGCATCGCCGTCCCGGGGTCGAAGATCAGCGCGAAGCGGGCCGCGCCGCCGGCGCCCTCGCCGACGCCGACCGCGATGCCGCGCCTGCCTTCGGGGTCGGTCCGCGCGCCGAGATAGCGGATGCCGGGCACCCGCTTCGCCGCCTCGAACAGCCCCCGGCGCAGCGCGGGCGTGGCCACCGGGCTGCGCAGGTCTTCGGCGATCAGCTGCAGGGTCGCGGCCGGCAGCGCCAGGCCCGCGTGCTCGGCTTCGGCCTCCTTGCGCAGGCGATCGGCGAGCGGCACCGGCTCGGTGGGGAGATCGGCGACCCGCGCGCGCATCACGGTGCCGGCGATCCAGTGGACTTCGGTGCGCGGCCCGAAGCCGAGGGTGAGGAAGCTCGGCCGCCCGGCCCCTTCCCATTCGGCGCGGTCGCTCGAGCCGACGAAGCGCGTCGGCCCGGCGACGATCCGCATCCGCCCCGGGCCATTGGGGGTCATCCATTCTTCGCGGGTCGTCTCCTGGGACACGTGCCACGCGCGCTGGTCGGAGCGCCGCGCCTCGACCGCGAGTTCGCGGGTCTTCAGGTAGCTCCACGGCCGCCCGACGCCCGCTTGCGGCTGCACCGCGGCAACCGCGGCGGCGCGGTCGAGCGTGCCCGCGAGGCGGTTCGGGTCGCCGGCGGCGCCACCGCCGCCCGACGAGACGAGCAGCACGGCGACGAGAGCCAGCGCGCCGAGCGCCGCGAGGCCGCCCGCGAGCGCGAGCTTCGGCACCCGGGCGGGTCGGCGGGCGCGGGCGGCGAGCGGGACGCGGTCCTCGCCCCGCGCCGCGGCGGCCTCGGCCACGGGATCGGCGGCGACGACCCGCTCCAGCAGCCGCGCGGCGGCGTCGCCCTCGGCGGCCCGGTCGAGCTCCCCCGGCCCCACCGGGTCGAGTCGGCGGAGCTCCTCGATCAGCCTGTCGTCGTTTATTCGCATCGCGGCTCGGTGGCGTCGGGCCGCGGGTGGTTCGGCGATCCCGCGGCGCGTTCACCAAAGGAGTGTCCGGCGGCGGCCAGTTCTTTCAGCAGCCGGCGGCGGGCCCGGTGGAGGCGGAGGTGGAAGGTCGCCGGCTTGCACTCGAGCACCGCGGCGGCCTCGCGCGCCGAGAGGCCGTCCCAGCTGACCAGGGCGAGCACCTCGCGGTCGGCCGGGCGCAGGGCGCCGAACGCGGCGGCGAAGGCGTGGCGGTCCGCCACCAGGTCGGCGACGGCGGCGCGCGGATCGAGGTCGGCGACGGCGTCGAGCGGGATCAGCGGCCCGTCGGGGGCGCGCCGCCCCGCCGCCCGGCGCTGGTTCGCGAGGACCTTACGGGCGACGCCGAGCAGCCACGGAAGCGCGTCCCGGGGCACCGCGTCGAGCCGCCTCCAGGCGATCAGGAAGGTCTCGGAGACGGCGTCCTCGGCGGCGGTCCGATCCTCGGTGCGACGGATCGCGTATCCGAGCACCCGCGGGTAGCAGGCGCTGAAGATCGCTTCGAATTCTCGCGCGCGACCCGCCCGGGGCCGCGTCTGTCGTTCCGACACTGTCTAGGAAGTGTCCCCCTTCGGCCCAATCTTTCATCGGCCTCCAGTTTCTTGAAGCCGCCGTCCGCCGGCCGGGCTCAGGAGCCCCAGTGGTTCCAGTGCGTGATCTCGCCGACCGGCGGCCGCCTGGCCGGCTTGAAGTCGGTGCCCTTGGTGTAGGCGACCGGGATCAGGCTCACCTGGGTGACCCCGGCGGGGATCCCGAGCAGCTCGGCGACCTCGGCGGCGTGCCGCAGGTGCAGGGTGGTCCAGGTCGAACCGAGGCCGCGCGCGCGGAGGGCGAGCTGGAAGCTCCAGGCGGCCTGGACGATCGAGCCGAGGGCGACGATCGTGCCCGCCGTGTCTTTCTCCTCGAGGTCTTCGGCGATGCAGGGGATGACGAAGGCCGGGGCCTGCTCGAGGTTCTCGGCCAGGTACATGGCGCTGTCGAAGACGCGCTTGTCCTGGCCGCCCTCGGCCTCCGCCGCCGCCAGCGACTCGCGCAGGTAAGGGAGCGCCGCCTCGCGGTAGTAGTCGGCGACCTTCAGCCGCAGGTCGGCGTCGGTGACGATCATCCAGCGCCAGGTCTGGCGGTTCGAGGCGGTCGGCGCCTGGACGGCGAGCTGCAGGCATTCGAGCAGCACCTCGCGCTCGACCGGCCGCGCGAAGTCGAGCCGCTTGCGCACCGACCGGGTGGTCGAGAGCAGCTCGTCGGCGTTGGCGACATCGATCGGCATCGGCCGATCTTATGACCCGGCCGACTCCTCCTCCGTCGCCCTGGCCAACTCGATCGCCGGCGCCGCCTCCGGGGTCTCGAAAAAGGCGAGGACCGAGAGCACCGAGATGCCGGGGTCGTCCGGCTCGTGGCCGAGCCGCTCGGCCGACGCGGTCTGGATCTCGTAGACACGCTCGTAGAGCTCCATGTAGGCCTCGGCCATTTCCGACCAGCCCGCCTCGTCGACGCGGACCGGCGTGCGGGTGAGGTGGTGTTCCGGTCGCTCGACCAGGATCCCTGACTGGAGGGCGGTCGTCGCGTTGGCGGTGATCAGCGACCAGATCGTGCGGGCGAAGCTGATTTTCTTGTCGATCGACAGCTCTTCCTCTTCTTCGGTCGACGTGATCGGTCGTACGACCGCCCGATAGAAGTGCTCCACGGCGCCGCGCACGGGGCGTTGGCCGACTTCCTCGATCAACCCTGCGTCCGCCAAGGCGCCCACGTGGTAGCCCACGTTGCTGACCTCGAGCCCGAGCTCCCGAGCGATTTCGGCCGGGCTGGCGACCCGGTCGGCCAGGATCGCCAAACATCGACAACGCAGTGGATGAGCCACGGTCGCGCCCAACGTGGCATCTGGACCGCGGCGAATCGCTGCCGATTTCATTGCTCTGCCTCCTCGGAATGGTGGAACCCAGTAGATCGTAAATGTATTTCCGACCGATGGAGCGACTTTATGCAGCAATCTGCTCCAGCAATGGAATCCCGTCCAGCATCTTCGAGGTCGAGTGCCAGTGCACACGTGAGTTCGTAAAACCAGGGAGGGGGTGAGCACATGCAGATCTCGGATCTGAGCAGCACCGTGCCGGCGGTCTCGATCTCGAAGGCTTCGTGATCGCCAGGCGCGCCGGTCCCGACCCATCCACGGGATCGGCGCGCCTCCTGATCTCCAGGCAAAAGTTTGGACAGCCCGGACAAGGGGGACTACCCTCGCTCCACGACTCGGCCAACCGGCCACCGAACAAAGGACGTACCCCGTGTTTTTCTGCGAGCGATGCGAAAGCAGGTTCAACGCCACCGTCGCGGCCGCCTCCGGTGACTGCCCCCGCTGCAAGGAGAGCGAGGGAGTCAGCAGCCCCCTGCGCTTTCGCCTCTTCGAACCTACCGCGCTGAAGGTCGCCGGCGTCTCCCCCGCCCACGCCCACTCCCGGGTGTCGCAAAGCCAGGCGGCGAAATAACAAATACTCTGCCTTTGTGAGGGCAAAAGCATTCGCGGCGGTCGCTGCGGCGGTCGCGGTCGCCGCCTTGCTCCTGTCCGGCCCGGCTGCGGCGCGGACCGGGCCCAGCGGGCGCGGGCATCCGACCATCATGGCCAGCTTCGCCGTCGAAGGGTCGAACGGCTTCTCGGTCGGCGTCAACCTGCGCAACCGGAGCGTGCTCGCCGTCGAGGCGGTGTCGCTCGACGGCCCGAGCATCATCGTCTCCGGCATCAAGCTCGACGCGCCGCAGGCGCCCGGGTCGGATCGGATCGACGCGTCGCTGGGCAAGTTCGGCCGGATCGCGATGCGCTTCATCCCCGAAACCACGCGGGAAGAAGAACCGCTGTTGCCGCTCTGCAAGGGCGAAATGGCACTCGTCGAGACGGGACGCTTCGTCGGCCGGTTCGAATTCCGCGGCGAGCGTGGCTACACCAAGGCGCGGGCGAGTCGGGCGTTCGGCAGCGTCATCACGACGCCGGCGAGCACCTGTCACCACTCCTCGAAGCCCGCGCCGCACCGGCGCCCGCCTCATCATCAGGGCCGCGTCGGGGCCACCCTGGAGGCCCTGCGCACGGCTCGTCCCGACGCGGCGGCAGCCCTTGCCCGCCGAGCGGCGGCGGAGCCCCACCGGTTGATCCTCCGGGCGACCACCGAAAAGCCGGCGGTCAAGTTCGAGGCCTCGCGCATCTCCGGGCCGGGCAAGCAGGGCAGGGAAATCGCCTTCGACACCTTCATCGCCGCCGCGACCCGGGATCGCGGGCGGATCGAGGAGGAGAGCACGGTGCTCGACCTCCTGATCCGGGGGCCGCACTTCCAGGTCCCCGACCTCACCCACCTGACCTCGGAAGCGGTGATCACGCCGCCGGCCCCCTTCCTCGGCAGCGCGACGCTGCGCCGCGAACCGTCCTCCGAGCCCAGCTGGGACGGCAACCTGCGCCTGGATCTGCCCGGCTTCGGCGTCGTCCCCCTCGCCCGGCCCGGGACGCAGGTGTCGATCTGCGCCGACTCCGGCTGCCGGACCTCCTAGACGGGATCAGACGAGCGGCTCCCACTCCCACGACTTGGCCGAGGCCAGCGTGGTGTGGTCGTCGACGTGGCGGCGGAAGTCGGCCAGCTCGTCCTCGTCGATCGCGTAGGCGTGCTCAGGGCCGGGGAACGAGCCGCCGCGGACCTCGGCGGCGTAGCGGCCGACCGCGGCGACCATGCCCTCGTGCACCTCGGCGTATTGCTTGACGAATTTCGCCATGTGGCCGGTGGTGATGCCGAGCAGGTCGTGGAAGACGAGCACCTGGCCGGAGGTCGCCGGGCCGGCGCCGATCCCGATCGTGATGATGTCGAGGCGGGACGCGATCGTCGTCGCGATCTCGGCCGGGACCGCCTCGAAGACGACCGCGAAGCAGCCCGCCGCCTGCAGCGCCTCGGCGTCCTCGGCCATCCGGATCGCCGCCTTCGCCGACTTGCCCTGCGCTTTGTAGCCGCCGAGCGCGGTGGCGGTCTGCGGGGTGAGGCCGAGGTGGCCCATCACCGGGATGCCCGCGGCGACGATCGCCCGGGCGCGCTGCACGGAGACGCCGCCCGCCTCGAGCTTGACCGCCTGGCAGCCGGTCTCCTTGACCAGCCGCTGGGCGTTGACGATCGCCAGCTCGTCGGAGGCCTCGTAGCTGCCCATCGGCATGTCGCCGATCATCAGCGCCGTCTTCAGGCCGCGGCGCACCGCCTTGCCGAGGACGATCATCTCCTCCATCGAGACGAGGTCGGTGCGGTCGTAGCCGAGCACCACGTTGGCGGCCGAGTCGCCGACCAGGACGAGGTCGACGCCCGCCGCCTCGACGACCGTCGCCGAGGGGTAGTCGTAGGCGGTGACCATCACTATCGGTTCGCCGCTTTCCTTCATCTCCTGGAGATGGGGCAGGGTCACCGCGACGCGGTCGGCCTGCGGGACGGTGTGGGAAAGGACTCCAGAGCTCATGCGACCAACACCTCCGGACGGTCGTCGATTGCGATTGGCTGGTTGAGGTCGTCGACGTGGACGACGACCGGGGCGTAGCGCTCCAGGTCGGCCTCGTCGTAGGCACCGAAAGAGGCGACGATGATCTTGTGGCCGGGCTCGACCAGGTGGGCGGCGGCGCCGTTCACCTGCATCGCGCCGGAGCCGGGCTCGCCCTCGATCACGTAGGTGACGAAGCGCTCGCCGTTGTCGACGTCCCAGACGTGGACCTGCTCGTTGACCAGCAGGTCGGCGCCGGCCATCAGCTCGGTGTCGATGGTGATCGAGCCGATGTAGTCGACATCGCAGTCGGTCACCGTGGCGCGGTGGATCTTCGACTTCAGCATCTGCCTCTGCACGATTTCGTCTCCCTACTGGTCGGTTTGGTGGTCCGGGTCGAGCGGCTCGACGACGACGTTGTCGATCAGGCGGGCGCCGCCGACCCGGGCGGCGACGGCGATCAGGATCGGGCGGCCGGTCAGCCCTTCGACCGGCTCCAGGGTCTCGGCGTCGCGGGCCTCGAGGTACTCGGGCTCGATCGCCGCCGCGGCGAGCTCGATCCGGGCGGCGGCGAGGCCGGCGTCGAGCGAGTCGCGGGCGAGCGCCTGCTGCTCGGCGGCGGCGAGGGCGCGCGAGAGGGCGACGGCGCGGGCGCGGTCGGCGGGCTCGAGGTAGACGTTGCGCGAGCTCATCGCCAGGCCGTCCTCCTCGCGCACGATCGGCATCACCTCGACCCGCACGGGGAAGTCGAGGTCGCGCGCCATCCGCTTGATCACGGCGGCCTGCTGGGCGTCCTTCTGGCCGAAGTAGGCGACGTCGGGGCCGACGATGTTGAAGAGCTTGGCGACGATCGTGGTGACGCCGCGGAAGTGGCCCGGGCCGCGGCGGGCGGGGTCGCCGTCGAGGACCGCGGTGAGCCCGCCGGTCACCTCGACCGCGGTGGCGGCGCCGTCCGGGTAGAGCTCGGCGACCGCGGGGGCGAAGACGAAGTCGACGCCGGCCTCGGTGGCGAGGGCGAGGTCGCGCTCCTCGTCGCGCGGATAGCGGTCGAGGTCCTCGTTCGGGCCGAACTGGGTCGGGTTGACGAAGAGGCTCATGACCACGATGTCGTTCTCGGCGCGGGCGGCGCGGAGCAGCGAGAGGTGGCCCTCATGGAGGAAGCCCATGGTCGGGATGAGGCCGATCGTGCGGCCCTCGCGCCGGTGCGGGAGCAGCTCGGCGCGCAGCTCGGCGACCGAGCGCACGACGCGCGCGGCAGCCTTGGTGGTGACGGTTTCGCCGGTAAGGGAGTTCAAGGTGATCAGGTCCATGCCTCGAGGGTCACGGCCGTAGGACGAAGTATAGGCAAACTTGCGGGTTTCGTTACATCCGACTGATCCGCCGGCACCTGCTTCTCGCAGGGAACTCATAAGCGCGCTTGTTCGAGACCAAATCTCACCAGGAGGCAAGCGAATGAGTTCCCACAGATTGCTCGCGCAGTTCGACCAGGACGAGGCCCTCGCCGAAACGCACCACGAGGCGGTCGAGGCGCTGGAGGAGGGCGACAGCCGCCGCGCGTTCTTGAAGAAGGCGGGCCTGGGCGGCGCCGCGGTGATGGGGTCCGGGGCGCTGCTCTCGGCGCTCACCCCGGCCGGCGCGGCCGCGGCGAGCGGCAAGGGCCGCCCGCCCGCCAAATTCGGCAAGGGCGACATCGGCATCCTCAACTACGCCCTCACCCTCGAGTACCTCGAGGCCGCCTTCTACAACGAGGCGACCAAGAAAAAGGTGGCCAAGGGGGCGCAGGAGTCGGCGTTCCTGAAGCGGACCACCGCCGACGAGAACGCCCACGTCGCCTTCCTCAAGAAAGCGCTCGGCAGCAAGGCCGTGGCCGCTCCGAAGGTCGACTTCGGCGGCGCGACGAGCAGGTCGAAGTGGCTCGCCACCGCGATGGTGCTGGAGAACACCGGGGTCAAGGCCTACGGCGGCCAGGCGCTGAACATCTCGAGCCCGGCCTACGTCTCCGCCGCCCTCTCGATCTGGGCCGTCGAGGCGCGCCACGCGTCGGTCGCCGGGCTGCTGGTGAAGGCCGCCCCGGACTCGATCTCACCGGAAAAGGGCGCCTTCCAGACGACCGCCACCGCCGCCGAAGTCCTCAAGGCGGTCGAAGGCACCGGCTTCCTCGCCTAGCTGGTCGACCCGCGGCGGCGTCGGGGGTCGGCGGCGGCCTGGTGAGGGTCCGGGGCGTGCGGCGCGGGACGGGCGAGGGTTCGGGCCAGGGCGGCTGAGGACGGTGCGCCCGGCCGTTCCCGTGCTCACCCGTCCGCCACGAGGAACGGCAGCGCGGGATGTCGGGACAGGGCCGCGATCCCCGGCCGGCCACCCCCGGCGTCACCGCCCCGCAGCCCAGCAACCCCCCGTGCGTTCGCACTTTTCCCCGGATACCGGGGA
>DATJUK010000253.1:0-43696 GCA_035502495.1 Solirubrobacterales bacterium
GAGGGCGAGTTCATCGTCGCCACCGAGAACGGGATGCTCTACCCGCTGCAGCAGGCGGCGCCGAAGGCGAACCTGATCGAGGCCAACCGGATGGCCTTCTGCAAATACATGAAGATGATCACGCTGCCGAAGCTGCGCGACGCGCTCGCCGAGATGAAGTTCGAGGTCAGCGTCGAGCCCGCGATCGCCGCGCGCGCCAAGCTCCCGATCGAGCGCATGGTCGCCATCGGCTGACCCGTCGACGGGACGAAAACTCAAGTCAATCTTGGGTTTTCGTCCCGTCGACCGGAAGTCCGCGGGGGTGGCCTGCGTTTCTTAGGCGATTCTCAGACTGCCTTCGGTGGGCGTTTACGCCCAGAGTGAAGGCTGGGGCCATCCACTGACGAATAGGAGGCCGGAGATGGAGATGGTGAAGGACAGGCGCAACGTGTTGGTGATCGTGGGACGGGAGGCCGAGCCGCCGGTCCTGGTCGACGCCCTGCGCCCGCGCGCCGCGGGCACCGGCTTCACCCTCCTGGTCCCGGCCACTCCCGCCAACCGTCCCACCTGGTCCGCCGGAGGCGGCAAGGACCAGCTGGACGAGGGCGCCGACTGGGCCGACGCGATGCGGCGCGCCGAGCGGGCCGCGGCGGAGCTGCGCGGCGCCGGGCTCGAGGTGGTCGAGACGATCGTCGGCGAGGCCGATTTCGCCGCCGCCGCGGGCGACGTGCTGCACTCGCGCGCGATCGACGATGTCGTCGTCCTCGTCGACCCGGAAATGGCGATCGCCACCCGCCCGGACCTCGTCGTCGCCTAGCCGCGTCCGCCCCTCCGGGCTCAGGCGAACCTAAAAACTCGCTCCGTGCGAGTGAATCGCAGAGCCAAACGCCCGTTTTCTGGGCGCGAAATTTCGCCACCGAGACTCCGCAGGAGTCATCTTGTTCTCGCAGAAAGCACCTGCACCGATGGCCCGCCTCCGAAGGAACAAGAACGATCGACCCGAGCCCGTGCGCTCGCGCGGCCGCCGTGCGCCGATCATCGAGCTGTCCGACGTGACCAAGGTCTACCCGGGCGGCCACATGGCGCTCGACCGCGTCTCGCTCTCGATCGGCCGCGGTGAGTTCGTCTTCCTCGTCGGCCCGACCGGCTGCGGCAAGTCGACCCTGATCAAGACCCTGATCCGCGAGCTCGACGTCACCGAAGGCAGCGTCCGGATCGCCGGCCGCGACATCGCCACGATGCCGGAGAAGAAGATCCCGCAGCTGCGGCGCAACATCGGCACGGTCTTCCAGGACTTCAAGCTGCTCCCCAACCGGACCGTCTACGACAACGTCGCCTACGCGCTCCAGGTGATCGGCGCCAGCCGCCACGAAATCCGCGAGCAGGTCCCGGCGACGCTGCGCCTGGTCGGCCTCTCGACCAAGCTCCACAACTACCCCGACCAGCTCTCCGGCGGCGAGCAGCAGCGCGTCGCCGTCGCCCGCGCCTTCGTCAATCACCCGCCGCTGATGCTGGCCGACGAGCCCTCCGGCAACCTCGACCCGGTCACCTCGATCGGGATCATGCAGCTGCTCTACCGGATCAACAAGACCGGCACGACCGTCGTCGTCGTCACCCACGACCGCGAGATGGTCGACAACATGCGCCGCCGCGTGGTCGAGCTCTACGAGGGCCGCGTGGTCCGCGACGAGGTCTCCGGCGGCTACACCGAGGAGTCGACCACCGAATTCGGCATGCGGATGCAGGCCGAGATGGGGATCGGCGCCGACGGCGAGCGCAAGACCAACGGCCACGGACACTCGCTCGCCCGCTGATGTCGCGCATCCTCTTCTTCTTCTCGGAGGCGTTCCGCGCCCTGCGCCGTAACGGCGCCCCGACCCTCGCCGCGGTGGTCACCACCGTGGTCACCCTGGTGCTGCTCGGCGTGCTGATTCCGATCTTCCAGACCGCGCAGGCGAAGTCGAACGAAGTGCGCAGCCAGCTGGCGATCAACTTCGCCCTCTACGACGACGCCACCAACGCCGAAATCGCCCAGGCCAAAGAAAAGGTCGAAGCGATGCCGCACGTCGCCGAAGTCAGCTTCATCTCCAAGCAGGAAGCGCTGCAGACGCTGAAAAGCGAACTGCAGGACAAGTCGATCGTCGAAGAGCTGCACACCAACCCGCTGCCCGCCAGCCTGCTGGTGAAAGCCACCGACGCCTCCGACCTGCCGCAGATCGAAAAGGAAGTGATGGGGACGACCGGCGGCGGCAAGGCCGACCCGATCAGCCCGGCGATCTCCAACCCCTTCAGCCGGCAGCAGTCGACCGAGAAGATCGAGAAGGTGACCAGCGCCCTGAAGATCGTGCTCACGGTGCTCATGGCGCTGCTGGTGGTCGCCTCGGTGATGCTGATCGGCAACACGATCCGGCTCTCGATCTTCACCCGCCGGCGCGAGGTCGAGGTGATGCGCCTGGTCGGCGCCACCCGCTGGTTCATCCGCTGGCCGTTCCTGATCGAGGGGGTCGTGGTCGGCTTCCTCGGTGGCCTGGTCGCCATACTTATCCTGTGGATCGGCAAGACCACGATCGTCGACCCCCTCAGCGACACCAACTCCTTCGCGGCGGCCCAGCACGACGCCACCCTCGCCTTCCCGGTGCTGGCGGCGGTGCTCTTCGGCGCCGCGATCCTCGTCTCGACGCTCGGGTCCGGGGTCACGCTGCGGCGCTTCCTGCGGGTCTGAGGGCCGCGTGAGCTACCGCGCCGCGGTGGCCTTCGGAGTCGCCCTGATCGTCTTCCTCGCCGGCGGGGTCTACCTCGGCGGGCACCCCTCGAAGCTGCCGACCTGGGCGCGCAAGGCGTTCACCGAAGAACCGACCAGCCTGGTCGGCGAAGCCGCGGAAATCATCAAGGGCAACTACTTCCGCGAGGTCGGCAACACGGAGCTCGGCAACGCCTCGTTGCAGGGGATGGTCCGCGAGCTGCGCAAACGGCACAAAGACCGCTTCTCCGACTACTTCTCGCCGGAAAGCCTGGAAGGGTTCAACCAGCAGATCGAAGGGCGCTTCTCCGGGATCGGGCTGAGCGTCGTCTCGGTGAAGAAGGGCCTCCACGTGGTCAAGGTGTTCCACGGGTCGCCGGCCGAAGGGGCGGGGATCGAAGCGGGGGACACGATCGTCTCGGTCGAAGGCGAATCGATCGCCGGGCTCGGCTCGACCGAATCGACGCGGAAGATCAAGGGGCCGGAAGGCAGCGAAGTCACGGTCGGCGTGCTCGACGCCAAGACCCACAAGACGAGCGAAAAGTCGATCGTCAGGGCGGAGGTCGAGCTGCCCAACGTCTCGGCTCGGCTGTTCAAGACCGACGGCAGGAAGATCGGGTACGTGAGGCTCTTCTCCTTCAGCCAGGAAGCGAGCCGGCAGTTGGCGCACGGGATCGAGAAGGTGAAGAAGGAAGGGGCCGAAGGGCTGGTGCTGGACCTGCGCGAGAACCCGGGCGGGCTGCTCGAAGAGGCGGTCGACACCGCGTCGTTGTTCCTCCCCGCGGGCGAAGTCGTGGTGACGACCAAATCGCGCACCAAGGGGAACTCGACGAAGAAGAGCGGTGAGGGCCGGATCGTCCACGTCCCGTTCGACGTGTTGATCGACCGGGGGACGGCGAGCGCCGCCGAGATCCTCACCGCGGCGCTGAAGGACGACGCCGGGGCGACGGTGGTCGGCACGCGCTCCTACGGCAAGGGCGTCTTCCAGGAAGAGCACGGGCTGGCGAACGGCGGCGCGCTGAAGCTGACGGTGGGCGAATACTTCACCCCGAACGGGGAAAACCTTGCCGAAACGGGTGGGATCCATCCCGAAGTGAAGGCCGTCGACAACCCCAAGACGGGGGTCGACGAGGCGCGGCAGAAGGCGCTGGAAACGGTGGCCGCGCAGGTCGCGGGTTGAGCCCCGGTCGGGGGCGCCGTAGGGAGGCGGCGCCGCGAAGAGGCCGCGGGGCTCGCCCGGGGACCCTGAGGCGGAAAGAGCCGAAGCGCGCCCGCGACGCGGTGGCCGACCTGCTCGAGGAGCGGCTCGGGCTGCGCGGCTTCACCGGGCTGGTCGAGGAGGAAGCGGCGCGGGCGGCGGAGGAGGCGGAGGGGCGCGACATCCCCCGCCGCGACCTGACCGCGCTCGCCACCTTCACCGTCGATCCGGCGACGGCCCGCGACTTCGACGACGCGGTCTCCGCCCAGCGCGAGGGCGACGGCTGGCGCGTCTGGGTCCACATCGCCGACGTCGCCGCCCACGTGCGGCCCGGCTCGCCGCTCGACCTGGAGGCGCTGCGGCGCGCCAACTCGACCTACGTGCCGGGGGCGGTGGAGCCGATGCTGCCGCACTCGCTCTCCAGCGGGGCGTGCAGCCTCTCGCCGGGGGTCGAGCGGCTCGCCGTCACCGCCGAGATCGAGCTCGACGCGGCGGCTCACCCGACCCGCACCCGCTTCTACCGCAGCCGGATCCGCTCCGACGCGCGGCTCGACTACGACCAGCTCGACCGCGTCTTCGACGGTAGCGAGAAGCCGCCCGCGGCGGCCGCCGAACCGCTGGCCGCGGCGCGCGACGTGGCGGCGGCGCTGGGCGAGCACCGCGGCGCGACCAGCCTCGACGTCGAATCGGCCGAGCCCGAGTTCGAGTTCGACGCCGAGGGCAACGTCCTCGCCGCCTACCGGGTGCCGCAGACCGAGGCGCACCGGCTGATCGAGCGGCTGATGATCCTCACCAACGAGCGGGTCGCGGAGTTCCTCGTCGACCGGCGCGTCCCCGCCGTCTACCGCGTCCACGCCCAGCCCGACCCGCCGCGGATCGAACGGCTGCTGGAGCAGCTCGCGGCGCTCGACGTGCCGACGCCGCCGCTCGGGCAGGGGCTCTCGCCGCGCTCGGCCGGGGAGATGGCGGCGCAGGCCAGCCGGCTGGCCCGGCGCGAGGCCGCACGGCGCGGGCACGGGCGGGACGCATATACCTCCCTCGTGCTCAGGTCGCTGAAACAGGCCCAGTACAGCGAGCGGAACTCCGGCCATGCCGGGCTCGCCAGCGATGCCTACACCCACTTCACCTCGCCGATCCGGCGCTATCCCGACCTGCTCGTGCACCGGGCGCTGCTGGCGGCGCTGGGGGAGGGGGAGGAGGCGCCGACGCTCGGCGAGGCGCGCGAGGTGGCCGCCCACAGCTCCGCCCAGGAGCGCGAGTCGGCGAAGATCGAGCGCGATGCCGACGACGTCTGCGCCGCCTACCTGCTGGAACGGGAGCTCGGCGAGCGCGGGCTCGACGCCGAATTCGACGGCGAGGTGTCGGGCGTGATCCGGGCCGGGGCGTTCGTCGCCTTCGCCGGCGAGCTCGGCGACGTCTACGAGGGGATGCTGCCCTCGCGGACCCTGCCCGGCGGGCGCTACGAGCTGGACCGGGCGGAGGTGTCGCTGGTCGGCGGCGGCGAGGGGGCGACGGCGCTGCGGCTCGGCGATCCCGTCCGCGTCCGGGTCACCGGCGTCGACGGCGAACGCGGGCGCGTCGACCTGGAGCTGACCGGCGGCGGGGGGAGGTCCGGCGGTGCGGGTCGCGACGGCGCCCCTCCCCGCGACTCCCGCCGGAGGGGCCGCTGATGGCGAAGAAAGCGAAGAAACGCGCTCCCGCCTCCGGCGATGTCGTCACCAATCGCCGCGCGCGCCACAAATTCGAGTTCGTCGAAACGATGGAGGCGGGGATCGTCCTGACCGGCTCCGAGGTCAAGTCCCTGCGCGGCGGGCAGGCGCAGATGACCGATGCCTACGCCGTCGTCGACGACGGCGAGGTCTGGCTGCGAAAACTCCACATTCCGCCCTACGAGTACGCGGAAGTCGACGCCCACGTGCCCGATCGACCGCGCAAGCTGCTGCTTCACCGCGAGGAGATCGAGCGCCTGATCGGCAAAACGGCGGAGAAAGGCCTCACCCTGGTGCCGGTGCGGATCTACTTCAAGGGGCCGCGGGCGAAGGTCGAGCTGGCGCTGGCGCGGGGCAAGGAGGGCCGCGACCGCCGGCGCGAGATCGCCGACCGTGACGTGCGGCGCGAAGTCGAACGCGACTTCAAAAGTCGGATGCGATGAACATGAAAGGCGAGACCCAGACAAACGTCGGTTCAGTTGACCACGGAGAATCCTTTGCAAGGATGAATCGGTGCCCGTCGCGGATATCAGCAACTACATCTCCGATCACACCGGTTGGTTCGTCGCCGCCCTCGCCGCCGCGATCCTCCTCTTGCTCCTGGTGGTCGTCGTGACCCAGCGCCGCAACAAAGAAGCCGAAGAGAAGGCGAAAGCCGCCGAGGGCGCCACGGGGGCTCCCGCGGGCGGTGCGGGCGCCGCGGGGAGCTCCACTCAGTCGCCGAGTGCACCAGCCGGAGCGCCGCCCGTGCCGGGCGCCGCAGGTGGGCCGCCGCCTGGTGCCGCGGGAGCGGTGCCGGTGCCCGGTGCGGCGGGACCCGCCGGTGTCGGTGGGCCGCCCGGGGCGCCGCCGACCGCCCCTGGGGCCTCGGCCGGGCCGCCGGAGCGGGAGACCCGGAAGCAGCGTCGCGAGAGGATCCGCAAGGAGCAGCGCGAAGCCCGTGATCAGATGCGCAAGGACCGCAGCGAAGCCGTGGAGAAACGCAGGCAGGAACGCGCCGCACGCGGTGGCAAGGGCCCGACCCCGCCCCCTGCCGCGCCGAACGCCCCTGTCGGCGGTCAGCCGGCGCCCGGCGCGGGCGCGCCTGGCCCCGGCGCGCCCGGGATGCAGGCCGCCGCCGGTTCGCCTGGCCCGACCCCGCCCGCAGCGCCGCCCGTCCCGGGTCCTCCCGCCTCCACCGCCGGTTCCGCCGGCGGCCCGTCGACCGGTGAGGCCGCGGCTCTCGCCGGGGGCGCCGCCGTCGCCGGGGCCGCGGCGGCCGCGGCGGCGAAATCGGAGGGCAAGCCGAAGAAGGGCTTCTTCGAGATGTCGCTGTTCGGGATCAAGATCGGCGGCAAGAAGGCGAAGGAACGGGCGGCCGCCGAGCAGCGCGTCGCCGCCGCCCGTGCCGCCAACGAGAAAGCCGTCGCCGACGCCCGCTCGGGCGTCGCGGCCGACAGACCCGCGCCGCCGCCGGCTCCAGGTCTCGCCGGCGCCGCCGCGCCCGGCGCCGACGGCTCTCCTTCGATCGACGGGGAGGAGGGCGCTCCGACGTCGGCGCCCGCCCCCGATTCGGCCCAAGGCCCCCCGCCCCCGGTGCAGAACCTTTCGGCGCTTGCCGCCGCCGGCGCGGCCGAGGGCTTCCGCCCGGGCGACGCGCCGGAGCCGCCGACCCTTGCCGAGCCGCCGACGATCCCGCCACCGCCCGCGCCCGGCGCGGGTCCTGGTTCCGACCAGCCCGCCGCGCCGACCGACGCGCCGCCCGCCGGCGCGCTTCCCACCGACTCCGACGCCGCGGCCGCCGAACAGCGGGTCCGCGAAAAAGTCGCCCAGGTGCGGTTCGAGGAGCAGCGGATCAGGGCCGAGGCCGACCGGCGGATGCAGGAGGCCGAGCGCCTCCAGGGCGAGGCGGCGGCGCCGGCGACCAACGCCTTCGGCGCGGCGCCCGCGCCGGAGCCGCCAACTTCGGAAGCCGCGCTGCCGGGGCCCTCGGCCGGCGGCCCGGGCGAGCCTGGCGCGCAGCCGATCGGCGGACCGGCCGCGGCGCCGTCGGGCGCCGACGCCGGTGGCGTGCCGGACCCGGCCGTCCCCGCCGCGGACTTCTCCTTCGCCGAGCAGCGCCTGCAGGCGGGCCGCGAAGCCCGCGAGCGCTCGATCGAAGAAGCCGAGCGCCGGCTGCAGGAAATCGACGCGCGGACCAAAGCCGCCGAAGAGCGCGCCGCCACCGCCCAACGGCTGGAGACCGTGCGCGCCGAGGAAGAAACCCAGCAGCACCGACTGGAAGAGATGCAGCGCGCGGTCGAGGAGGCCGAGCAGCGGGCCCGGCTCGCCGAGCAGCGGGCTCGCGAAGCCGAGGAAGCGGTGGTCCGCTCGCTCAGCGCCGTCAACCCGGCGATCGAGTCGGCGGCCGCGGCCCCGGCCGAGCCGTCGCCGTCCTTCGGCCCGAGCGAGGACTCGCCGGCCGCAAGCTCGCCGTCGGCCGCCCCCCCGCAGCCCGCCGCGCCGATGCCCCCGGCCGCGGACACGCCAGGGCCGATGTCGTCCTTTGACGCGCCGACCCCGCCGCCGGCCTCGACCGCCCCGGCCGTCGACTCGCCGACCCCTCCGGCCGCCGCGACCGCACCGTCCTTCGACTCTCCATCTCCGCCTTCGCCCGCGACCCCGCCTCCGGCCTCGACCCCGCCTCCGGCCTCGACCCCGTCGACGCCGACCAGCCCGCCGCCCGCTCCCTTCGCCGCCCCGACTCCGCCCGCGCCCGCGGCGTCGACCGAGGCGCCCGAGGTGACTCCGCCGGGATTCCAGACCCCGCCGCCTCCCGCCGCGCCGGATACCTCGACCTTCCAGGCGCCCACGCCCACGCCCACGCCGCCTCCCGCCGCGCCCGCGCCGCCGGCGCCCGAGGTTCGCGAGGAGACCGGCGCGCCCGCGTTCGGTGGCTCGACCCCGCCGCCGGCGCCGCAGCCGTTCGCGAGCGGGTCGGTCCCGGACCCGGCCGCCGCGCCCGGCCGGCCGACCCCGCCGCCCGCCTTCGGCGCGCCGCCCGCGGCCGCCCCGGAGCCCGCCGCCGGCCCGTCGAGCGGCGGGGAGATCAACCTCAACTCGGTGACCTTCGAGCAGCTGCGCTCGCAGAACCTCTCGGTCACCCAGGCGACCCGGCTCCTCGCCCACCGTGAGCGGCTCGGCGGCTTCGACTCCGTCGACGACCTCGACCAGGTCGCCGGCTTCCCTGACGACGTGCTCGCCGACCTCAAGTCGCGAGCTACCGTCTAGCTACCCGGCTCCCGCTTCCCACTTCTCCAGCAGCTTCAGCCACACCTCGCTGCGCGTGGGGTAGGGGGCCACCGCGTGGCGCAGGCGCGCCCGCGGCACCTCGGCGAGGATCGCGATCGTCGCCGCCTGCAGGAAGTCGGCGGTCTCGAAGCCGGTGAAGGTGGCGCCGACGATCGTGTCCTTGGCCCGGTCGACCACCAGCCGCGACCGGCCGCCGGTCCCCTTGCCCTGGAAGCTGGCACCGGGCGAGCCGTCGGTGGGGACCTCGACCAGGTGGACGTCGATGCCCGCCTCCTCGGCCTGCTGGAGCGTCTTGCCGACCGCCGCCACCTGCGGGTCGGTGAAGGTGACGCGCGGCGAGCCGAGGCCTTCGGCGATCGCCTCGACCGGCCGCCCGAGCAGGTTCTCGGCGACGATCCAGGCCTGGTACTTGCCGACGTGGGTGAAGAGGGCGCGGCCGTTGACGTCGCCGATCGCGTAGAGGGCCGCGGCGCCACCGACCCGCATCCGGTCGTCGACCGTGAGGAAGCCGTGTTCGTCGGGCTCGACCCCGATCGCGTCGAGGCCGAGGCCGTCGGTGTGCGGCTTGCGGCCGACCGCGACGAGGATCTCCTCGCCCTCGACCGCGCCGCCGTCCTTCAGCTCGGCGATCACCCCGGCGCCGCCGGCGCGCACCGACTCGACCAGGTCGCCGACCCGCACGTCGACGCCGAAGCGGCCGCGCAGCGCCGCCGCCACTTCCTCGCCGGCGAAGGGCTCGTCGCGGCCGAGCAGGTGGGGGCCGCCCTCGACCAGGGTCACCTTCGTCCCCAGCGACGCCCAGGCCTGAGCGAGCTCGCTGCCGACCGGCCCGCCGCCGAGCACGATCATGCTCGCCGGGACCCGCTTCGCCGTGGTCGCGTCGCGGTTGTTCCAGGCGCGGACCGAGTCGAGGCCGTCGATCGGCGGCATCAGCGCGCCGGAGCCGGTGGCGACGATCGCCGCCCGGGAGGAGGTCAGCTCCTCGTCGCCGACCGCGACGCGGCCGGGGCCGACGAAGCGCCCCTCGCCGCGGAAGAGGTCGATCCCCCGTTCCTCCAGCCAGGGCAGCTGCCCCGAGTCGTCCTCGCCGTGGATCACCTGGTCGCGCCGCGCCAGCACCGCCGCCGGGTCGAGGCGAGCGTCCGCGCCGACCGGCACGCCGGGGACCCGCCGCGCCTCGGCGAGCACGTCGGCCGGGCGCAGCAGCGCCTTCGAGGGCATGCAGGCGTAGTAGGAGCATTCGCCGCCGACCAGGTCCCTCTCCACGATCGCCACCTTCCAGCCGCCGTCGGCGAGGCGGCCGGCCGCCACCTCCCCGGCCGGGCCGGCGCCGAGGACTATCGCGTCGTAGGTCTTGTCCGTGGTCTCGGCTGCGGTCATCGTCCTGCGCCCATACCCGCGCGCTTGTCCGGCCAATACGCGGCGCGTACACTTACAGATGCATCTCGCACGGGGGCGACAGGCTTCGACGTGGTCGATTCGTGCGAAAGGTTGCAGGTCGAGGTTGCCGGAGGCCTCGTTAAACCCCGGCACAAACCAATACGTGCGGACCATGAGTTCGCCCTCGCTGCCTAGCTAGAAACTAGGCGATGAGAGTCGGTCCTCCCTCGCCCGAGGGGAGGGGCACCGGCTTCAGAATCGGGCTCACCCGGACGGTTTGCCTCGTCCGGCCGGGGAAATTCAAGGGGCTCTGTCTTCCGCAGTGCCCGTCGGCGCGGACCCCGGGAGACGAGAACCAAGCGCCGGCTAAACCTGTAGAGACCCTCGCATCGCGTCCGCGGATCCGAGTTCGAATCTCGGCGCCTCCATCGAAGAGCCCGTCCGGCCACAGGCCGGGCGGGCCGCTGCCCGCGCTCAGCCCGCCGCCTGGGCCAGCTCCCGCCACGGGCCGATGTCCCAGAAGCCGCGGGCGGCGCCGGAGGTGGAGGGCAGGACCCAGACGCTCGCGCCGCCGATCGTCTCGGTCTGCGGCCCGTAGATCACCGGCCGGCCGAGCGAGGCCCGCGCCGCGTTCTTGCCGTTGAAGGCGAGGAGGCGGGGGGCGACGGCGGCGATCGCCCCCGTCAGCCGCTTGCGGTCGATGCCGCGGTCGCCGACCTCGGCGTCGGAGCCCGCGGCGGTCTTGCTTGCGTCGGTGAGGCCGATCCCGAACTCGGGCAGGCGCGCGAATTCGGCCGGGCGCAGGACGACGGGGGTCAGGCCGACCTCGTGGAGCGTCGCCCAGAAGCGGTTGCCGGGTCCGGCGTAGTAGGCCCCCGCCCGCGCCGACGCCGCTCCCGGCGCGGTGCCGCAGAAGACGACCCGCATCTCCGGCGCCAGGACATCGGGGAGGATCGGGGCGGGCAAACCGGCGTGGGCTCAGCGCGAGCCGAGCCAGGCGAGGACCTCGGCGGCGTCGCGGTCGGGCGGGAAGACGGGGTAGAAGGCCTTGGCGATCCGCCCGGCTTCGGCGACGAAGGTGAGGCGCCGGTAGAGGACGACGTCGGCGCCCCCGATCTCGACCTTTAAGGTGGGGAGGCCGAGGGCGGCGGCGAGGCGGAGGCCCGGATCGGCGAGCAGCGGGTAGGGGATGTGCTCGCGGGCGGCGAACTCGGCCTGTTCGGCCTCGCTCTGGGCGCTGATCCCGACCAGGCGCGCGCCGAGGTGCTCGAAGGCGGCGAGGCTCTCGCGGTAGGCGCAGCTCTGCGGGGTGCAGCCGCGGGCCCCGGGGATGTCGTCCCAGCCGTCCGGCAGCGGCTCGCCGGGGACGCCGGTCCGCGGGTAGACGTAGGCGACGAGGAGGCCGGTGGCCGACTCCGCCAGGTCGACCTCGCCGCCGCCCGTCGCCGGCAGCGCGAGCGCGGGGACGGCGGTGCCGGGGAGGTGGTCGGCGGCGCCGTCGTCCGCGGGCACCGGCAGGTCGTCGGGGAGGGACGTGTAGTCGCTCATGCGCACATCGTGGCGGATCGGCGCGCTCTAGCCACCGTCCGCCCGCGGCAGCGCCGCCAGCTCGATCGCGCCGCTGACCGCGGCGATCTCCTCCGGCAGGCGGGCGAGGTCGGCGGCGGTCACGAACTCCAGCTCCTGCCCGAGCGGGCGGAAGAAGTTGTCGTAGTGGGTGGGGACGACGACGCGCGGCTCGAGCTTCGACAGGATGCGCTGCCAGTAGCGCTCGGTGAAGCCGCGGCCGGCGACCCCGGCGAGGAAGACGTCGACGCCGCGCTCGCGGACCGCGTCGTCGAGGAGGTCGGCGCTGCCCTGGTGGTAGAGGCGGATGCCGGCGACCGCGATCGAGATGCCCCAGACCTGGCCGCAGCGGTAGGCGGCGGGGGAGAGCGAGTCGAGCTGCTCGCAGGTCAGTTCGCCGTCGTAGGGGACGGCGAGGCCGAGCAGCAGCTTCGAGTGCCTGCTGGGGGTGAAGCTGACCTCGAACGGGCCCAGCTCGTAGACCCGGTAGGGCTCGACCTCGACCGCCCGCTCGGCCATCCCATGGAGGCCCATCAGGTTGACCAGCGAGGCCGAGCCGTAGGCCTGGCAGTCGAGGCGGCGGGCGAGCGCCGGGGCGTCGACCGCGTGGTCGAAGTGGGTGTGGCCGACGAGGACGCCGACCGTCTTCCCCGGCGCCCGGACGAAGCGCTCCAGGGCGCCCGGGTCGGGAAGGGCCCGGCGCCGCAGCAGCAGGTCGCGCAGGGGGACGCGGGAGAGGTAGGGGTCGACGAAGAGCGTGTGGCCCTCGTGGGTGAGCCGGTAGCCGGAGACGCCGAGCCATTCGACCTCCAGCCCGGCCGGGAGCGGCAGCGGCCGCCGCTCGAGCTCGCCCAGCGCTTCGCCGTCGGCGCGCGCCGCGGCGGCGCGGCCGACCTGCGCCCGCGCCAGCTCGCCGAGGTGTCGCAGCGGGCCCGTCACCTCCATAAGGGTACGGTGGGCGGGTGGAGCGCTACGTCGCCTTCCTGCGCGGGATGAACCTCGGCAACCGCCGGATCAAGAGCCCGGAGCTGATCGCCCACTTCGAGGCGATGGGCCTGGAGGACGTCGCCACCTTCCGGGCGAGCGGCAACGTCGTCTTCGTCGACCCGGCCGGCGAAACCGAGCCGCGGCTGCAGGCCCGGGTCGAAAAGGAGCTCGACGAGCGGCTCGGCTACGACGTCGCCGTCTTCCTGCGCTCCGCCGCCGAGGTGAGCGCGATCGCCGCCCGCGAGCCGTTCCCGGCCGAGGCGATCGCCGCCTCGAAGGGCAAACCGCAGGTGATCCTGCTCGGGCGCAAGCACGGCGCCAAGGCGGCGAAGGAGGTGCGGGCGCTCGCCCCGGAGGGCGACCTGATGGTGCTGGAGGGTCGCGAGCTGCACTGGCTGCCGGCCGTCGGGCTCTCCGAAACCGAGCTCGACCCCAGGGCGCTCGACGCCGCCGTCGGCAAGGGCACCACCCGCACCGCCGGCACGATCGAACAGATCGCCGCCAAGTACTGCGGCTGACCGCCGCGCCGCGGGACGCCGCCAGGGCGTCCGCGCGGTCCTTCATCTACCTTGGATCCCTATGGCGATCGCGACCGCGACCTCACTGGACGTCTACGTCGGCGGCAAGCTGCTGTTCGGCGACGTCTCCTTCAAGCTCGAGCCGGGCGACCGGATGACCCTCTCCGGCCGCAACGGGGCGGGCAAGTCGACCCTGCTGCGGGTGCTCAACGGTGAGCTGACGCCGGAGGAGGGGAGCGTCTCGATCCAGCGCGGCGCCCGCGTCGCCCTCCACGACCAGCGCCCGCCGCGCGACTCCGACGCGAAACTCGGCGAATACGTCTTCTCCGGGCGCAGCGACATGCTGGAGACGGAGGCCGAGCTGGCCCGGCTGGAGGGCGAGATGGCGGGTGGCGCCTCGGAGGAGACGATGGCCGCCTACGCCGTCGCCCAGTCGCGGCTCGAAGCGGGCGGCGGCTACCGCTGGCGCGACGAGGTGCTGGAAGTCCTGCGCGGGCTCGGTTTCGGCCCCGAGCACGCCGACCGCTCGCTGAAGACCTTCTCCGGCGGTGAGCTGACCCGGGCCTCGCTGGCCCGCGCGCTCGCCTCCCGGCCCGACCTCCTGATGCTGGACGAGCCTACGAACCACCTCGACATCCCCTCGCTCGAGTGGCTCGAGCGCTATCTGGTCGGCATCGACGCCGCCGTCGTCCTGGTCGCCCACGACCGCTGGTTCCTCGAGGCGGTCGGCACCTCGGTGCTGGAGCTGGAGGCACAGCGCGCCCGCTTCTTCGCCGGTCCCTGGCACGCCTGGCGCCAGGAGCAGGCCGCCCGCCAGATCGCGCTCGGCAAAGCGATCGACAAGCAGGAACGGGAGCTGGCGCGGATGGAGCGCTTCGTCGAGCGCTTCCGCTACAAGGCCTCGAAGGCGAAACAGGCCCAGTCGCGGGTCAAACAGATCGACAAGAAGAAGAAATCGGGGCCGGTCTCCGAAAAGCGCGACAAAAAGCACCTGCGCTTCTCCTTCAAGCCGCCGGAGCGCCCCGGCCGCATCGTCCTGAAGTTGGCCGAGGCGCGGATCGAGGTGCCGGGCCGGGTCCTGCTCGAAGACGCCGACCTCGAAGTCGAACGCGGCGAACACGTCGTCCTGGTCGGCGCCAACGGCAGCGGCAAGACGACGCTGATCGAGACCCTGGCGGGGGAGAAGCAGGCCGCCGCCGGGATCGTCCGCACCGGCCACAACGTCAACCTCGGCTACCTCTCCCAGCATGCCGACACGGCCGCGGGCGCGGGCACCGTGCTCGACGCGGCGCAGCGCGAGACCGGGCTCACCGGGCCGAAGGCGCGCGCCCTGCTGGGCGGCTTCCTCTTCTCCGGCGGCGACGTGGAAAAGCAGCTCTCCGACATCTCCGGGGGCGAGCAGCGGCGGCTGTCGCTGGCGATCCTCGTCTCCTCCGGCGCCAACGTCCTGGTCCTCGACGAGCCGACGAACCATCTCGACATCGAGAGCCGCGAGGCGCTCGAGGACGCGCTGACCGAGTTCGAGGGCTCGGTCGTCCTGATCTCCCACGACCGGGCGCTGCTGGAGGCGGTCGGCAGCCGCACGATCGTGCTCGAGGACGGCAAGCTGACCAGCCACCAGAGCGGCTGGGCCGAGTACCAGCGGCGCCACGACGAACGTGAGGCCGAGGGCGACGCGGCGGCGAGCAAGGCGGCGAAGAAGGAGAAGGGTGCGAACGGGGCGCAGGCGAAGCGGCGCGAAGGCAAGGCGGCCGAAAAGGCCGAGCGCAAGGCGAAGCGGCTGGAGGAGCGGATCGCCAAGGCCGAAGCCGACCTGAAGGCGGTCGAGGAGGAGCTCGCCGACCCGGCCGCCTGGGCCAATCCGACCCGCACCGAGCAGGCGACCGCCAAGCATGAGGCGGCGAAGGCCGCGGTGGAGCAGTTGGTGGCGGAATGGGAGGCGGCGCAGGGCGCCCTCGAGGCGACGGCCGCGTCCTGACGCGGCCGGCCGGCGCATTTCGGCGTCCTCGGTCGTTCGGCTTCGGGTCGCGCACGTTTGTGCGCTCCCCTCACCTCGCTCCCTGCGTCCTTGAACTGCTTGGGCCGGCCGCGTCAGGCTAGAAGACGACGGTCCGCTCGCCGTCGATCAGGACCCGGTCCTCGAGGTGGGCGGTGACGGCGCGGGCGAGCACGATCCGCTCGACGTCGCGGCCGATCCGCACCAGGTCCTGGACCTCGTCCTGGTGGCCGACCCGGACCACGTCCTGGTCGATGATCGGCCCGGCGTCGAGCTCCGCGGTGACGTAGTGGGCGGTCGCGCCGATCAGCTTGACGCCGCGCTCGTGGGCGCGCGCGTAGGGGTCGGCGCCGACGAAGGCGGGCAGGAAGCTGTGGTGGATGTTGATCGCCGGGGCGCCGAGGTCGGCGAGGAAGGCGGGGGAGAGGATCTGCATGTAGCGGGCGAGGACGAGCAGATCGACGTCGCCGATCAGCTCCAGCGCCCGCCGCTCGGCGGCGGCCTTGGTCTCGCGGTCGATCGGCACGTGGGCGAACGGCAGGCCCACCGACTCGACCTCCCCGCGCAGGTCCTCGTGGTTGGAGATGACGGTGACGATCTCGCCGCCGAGGTGCCCGTTGCGCCAGCGCCAGAGGAGGTCGGAGAGGCAGTGGTCCTCGCGCGACACCATCACCGCGACCCGCTTCTCCCGGGTCGACTCGCTGAAGCTGTGGTCCATCTCGGCGGGCGCCGCGATCTCGGTCGCGAAGCGCTCCTCGAGCGCCGCCCGCTGCGCCGCCGGCGGCGAGTCGAAGACCATCCGCATGAAGAAGCGGCCCGCCTCGGTCGAGTGCTGGTCGACGTCGACGATGTTCAGGCCGGCGCCGGCGAGGAAGCCGGAGACCGTAGCGATCAGGCCCGGACGGTCCGGGCAGGCGAGCAGCAAGCGGGTGGTGTTGGCGTCTGGAGCGATCAGGGGATCATGCCTATTCGGGGCGCGATGGGACTTCTAGAGCCAAAACGCTGCAAAGCGCCCATTTCTTGTGTGATGGTGCCCACACACAGGGGCGGTGATCCCCGTAACGGTTCACCGCTTGCTCACAGAACGCAAACATATTGCCCTGCTTTGTGCGGTTGCCGCCCTGGTCGCGCCCGCCGCCGCCTCGGCGGCCCAGAACGAAAAGCTGCCGCCGCGGGTGCGGCTGCGCGCCGCGGCCCCGAAGCCTGCCTCGATCGGGATCGGCGAGGCGAAGGCGCTGACCGGCCCGCTGCTCGATCCGGTCGATCGCTACAGCGAGCTGATCGTCCGCCGGACCGTCAAGGCCGAGCACGTCCACAAGGTCCACGCACGCAAGCGTCGCGAAGCACGGGAAGAACAGGAACGATTCGCAAGCCTCCCCGGCGGCGTGAGCATGGCGACGCTGGAATCGATCGCCTCCTGCGAGTCCGGCGGCAACCCGGAAGCCGTCTCGCCCGACGGCACCTACCGCGGCAAATACCAGTTCGACCAGGGGACCTGGGAATCGGTGGGCGGCAGCGGCGACCCGGCCGCGGCCCCCGAAGCCGAACAGGACTACCGCGCCGCCCTCCTCTACTCGGAGTCCGGCTCCAGCCCCTGGCCGATCTGCGGCCAGTAGCGCAAGCCACCCGGCGCGCCGTCCCGACCCACCGCGCCAGGATTGGGCGATGCAGGCAGGCAAGGTCGACCTGGGTTAGGTTGCCAGGCGGGAAAGGTCGACCTGGGTTAGGTGGCCAGGCGGGAAAGGTCGACCGCGCTTCGGGGAGGTTTACGGAGGTCGACCGCGGCGGCCGTGGGCCGGACTACGATCCGGGCATGAGTCCGAAAGGCACCGAGGGATGAGTCCGAAAGGCACCGAGGGGGAGCGGGAGGCGGTCGAGGCGGCGGTCGAGGTGGGGGAGGGGACCGGCGGCGACGGGGTGCCGGCGCCCGATCCCGGCGGGCCGACGCGCAAGCCGCCGCGCGAGGCGATCGCCGAGGCGCACGTCCGCGCGCCCACTCGCGGCAACCGGCGGCTGGAGAGCTTCATCGACGCGGTCAACGCCGACGACCAGGTGCGCGGCTGGTGGTACATGGCCCAGGTCAACGCCGAGCGGCTCGGCATGTCGGACCACAGCTGGGTCCACATGCAGATCGTCCTCAACATCTCCCTCCGGCTCCTGCGCCTGCTGGTCAGGGCGGGGGTGGAGCCGGCGATGGTCGCCGACCACCGGATGCGCGACCGCGACGCCGAGGTGGTCGTCGCCGGCGGCGCCCTGCTGCACGACGTCGGCATGTCGATCCACCGCGCCGACCATGAGGAGTACTCGCTCTTCCTCGCCCAGAGCGCCCTCGACCGCCTGCTCGCCGGCGCCTACAAACAGCCGGAGCGCACCGTGGTCGAAGTCGAGATCCTGCACTCGATCATCGGCCACCGCCGCCGCGGCGAGCCCTACACGGTCGAGGCCGGCGTGGTCCGCGTCGCCGACGCCCTCGACATGGCCCAGGGCCGCACCCGGATCCCGATCGAGTCAGGCCACGAAGGCATCCACTCGATCTCGGCCGCCGCCATCGACGAGGTGCGGATCAGCGCCGGCGACGACCACCCGGTGCGGATCGAGATCCAGCTCAACAACTCGGCGGGCATCTTCCAGGTCGACGACCTGCTGGCGACGAAGATCCGCGGCACCCCGCTGGAGGGCAAGGTAGAAGTCCTCGCCGAGATCCAGGGCGAGACCGAGAAACGCCTGCTGAGCGGCTTCCGCCTCGCCTAGCCGATCAATTCAGCCGGTGCCTGGTCTCGTCCGGCGCCATTGCGGCTCCTTGGCCGCGTGGGCCAGCCTCGCCAGGACGCAGGGAAGTGAGCTGAGCGGAGCGCACACCAGTGCGTGACCCGAAGCGAGCGACCGAGGACGCCGCGAGGCGCCCCCACATCACCCCAGGCGCTCGATGTCGTAGCGGCGTCGCTCCTTACGCCGCTCCAACGCCCCCTGGATCAGCGACAGCCCGATCACGAGGATCACGAAGAACGCCATCACGCCGAAGCAGAAGAAGGTGACGGTCTTGTCGTCGGCCTTGCCGGCCAGGCCCTCGCCGTTCTCGGCGAAAGCCATCGGGGCGGCGACGAGCATCGTCGTCAGGGCCAGCAGAAAAAGGGCGGTGGCGCGCTTCACGGCAGGCAATCTATCGCACGGGGCAGCGTAGGATCGCGCGATGTCCAACCTCGAGGCCCTCCTGCTGGGGGTGGTGCAGGGCCTGACCGAGTTCCTACCGATCTCGTCCTCAGGCCATCTGATCATCGTCCCCTGGCTGCAGAACTACACCTTTCTCACCGAAAACGAAGCCTTCAACAAGACCTTCGACGTCGCCCTCCACGCCGGCACGCTGATCGCCGCGATCGCCTTCTTCCGGCTCGAGGTCTGGCGCCTGATCGTCAGCTTCGTCGCCGCCGCGCGCAAGCGGGCGATCGAGACCAGCGAGGAGCGCCTCGCGGTGGCGATCGCGATCGGCACGATCCCGGCGGTGATCGCGGGCGGGCTCGCCTCCGACTTCATCGACGAACACCTCGGCGAGCCGTGGATGATCGCCGTCCAGCTGATCTTCTTCGCCGTCCTCCTCGACTGGGCCGACCGCCGCCCGCAGCGCCGCCCGCTGGAGGGCGCGACCCGCCGCGACGGGGTCTGGATCGGCCTCGCCCAGGTGCTGGCGCTCGCCCCCGGCACCTCGCGGTCGGGGATCACGATCACCGCCGCCCGCTTCCTCGGCCTCGACCGCGACGCCGCCGCCCGCTTCTCCTTCCTGCTGCTGATCCCGATCGTCGCCGGCGCGACCCTCTTCAAAGGGATCGGCGCGGTCCACGAAGGCTTGCCGGCCGGCGTCGGCGGCCCGATGGTGGTGGGGGTGCTGGCCTCGGCGATCTCCGGCTACTTCGCGATCGTCTTCCTCCTCCGCCTGGTCCGCACGACCTCCTACCGGCCGTTCGTCCTCTACCGCTACGCGGCCGGCGTCGCGATCCTGATCGTGATCGCGACGGGATTGCGGCCGGCCACTTTTTGAGTGACGAACCGACGCAGTCGGGACGCCAAAGTTTCAATCGGCTTGAACAAGCCAAGTGCTGGCTCCAATAGCCGCAATTTGCACCTCGCGCATTTGTGAAAAACCTGTAAACGGCGGTAAAAAGCCGTTTTGCGTGCATAGAATCCGAGGCGAGTTGGCCCCCGATCCGACCACTCGTCTCGCGGTGATCGACACCGATTCCGGTTTCGTCACCGTCCTTGCCAAGCGCGCCGAGGCCGCGGGGTGGCTGCTGCGCACCTCCGGCGGCGCGGTGCCCCCCGACCAGCTGGTGGCGATGAAGCTGAACGCCCTGCTGGTCGACCCGGCGGTGCTCGGCGACGAAGCCTGGCGCTACCTCGACCGCGTCTGCAGCCTGCTCCCCGACCTCGGCGTCGTCGTCTGCACCGGCCGCTCCACCGTGGCCCAGCGGGTGCGCGGGCTGCGCCTCGGGGTCGACGACTGGATCACCAAGCCTTCCCACCCCGAGGAGGCGATCGCGCGGATCGAAGCCGTCACCCGGCGTCACCGCCGCGGCCGCCACGAGACCGAGTCCTCGCCCGTCCTCGCCGGCGAGCTGGAGATCCGCCCGGATCGCTTCCAGGCCTTCGTCGGCGGCGAGAGCCTCGACCTCACCCGGCGCGAGTTCGAGCTCCTGCACCTGCTCGCCGGGACCCAGGGCCAGGTGCTCGAGCGGGAGACCATCTACCAGCGCGTCTGGGGCTACGCGATGGCCCACGGCGACCGCTCGGTCGACGTCTTCATCCGCAAGCTGCGCCAGAAGCTGGAGAAGCGCAGCCCCGACTGGGAGTACATCCACACCCATTTCGGGGTCGGCTACCGGTTCGACCCGGAGACCTCGGCCGACGCGGTCCCGACCGCTCCGCCGGCGCCCTCGAAGGCGCCCGTCGACGACCCCGCTTCACAGGTCGTTCACAAAAGCTTTACCGCGGCGTAACCGGTTCAGCCACGGCCGGCGGCATTCTCGGCCCGGATGGCGGTCGGCAGCACGTCGGACAAAGCGGGGAGGCTGGAGGTGCGGCCGGAGGAGCACGCGGCGCTCGTCGACGGCCGTCCGCTGAGCCTCACCGTGCGTGAGCTGCAGCTGCTCGTCACCCTCTGGTCCAACCCGCAGCGGATCCTGACCAGGGAGGAGCTCCACACCTCGGTCTGGGGTACGCCGCCGCGCCGCGACGACCGCTCGGTCGACGTCTACGTCAGCCGCCTGCGCGCCAAGCTCGGCGCCGCGCTGCCGGACCAGAAGCTGATCTACACCCACAACGGGATCGGCTACCGCTTCTCCCCCGACGGTTGAGCCCGCCGCTTTTACATTTTTTTTACACCCTCGCCACAGGCGGATAACAAGCTTGCCCTGCGGCGTTGACACGCTCGCCAGGTAGGGCCGCACCTTCGAAGCTCGCGGCCGCAATCTCGTCAACGATCAAAGAGGAGTCTGATGTCCAGCTCTAGATGGCTTGCGGTGTTCGCCGCCGCCTGCGTGCTCGTGCTCGGCCTCGCCGCCTGCGGGGGCGGAGGGTCCACCACCGGCTCGAACACCGAAACCGGCAGCAGCGAAAACGAAAGCGGCGGGGGCGCCCCTTCGGCTGAAGTCTCCGGCGAAATCGCCGGCGCCGGCTCGACCGCCCAGGAAGCGGCCCAGAAAGCCTGGATCGCCGAATTCGAGAACGCGAACAGCGGCGCGACGATCTCCTATGACGGCGTCGGCTCCGGCGGCGGCCGCGAAAAATTCATCTCCGGCGGGGTCGCCTACGCGGGCAGCGACACGCCCCTCTCCGAAGACGAAGGCGAGCTCGGCAAGGCGGTCAAACGCTGCGGACCGGGCGAACTGGTCGAGGTGCCTGACTACATCTCGCCGATCGCGATCGTCTACAACCTGCCGGGCGTCGAAGAACTGAAACTGGAACCGGAAACCCTGGCGAAGATCTTCAACCAGGAAATCGAAAACTGGAACGACCCGGAGATCGCGAAGGAGAACCCCGGGGTCGAACTTCCGGAAACGCGGATCGTCCCGGTCAACCGCTCCGACGAGTCGGGCACCACGGAAAACTTCACCGACTACCTGTCGAAAGTGGCGCCCAAGGTCTGGACCCACGAAGTCAGCGGTGAATGGCCGGTCAAGGGTGGCGAAGCCGCCTCCGGCACCTCCGGCGTGATCGAAGCCGTCTCCGCCGGCGAAGGCGCGATCGGCTACGCCGATGCCTCGCAGGCCGGCGAACTCGGCAAAGCGCTGATCAAGGTCGGCAGCAGCTGGGCCGAACCGTCGGCGGAAGCCGCCGCGAAAGTCCTGGATCTCTCCAAGGAAGACCCGGAACTGGAGAAAGGCAGCAAGAACGTCATCGCTTTCGAAATCGACAGGAAAACGGAAGCGAGCGGCGTCTACCCGATCATCCTGGTGTCCTCGTTGATCGGCTGCACCAAATACAAGAGCGCGTCCGAAGCGGCCCTGGTGAAGGCCTTCTTCGAATACGCGATCAGCCCCGAAGGGCAGGCCCTGGCCGAAGAACAGGCCGGCTCGGCGCCGCTCTCCGCCGCGCTGACGAAAAAGGTCGAAGCCGCGGTCGGCGCGATCGAATAGGGCCTGCCGACCCGACCCACCGAAGCACTCGTGGCTCATTTCGACACCACGACGAATGCCGGCCAACTGCTGGCGGCGGCGTCCGGAGGGCGCCGCCGCCGCGGTGACCGGATCTTCAGCAACGCCGCGGTGATCGCCGCGGTGACGATCCTGGCGCTGCTCGCCGGGGTCGCGATCTTCCTCGTCACCGAGGGCTTCCCGGCGATCACCGCGTCGGCCGCGGAACTGCCGAAAGGCGAAAGCTTCCTCGACTACGTCGCCCCGCTGGCCTTCGGCACCTGCCTGGCCGGCGTCCTGGCGATGATCATCGCGGTGCCCCTCGCGGTCGCGGTGGCACTCTTCATCACCCACATCGCGCCGCCCCGGATCGCCCTCACGCTCGGCTTCTTCGTCGACCTCCTGGCGGCGATCCCCAGCATCATCTACGGCCTCTGGGGCATCTTCGTGCTCGGCCCGGCCGCCGTGCCGGCGATGAAGTGGCTGGAAGCGAAGCTCGGCTTCCTGCCGATCTTCGCCGGGCCCGCCTCGATCACCGGCCGCACGATGCTGGTCGTCGGCCTCGTCCTCGCGGTGATGATCCTGCCGATCATCTCCGCCGTCGCCCGCGAGGTCTTCGCGCAGACGCCGCGCAAACTCCAGGAAGGCGCGCAGGCGCTCGGCGCCACCCGCTGGGAGATGATCCGCACCACGGTCCTCCCGTTCGGCAGGTCGTCGGTGATCAGCGGCGCCATGCTCGGCCTCGGCCGGGCGCTCGGCGAGACGATGGCGGTGGCGATCATCCTCTCGGTCTCCGGCGGCGTCACCTTCAACCTGATCAGCCAGGCGAACCCCTCGACGATCGCCGCCAACATCGCCCTCAACTTCCCTGAGTCCTCGGGCCTGGCGATCAACCTGCTGATCGCCACCGGGCTGGTCCTCTTCGTCATCACCCTGGCGACCAACTTCTTCGCCCGCTGGATCATCGCCCGCTCGGAGGTCCGGTGACGCCGCCGCCCGACACCGGCCTGGCCGCCGCCCCGGAGCGTTCGATCTTCGCCCAGGAGGGCGGCGGCGGCGCGCTGCCGGGCTGGGCTCCGTACGGCGCCTTCGTCGGCGCGCTGGTCTTCGCGGGCGCGGTCGAGGCGGCGCTCGGCTGGTTCACGATCGCCCTGATGCTGGTCTTCGGCGCGCTGCTCTCGATCGTCGCGATCTACGCCTGGTCGCGCACCGTCGAGGGGCGGCGGCGGGCCAAGGACCGGGCGATCACGATGGCGATCGCCACCGCCTTCGGCGCCTCGATGGCGCCGCTGATCTCGCTCCTCTACGAAGTGATCAAGCGCGGCGCGCGGGGCATCAACTGGGAATTCTTCACCACCACCGGGCGCGGCGTGGTCAGCGGCGGCGGCGCCCAGCACGCGATCGTCGGCACCCTGATCATCACCGGCTGCGCCGTCGTCATCTCGGTGCCGATCGGCCTGATGGCGGCGATCTACATGAACGAGTACGGCCGCGGGCCGCTGCGCCGCGCCCTCACCTTCTTCGTCGACGTGATGACCGGCATCCCCTCGATCGTCGCCGGCCTCTTCGCCTACGCGCTCTTCGAGCTCTTCTTCGGCCCCGGCATCCAGATGGGGATCATGGGCTCGATCGCGCTCTCGGTGCTGATGATCCCGATCGTCATCCGCGCCGCCGAGGAGGTGCTGAAGATCGTCCCCGACCACCTGCGCGAGGCCTCCTACGCCCTCGGCACGCCGAAGTGGAAGACGATCACCAAGGTGGTGCTGCCGACCTCCTTCGCCGGGCTGGTGACCGGGGTGATGCTCGCGACCGCGCGGATCGTCGGCGAGACCGCGCCGCTGCTGGTCACCACCGGCGTCGTCAGCTCGCTCAACACCAACCCCTTTCAGGGCCGCATGCAGAACCTCGCGGTCTACGCTTACAACGAGTACCGGTCGCCTGGCGTGATGAAACAGGCGTCCTACGACCGAGCCTGGGCCGCGGCCCTGGTGTTGATCGCGATCGTCATGATCCTCAACGTCATCGCCCGCCTGGTCTACCGCCGCTACAAAACGGAGATTCGATAGTCGTGGAGGGAAGGAAGCTCAGAGACATGTTCGGATCCCAGGCCAAACCCGAGGCCGAGGAGGGCCGCAACACGATGTCGCAAGCCGGCCCTGTCACCGAGACCTCGAACCAGCCGTCGGAGACCCCGCCCGCCCGCCGGGCGAAGACCCTCGAAGCCAAGGAAGTGAACCTCTACTACGGCGACTTCCACGCCGTCGAAGGGGTGAACATGACGATCGAACCGAACAAGGTGACGGCGCTGATCGGCTCCTCTGGCTGCGGCAAGACGACCTTCCTGCGCTCGCTCAACCGGATGCACGAGCTGACCCCGGGGGCGACCGTGAAAGGCAACATCGAACTCGACGGCGAGGACATCTACGCGGGTGGGGTCGACCCGGTCGCGGTGCGGCGGCTGATCGGGATGGTCTTCCAGCAGCCGAACCCGTTCCCGACGATGTCGATCTACGACAACGTCGCCGCCGGGCTGAACTTCAACGCGGGCAAGGTCTCGAAGGCCGACAAGGACGCGATCGTCGAGAGGAGCCTGCGCGGGGCGCACCTCTGGGACGAGGTCAAGGACCGGCTCGGGCGGCCCGGATCGGGCCTCTCCGGCGGCCAGCAGCAGCGCCTATGCATCGCCCGCGCGACCGCGGTCAGCCCCGAGGTCCTGCTGATGGACGAGCCCTGCTCGGCGCTCGACCCGGTCGCCACGCTGGCGATCGAGGACCTGATCTCGGAGCTGAAAAAGGAATACACGATCGCGATCGTCACCCACAACATGCAGCAGGCGGCGCGCGCCTCCGACAACACCGCGTTCTTCAACCTCGACGAATCGGGCAAGCCCGGCCACCTGGTGGAGATCGGCCCGACCGACGAAATCTTCACCAAACCGAAGAAGAAAGAGACCGAGGACTACGTCTCCGGTCGCTTCGGGTAGGCCGACGGGCGGGGGGCCGAGATGCCTGAGGTACGGACCGAATACCAGCAGGAACTGGACAGCCTGGAAGCGAGTGCGCTGGGCGGCCTCGACCTGGTCAGCTCGGCGCTGTCGCGGACGCTGGAGGCGATCGAGCACCAGGACATCGAGCTGGCGCAGATCGTCGTCGCCGACGACGATCGCATCGACGGCCGCTACCTGGAGGTGCACCAGGCGCTGATCACGCTGCTGGCGACGCAGTCCCCGGTGGCCACCGACCTGCGGCTGATCTCGGCGATGCTGCACGTGCTGAAGAACATCGAGCGGATGGGCGACCAGTGCGTGAACATCTGCAAGGTCATCCCGATGTCCGGGCACGAGCCGCCTGCCGACGAGGCGATGGTGAAGCTGATCCTGACCATGGGGACGCACACCAAATCGCTGATCAGCCAGGCAAAGCGGGCCTTCGAAGAGCGCAACGTCGAGATGGCCCGGGACCTGGTCCAGCGCGACGACGTGGTCGACGAGCTGAACCGCGAGTGCTTCCAGCTGGCGCTGGCGATCGGCGACGACGCGGACAAGCGCGAATGGGCGATGACGATGCTGCTGACGGCGCGGGCGATCGAGCGGATCGCCGACAACGCGGTCGACATCGGCGAGCAGGTCGCGTTCGTCGTGACCGGGCTGTTCCGGGAGTTCGAGGACGCCTCGCATCCGCACGCGGACGCTTGAGATCCGCCGGGCCTGGGAAGATGGGTACCCAGCCCTGATGCTTTGCGCCGCTATCGACATCGGTTCCAACACGACCCGCGTCCTGGTTGCGGAGCCGATCGATGGTCAGCTCAAGAAGGTGATGGAGCAGCGCGCCTACACGCGGATCTCCAAGGCGGTCGACGAGGACGGCGCGATCACGCCGGAGAAGATCGAGGAGGTCGGCGAGCTGGTCGCGACCCAGGTGCGGCTGGCGCGCGAGCTGGGGGCGCGTGAGATCCGCGCGGTGGCGACCGCGGCGGTGCGCGAGGCGACCAACGGCCCCGAGGTCGCGGCGGCGATCTCCGAGGTGGCCGGGGTGGAGGTCGAGATCCTCAGCGGCGAGGAGGAGGGGCGGCTCGCCTTCATCGGCGCGACCAAGGCGCTGGGGCACCCGGCGGAGGGCCCGATCGGCGTCGTCGACATCGGCGGCGGCTCGACCGAGGTGATCCTCGGCACGGTCTCCGAGGGGGTCGACTCGGTGCGCTCCTGGCACATCGGCTCCGGCACCCTCGCCGACGAGCTGATCACCTCCGACCCGCCCTCGGCGGCGGAGATCCGCCGCGTGCGCGAGTACATCGACGACTTCTTCGACGACGTCGAGATCCCGCGTCCCGAGCAGGCGGTGGCGGTCGGCGGCTCGGCGACCAGCCTGCGGCGCCTGGTCGGCGCGGTGCTCGAGTACGAGACGCTGGAGCGCGCGATCCGCGTCCTCTCCGCCGATCCGGCGGTCGAGGTGGCGAAACGCTTCGAGCTCGACCCCCGTCGCGTCCGCATCCTCACCACCGGCGTCCTCCTCCTGGAGAAGGTCTCCGAGCTCCTCGGTCAGCCCCTCCAGATCGGCAAGGGCGGCCTCCGCGAGGGCATCATCCTCGACCTCTGGAACGGCGCCGGCAACGGCTCCCGCCCCGAGCGTCTCGCCGCCTAGCGCGAGGCGGCACCGACCCGCCGCCTGGCGTGAGGCGGCACCGACGCGCCGGCCGGGTCCTCGACCCGCCCGGTCGGGAGGACCGAATCGCCGCGCAAGGCGTGGCGGCGCCGCTGCGTGGCGACTTATCCACCTCTGAGGTGGATTTCTCACCACGCAAGCGTCCTGCTCATGCCTCCCGGTCACACGAAGTTCACTCCTCGTTTGCAGGTGCTTCACATGTTTTCCCTGCAAATCGCGAAATATGGAGGTGCAATGACCAGGATCGAAAGGGAGACACCGATGACTTCCCGCGCTGACATGCACTGCCACTCGACCGCCTCGCAGCTCTCTCGCCTCGGGGTCCAGCGCAGCCTCGGACTGCCCGAGTGCGCGACGCCGCCGCAGGAGGTCTACGAGCTCGCCAAGCGGCGCGGGATGGACTTCGTGACGATCACCGATCACGACACGATCGAGGGAGCGCTCGAGCTCGAGCACCTTCCCGACACCTTCGTCTCCGAGGAGCTGACCGTCCGCTTCGCCGGCGAGCCCCAGGCGGTTCACGTCCTCTGTTACGGGATCACTCCCGGAGACCACGAGTGGCTGCAGGCCCACGCCGGCGACGTCGAGGCCTGTGCCGCGTACCTGCACGACAACGGGATCGCCTGCGCCCTCGCGCACCCCTTCTTCAACGTCGCGGCGCCGCTCACCCGGCGCCACCGGCGGCGACTGGCGGAGCTCTTCCCGGTCTGGGAGATCCGCAACGGGTCGCGCGCCGCGGAGCTGAACATGCCCGCCGCCGTCTACGTCGACACCCGCGGCGGCACCGGGATCGGCGGCTCCGACGACCACGCCGGCGTCGACATCGGCCGCACCTGGACCGAGGTGCCCGCCGCTGCCACGCCGGAAGAGTTTCTCGCCCACGTGCGCAACGGCGACGCCGAGGCGCGGGGCGAACAGGGGTCCGCGGCCAAGTGGACCCACGCGGCGATGGCGCTCGCCACCCGCGCCCTCGACGACGCCGGGATCGACGCCTCCGGCATCGCCCCCGACCCGGCGGCGGTGCTGAAGATGGCCGAACGGGTGATCGCCGAGGGCTCGGCCCGCGAGGGCAAGGTCGCCGCCGACATCGGCCCCGAGGACGCGCGCTGCCTGCTCGAGGCCTGGCTCGCCGGGGTCGGGATCGAAGCCCGCGGCCGCGAGCTGCTGGAGATGCTGCAGGCCGACGGGTTCTCCCACGCCGACCTCTACCGCCGCGCCCGCCGTCGCCACGAGCGGCGCCTGCGCCTCGCCGTCGACGGCGGCCTGGTCGCCTTCCAGGCGGGTGACCTCGGCGCCGCCGCGGGCGGCATCTTCGAGGCGCTCGTCCCGGCGGTCCCCTACGCGCCCTCGACCGCCTTCCTCGGCCAGGAGAAGGCGAAGCTGCGCGGCCGCGACGACGATCGCCGCCGGGTCGCCCTGATCGCCGACGGGATCGGTCAGGTGCATGGGGTCACCCACACGATCGAGCAGATCCGCGAGCGCGGCGTCCCCGGCTTCGACGTCGCGGTGATCGGCACCGACCCGGGGGTCGACCGCCGCCTCCCGGCCGCGAGTGAGCTCGAGCTGCCCTTCTACCAGGGGATGCGGCTGGGGGTCCCGGGCGTCCCGGATCTGGTCGAGGTGCTCGCCGAAGGGAGCTACGACCTCGTCCACGTGACCGCTCCCGGCCCGGCCGGGATCGCGGCGACGCTGCTCGGGCGGATCACCGGCGTGCCGCTGCTCGCCAGCTACCACACCGAGCTCGCCACCTACGCCGGGCTGCGCGTCGACGGGACGCTCGAGGCGGTCGCCAAGGCGGGGCTCGGCGCCTTCTACAACGCTCCCGCGCGCGTCCTCTCGCCGAGCCCGGCCGCCGACGGCTCGCTCGCCGCGCTCGGCATCGACGGGGCCAAGGTCGGTCGCTGGGAGCGTGGCGTGGACGTCGAGCGCTTCGACCCGGCGAAGGCCGACCGCGACGCCTACCCGGGCGAGGTCAAGGTCCTCTACGCCGGGCGGCTCTCGCGCGAGAAGGGCGTCGACCTGCTGGCCGAGTCCTTCCTCCGCGCCCACGAGGCCGACCCGCGCCTGCACCTGCTGCTGGCGGGCGGTGGCCCGGAGGAGTCGGAGCTGCGGGCCCGCCTCGGCGACGCCGCCACCTTCCTCGGCTGGCTCGGCGGCGAGGAGCTCGCGGTCGCCTACGCGAGCGCCGACGTCTTCCTCTTCTGCAGCGTCACCGACACCTACGGTCAGGTGATCCTCGAGGCCGGGGCGAGCGGGCTGCCGGTCGTCGCGATCGCCTTGGGCGGCCCGGCGGCGCTGGTCGAGAACCGCCACACCGGGCTCCTCTGCCGGCCCGACGCCGACCACGTCGCGGGCTCGCTGCTGCAGCTGGCCGCGTCCCCGGAGCTGCGCGCGAAGCTCGGCTCGGCCGGTGTCCGCGCCGCCCGCGCCCGCTCCTGGGAGCGCTCGCTGAGCCAGCTCGCCGCCGGCTACCGGCTCGCCCTCGACGGCGCCGCGGTCCGCTCCCTTCCCGCCGCCCGACTCGCCGCTTGACGAGCCATCGCCCGCGCCTGTGGACGCTCCGATGGACCCCCGAGCGAACCTCCCCGCCGTTCGTGAGGAAGGGGGTCCATCGGAGCGTCCCCCCGGGTACGATGTCCCCTTGGCTGACCCGGTAGCTCCCGACCTCGATGATCCCGGTCTCTACTTCAACCGGGAGCTGTCCTGGCTGGAGTTCAACCGGCGGGTGTTGGAGCTGACCGAGGACCCCGAGGTGCCGCTGCTGGAGCGGCTGCGCTTCTGCGCGATCTACGCCTCCAACCTCGACGAGTTCTACATGGTGCGGGTGGCCGGGCTGTTCGACCAGCTCGACGCCGGGATCGACGCCCGCGGGCCCGACGGGCTGCGGCCGGGCGAGCAGATCGACCGTATCCAGCGGCGCGTGCTGGAGCTCGACCAGCGGCTGCAGCGGGCCTTCGGCGAGGAGCTGCGCCCGGCGCTGGAGCGCGAGGACATCCGCATCGTCTCCCTCGAGGACGCGGACGAGGAGGAGCAGCGCCAGATCCACCGGCGCTTCCACGAGCAGGTCTTCCCGGCGCTGACGCCGCTGGTGATCGGCCTCGGCCGGCCGTTCCCCTACATCTCGAACCTCTCCCTGAGCCTCGGGGTGCTGCTGCGCGACCCGGAGTCGGAGGTCGAGATCGTCGCCCGGGTGAAGGTGCCGAAGGAGTTGCTCGGGCGCTTCCTGCCGGTCGGCGCGGAGGGGACCTTCGTGCCGCTGGAGCAGGTGATCGCGGCCAACCTCGACCACCTCTTCCCGGGGACCGAGGTGGTCGACTACGGCTTCTTCCGGGTGACCCGGGACGCCGACTTCAACGTCTCCGACGAGGCCGACGACCTGCTGCAGGCGGTCCAGGACGAGCTGCGCCGGCGCCGCTTCGGCGAGGTGGTGCGGCTGGAGATCGCGACCGGGATGAACCCGAAGCTGCGCCACGAGCTGGTCGGCGCGCTGCGGCTCGAAGACCGCGAGGTCTACGACATCGACGGGCTGCTCGACCTCGCCGACCTGAGCGAGATCGCCGACGCCTCCGGCCACGCCGAGCTGCGCTACTCGCCCTGGACGCCGGTCACCCAGCCCAACCTGCAGGGGGACGAGGGGCGCCCGGTCGACATGTTCCGGGCAATCCGCCACGCCGACCTCCTCGTCCACCATCCGTACGACTCCTTCGCGACCTCGGTCGAACGGTTCGTCGAGCAGGCGGTCGAAGACCCCGACGTGCTGGCGATCAAGCAGACGGTGTACCGGACCAGCGACGACTCGCCGCTGGTGCCGGCCCTGATCCGCGCCTCCGAACGCGGCAAGCAGGCGGTCTGCATGGTGGAGCTGAAAGCGCGCTTCGACGAGGAGGCCAACATCCACTGGGCGAAAGCCCTGGAGGAGGCGGGCGTCCACGTCGTCTACGGGATCCCCGGGCTGAAGACGCACGTGAAGGCGATCCTGGTGGCCCGGCGCGAGGGCCGGCAGGTGCGCGAGTACGTCCACATCGGCACCGGCAACTACCACGCCAAGACGGCGCGCCTCTACACCGATTTCGGCCTCTTCACCGCCGACCCCGACATCGGCGCCGACGTCGCCGAGATGTTCAACTTCCTCACCGGCTACGGGCGGCCGGCGGTGTACCGCAAGGTGCTGGTGTCGCCGACGACGATGCGCGACCGGCTGGTCGGCGAGATCGACGCGACGATCGCCGCGCACGAGGCCGGCGAAGAGGCGCGGATCGCGCTGAAGATGAACTCGCTGGTCGACGCCGGGTGCATCCAGGCGCTCTACCGGGCCTCCCGGGCGGGGGTCAGGGTCGACCTCAACGTGCGCGGGATCTGCTGCCTGAAGCCGGGCGTGCCGGGGGTCTCGGAGAACATCCGGGTGGTCTCGATCGTCGGCCGCTTCCTCGAGCACTCGCGCGTCTACACCTTCACCCGGGGCGGGGAGACCCGCGTGCTGATGGGCTCCGCCGACATGATGCCGCGCAACCTCGACAACCGGGTCGAGCTCGTCGCGCCGGTCGAAGACGCGGTGCTGCGGGAGGAGATGATGGACGTGCTGGACCGCTGCTTCGCCGACAACTCGAACTCCTGGGAGCTCGAGGGGGACGGCGAGTGGAGGCGGATCGAGCGCGCCGAGGACGAGCCGCGGCGCGACGTGCAGCTGGAACTGCGCGAGCGGGCGGCGACGCGGGCGGCCGAGCAGCTGACGGCGGCGGGCTGAGCGCCGCGTCCCGAGGATGGCCACTAGGATGACCCAGGTGGCGCGCTTCTCGCTCCTACCCCACGATCAGACCTTCTTCGATCTCTTCGTGGAGGCGGGCAAGAACAGCGTGCATTCGGCCCACCTGCTGGACCAGCTGATGCGGGAGTGGCCCGACGCCGGGACGCTCCACCAGGACATCGTCGAAGCCGAGCACCGTGGGGACAAGGTCACCCACGAAATCATCAAACGGCTGAACACGACGTTCGTCACGCCGATCGACCGCGAGGACATCTACGGGCTGGCCACCCAGCTCGACGACATCGTCGACTTCACCGAGGAGGCGGCGGACTTCCTCGGCCTCTACCAGGTGGAGGCGCCGATGGACCAGGCCGGGGCGCTGACCGGGGTGCTGGTGCGCTCCTGCGAGGCGCTCGCCGAGGGGCTCGAGAACCTGCCCTCGTTCAAGGACCTCGACCAGTACTGGATCGAGGTGCACAGGCTCGAGAACGAAGGCGACCGGATCTCCCGCGACGCCGTCGCGGCCTTGTTCACCGACGCGATCGACCCGATGGTCGTGATCCGCTGGAAGGACATCTTCGCCGTGCTCGAGGAGGCGATCGACGCGACGGAGAAGGCTGCCCAGATTCTCGAGGGAATCGTCATCAAGAATTCCTGAGGCGATCTGGGGGCGCCTGGCGGCGTCCTCGGTCGCTCGCTTCGGGTCACGCACTTGAGTGCAGCTCCCCTCGCTCGCTCCCTGCGTCCTTGCCAGGCTGGCCCAGATCGCCTCAGGAAGGCGCTGGTGGGGAGAGCCAGACGGGCGTGTAACAAGGATGTAAACGGGGAGGGTAGGTTTCCGGACAGTGACCTCGGACGTGATCCTCGTACTGGTCATCGGCACTGCGCTCGCCTTTGACTTCACCAACGGCTTCCATGACACGGCGAACGTCGTCGCCACCTCGATCTCGACCGGGGCGGCGCGGCCGCAGGTGGCGATCGCGGTGGCCTCGCTGCTGAACTTCGCCGGGGCGTTCATCTCGATCTCGGTGGCGGCGACGGTCGCCAACGACGTCGTCGACTCAGGCGTGATCACGCCGACGATCGTCTTCGCCGGGCTGATCGGGGCGATCGCCTGGAACCTCGTCACCTGGTACTTCGGGCTGCCCTCGAGCTCCTCGCACGCGCTGATCGGCGGCGTGGTCGGCTCGGCGGTGGCGGCGTCGGGGTTCGACGTGGTGATCGCCGAAGGGCTGCTCGGCAAGGTGCTGATCCCGGCCGTGGTCGCGCCGCTGCTGGCCTTCCTCGTCGCCGGGGCGTCGATCGGGCTCTCCTACCGGATCGTCGGTCGGCAGCGGCCGGGGATCGTCAGCCGTGGCTTCAAATACGGGCAGGTGGTGTCGGGAGGGCTCTTGGCGCTCGCGCACGGGACCAACGACGCGCAGAAGACGATGGGGGTGATCACGCTGGCGCTGATCGCCAACGGCAGCCTCGGGGCGGGGGCCGACCCGCCGGTCTGGGTGATCGCCTCCTCGGCCCTGGCGATCGCCCTCGGCACCTACAGCGGCGGCTGGCGGATCATCAAGACGACCGGCACCCGGATCATCAAGATGGACGCCGCGCAGGGATTCACCTCGCAGGGAGCGGGGGCGGCGGTGATCCTCGCCTCGACCCACTTCGGCTTCCCGCTCTCGACCACGCACGTGATCAACGGCGGGGTGATGGGGGCCGGCGCGGCCAAACGGCTCTCGGCGGTGCGCTGGGGGGTGGCCGGGAACATCGTCGTCGCCTGGGTGCTGACGCTGCCCGCGGCGGCGGCGATCGGGGCGCTCGCCTACGGCTTCACCAGCCTCTTCGGCAGCGGCGCGGTGGGGCCGGTGGTGGTGACGGTGCTGGCGTTGGCGGCGATCGTCGGGGCGTTCGTGCGGCGGGCGGCGCGGGGCGCCCCGGTCCCGGTGCAGAGCGAAGGAGGCGCGCGGGCGTGAGCTCCATGGCGTCGATCGTCGAGACCAAGGAGCTGGTGCAGACCGTCGTCTTCGCCACGGTGGCGGGGATCGGGGTGACGGCGATCTTCTCGGTGGCGATCTGGGGGGCCGCCCGTTTCACCGATCTGAGCCAGGAAGAACGGCGGCCGGCGGCGGCGCTCGCGGCCGGGGTGGCGGCGCTCGCCCTGTTGGCGGTGCTGGCGGCGGTGGTCGGCGGCGTGATCGTGATGACCAGCAAGTGAGTTGAGAGTACGATTCGTGAGGTGAAGGCCGCGCGGAACGTCGCGATCATCATGCTCCTGGCGCTCGGGGTGGCGTTTCTCCCGGGTGGCGGCAATGCGGTCGATACGGTGATGACCGCGATCATCATGGGGTTCCTCGCCGGGATCAGCTGGATGCTCTACACGCTGAGCCGCCAGAACCAGCTGACCTTGGCGACGTTGAGCGACGGCCGGCGGGCGATCCTCTACGGGGCGTTCGGGATGCTGGCGCTGCTGATCGCGGGCCAGGACAAACTCTGGTCGAGCGGTCCGGGAACGTTGCTCTGGGTGGTCCTGCTGGCCGCCTCGGTAGTCGCCATCTGGCGGATCTGGAGCGAGGCCAACTCCTACTGAGTGGGGGCGGGCGGGCGTTCCGCTTCCGTCACGCAGTTGGTCCTGAATTGATCCTTTGTGCGCACCACGGGTGCGCTTTTCCCGTGCAGGGTGGTCCTCGTGCCACCCCAGAGCGCTGACAACACGGGTCACGGGGAAGAGGGGACCGCCTCGGTCGAGCTGGTCGCGGCGATCCCTTTCCTGTTGCTGGCGCTCGCCGTCGCGGCCCAGATAGCGCTCGCCGGCCAGGCCCTCTGGTCGGCGAGCGTGGCCGCGCGGGCCGGTGCCCGGGCGGCGCTGGTCGGTGGCGACCCGAAGGCGGCGGCGCGGCAGGCGCTGCCGCCTTCGATGCGCGACGGCGCCGTGGTCGCCGCCAAAGGCGACGGCGACGGGGGGATCGCGGTGAAGGTCCCGGTGCCGACCCTGCTGCCCCGGTTGCCGGAGCTGAAGGTGGGCGCGCGGAGCGGGCTGGGGGGCGACGGTGGCTGAGCGAAGCCCGATCCTCGTCCGCGCGCGGACGCACCTCGCCGACCGGGCGGCGGTCCGCCGCGCCCGGCGCCGCGAGGAGGGCCAGGCGACGGTGGAGCTGGTCGCCGCGATCCCCGCGCTGCTCCTGGCCGCGCTGGTCGCCCTCCAGCTTCTGGCGGCCGGCTACGCCTTGACCCTCGCCGACGGCGCCGCCGAGGCCGGGGCGCTGGCCCTCGCCGAGGGCGGTTCGGCCGCGGACGCGGCGCGCGAGGCCCTGCCCGGCTGGGCCGAGGAGAACGTCTCGGTCTCGGTGAGGGACGGAGAGGTCGCGGTCCGCCTGCGCCCGCCCTCGCCGTTCGGCGCGATCGCCGATCGCCTCACGGTGACCAGCACCGCGGCCGCGAGGTCGGCGGAATGAGTGCCCGGCGGGAGGTGGTGACGGAGCCGCCGGAGGCCTTCGGCCCGGTCGTGCTCGGGTCGCGCGGGCGCGAGGGTCAGAACGGCGCCCGCGGAGGCGTGGCCGGCGCCTTCGAGGCGCCTCGGCACGGGACCGTGGCAGTGGTCGCAGCGGTCGCCGGGGCGGAGGGGTCGCGGGGCGCCGCCGCGGCGCTCTGCTGCGCCGGGTCGGGCGTCGAAGCGGCGGCGCTGCTGGTCGACGTCGGCGGCCGGACGCCGCGGCCTACCTTGATCGCCTCGGCCGCCGCGCACCGGCTGGAGGAGCGGCTGGCGGGGCGTCTGCCGACCCTGCGGCCGGCCGCGCGCGGGGAGGTCTGCCACCTCGCGGTGCCCGCCGACGAGGATGGGCTCGCCGCCGCCGGGATCGCGGTCACGGTAGCCCGCGGTGACCTCGCCGTCGTCCACGTCGCGCCCGAGCACCTCCACTCGCTGCTCGACGCGCCCGCGGCGCCGCGCCTCGACGCGGCCCTGCTGCGGGCCGACCTCGCCGGCGCCCGGCCGTTGGTCGCGCTCGCGGTGGAGGACCTGCGGGGGCGCGATCTGCGGGTGGCGGTGTTGAAGCGCCGGCTCGGCTGGGTGGCCGAGCGCCGCGCCGGCTTCGGTGCCCTCGGCAGCGACTCCGGCGGGCTGCCGGAGCCGCTGGTCCGCCGTCTGCTCGGGCAGCGGGCCTAGGGGGTGACGGCATGCCAGACGCCGACGTCCCTCAGCCCCTCGCCGTTCGCTTCGCCCTTCTTACCGTCGCCGGAGAAGGTGTAGACGGGTGCGCCTTTGAAGGTGACCTGGGTCCTTCCTTCGGGGCGCTTGATCGTGCCCAGCTTGACCGGTCCCTTCGGCGTGGTGCCGGCGGCGACGAGGAGCGGCGGCCAGGTCTTCAGGCAGGTTCCGGTGCAGAGGAACTTGCCGCTCTTCTCGCCGCTCAGCGTGTAGAGCGTGAGGCCCTTGACGTCGGTGAGGACGGTCTTGTGGAGGCTCGGCGCGGTCGCCTCGCCGGCGACGGTCCGGCCGCCCCGCGCGAGCGCCGGCGCCACGACGACGGCGCAGGCCGTGAGGGCGGCGGCGCAGATCAGGGCGAGGGTGCGGGCGCGACGACGCGGCTTGCTGCTGGTCTGGTGCATCGGATCGACTCCTTCGTCGGGAATGGCTGCCCGGTCTACGGACGGGGCGTGGCGAAGGTTCGGAGGCGCCGCTCGGTCGGGTCGGAAGCGGGCCAGGCGCTGGTCCTGGCGATCGGCGGCTGCCTGGTCTTGATCGCCGCCGCCCTCGCCTTGGTCGCCATCGCCGGGGCGGTCACCGGCAAGGGCCGCGTCCAGCGCGCCGCCGACCTGGCGGCGATCTCGGCGGTGCGCTCGATGCGCGACGAGCTGCCGCGGCTCCTCTCGCCGCCGCGGCTGTCGAACGGCGCCCCCAACCCGTCCCACCTGGCCAAGCCGGCCTACCTCGCCGATGCCCGCGCCGCCGCCCTCCTCGCGGGCCGCCGCAACGGGGTGGAACCCGCGCGGGTGCGGGTCGGCTTCCCGGATCGATCGTCCTTCGCCCCGGTGCGGGCGAAGGCGACCGTCGTGGCGAAGCTCGACCTCGGGTCCGGCGCGCGGCAGGTCGAGGCGAGCGCCGAAGCCGAAGCGGCGGCGCCGGTCACCGCCGCCGGCGGCGAAGGCCCGGCGGTGGCGAGCGGGGGCGGCTACAGCGGGCCCCTCGTCTACCGCGACGGCAAGGGGATGCGGCCCGACGTGGCCGTCGCATACGACCGGATGGCCGCCGCGGCCGCCGCCGACGGCATCGCCCTGGTCGTCGTCTCCGGCTTCCGCTCCGACGCCGAACAGGCGGCGCTGTTCGCCGCCCATCCCGACCCGAAATGGGTGGCGCCGCCGGGCACCTCGCTGCACCGCTGCGCCACCGAGCTGGACCTCGGTCCCGAATCCGCCTACGCCTGGATCGACGCCAACGGGAGCCGCTTCGGCTTCGTGCAGCGGTATGCGTGGGAGGCCTGGCACATGGGCTACGACCGCCCGCCCGCGCCCTGCTCGGCCGCCGGCGACGTGGTGACCGGACCGGGCCCGGACGTCGCCCCGCCGGGCGGCGCGACGCTGCCGGGCTTCGTCCCGCCGCGCTTTCGCGACACCCTGATCGGCGCGGGGGCGAGGTGGAGCGTCTCGGCGGCGCTGTTGGCGGCGCAGCTGATGGCGGAGAGCAACTTCAATCCCTTCGCCGTCTCGCCCGCGGGCGCGGTCGGGATCGCCCAGTTCATGCCGGGGACGGCTGCCTCGTACGGGCTCGAGGATCCCTTCGATCCGGTCGCGGCCATCGACGCCCAGGCCCACCTGATGTCGGACCTGATCCGTCGGTTCGGCTCCCCTGAGCTCGCCCTGGCCGCCTACAACGCCGGCCCCGCGCCGGTCGAAGCCTGCTCCTGCGTCCCCGCGATCCCGGAGACCAGCGCCTACGTCGCCCGCATCATGGCGCTGCTCGGCGGCGCCGGCGGCCTCGCCGTCCCGGCCTTCGAAGTGAGGTTGGTGGCATGAGGTCGTCGGCGACGGTCCGGTGCTCGCCTCGTAGGCTATGCGGCGAACCGACTGGGACCCAGAGCGAGAGGAGAGGGAATGGCCGCTTACACGCACAAGAACCTCGGCGAGGTGGAGGACGCGGCGCCGGGCTTCGGCTTCGGCGAGATGGGGGAGGTCCGCTTCGCCAAGGACGAGCTCGAAGCCGAGCGCACCGGCATCAGCCACCTGAAGCTGAACCCCGGGGTGCGGATGCCGTTCGGTCACAAGCACGACGAGGCGGAGGAGATCTACGTGGTGATCGCCGGCTCGGGGCTGATGAAAATGGACGACGAGATCGTGGAGATCGTCGAGATGGACGCGATCCGGATCTCGCCCGAGGTGGCGCGCGGCTTCGAGGCCGGGCCGGAGGGGATCTCGCTGCTCGCGGTCGGCGCCCGTCACGACAACGACGGCGAAGTCCTCAAAGACTGGTGGACCGATTGATGGCGGGGATCGAGGTCGACGGCGTCGAGGGGATGAAGGCGATCGTCGGGCAGGAGATCGGCCCGAGCGATCCGCGCACGGTGACGCAGGAGCTGATCGACGGGTTCGCCGAGGTCTCCGGTGACCACCAGTGGATCCACGTCGACCCGGAGCGGGCGAAGAAGGAGAGCCCCTACGGGACGACGATCGCCCACGGCAACCTGACCCTGTCGCTCGCCGACAGCTTCCGCAAAGAGCTGACCCAGGCGACCGGCTTCGCCCTCGGGGTGAACTACGGCTGGAACAAGGTCCGCTTCCCGGCCCCGGTGCCGGTCGACAGCCAGATCACCGCGACCGCCGAGCTGGTCTCCTTCGACGAGCTCGAGGGCGGCTGGTGGCAGGCGGTGACCAAGTTCACGATCACCGTCGAGGGAGCCCCCAAGCCGAGCTTCGTCGGCGAATCGGTAACCCGCCTGATGGCCCCTCCCGGCTGAACGAGGTCGAGGCGAGGTCGATGGGCCGAAAACTCCACCGGATCTGGAGTTTTCGGCCCATCGGCGGGTCTATCCGGCCGCGACCAGGGTGGCGACCGCGGCGACGATCGCGCCGATCAGCGAGGCGATGGTCGCGATCGCCACGCCGCGCGCGGTGTTGCGGCGGGCGTCGAACATTTCCAGCAGCTTCGAGAGCGGCTCGACCGGGATCACGGTGAATTCGCTCAGGTCGTCGGAGACCGGAGCTTCGATCAGGGTGATGTTGCCCGACCTGTAGCGGCGCTCGAAGCTCCCCCGCAGTTCCTGCAGCTCCTCGCGCTGGGAAAGCTCGACCCGGGCGAGGGCGATCAGGGCGCGATTGATCCTGCGGCCTTGCGACATGCGGCGCAGCGAGTTCCGCAGGCCGGTGCCTTCGTAGGCGTCGAGGATCTGCTGCGTGTCCCTGGTCACTTCGGCCCACGCCCGCGAGCGCCGCTTCCGCGCCCGCACCGTCCGGTACATCAGGTCGAGCTCCCAGATGATCCGCGAGAAGAATCCTTCGGTGGCCGCCTTGTCGTCGTCGAATTTCTCGCGGCTGTAGGAGAACTTGTAGTGGTCGTAGCCGATCCGGTAGCGATCCAGCTGCCTGAACTCCTCCTCCTGGCCGGCGGCGCCCCTCTCCAGGTGGACCGTGAAGAAGGCGGGCGTGCGCTCCAGCCATTCGAACGCGATCGGCGAGTCGTCCTGCTTGGCGAATCCGGCGGCGAGGGCTTCGCGGACCAGCGCCAGGGCTTCGGAGGCGTTCCTCTGGCCGCCGCAGGCGGTGCCCCAGACCATCGCGCAGGGCAGCTTCCAGCCGTCGCCGATCCGCACCCGAAAGTCCTCGCCCAGGTCGTAGGCGACCAGGTCGTTCTGCTTGGCCAGCTCTTCCTGGGCCTCCTGCGAGATGTGGAGGTCGAAGTCGATCCGCGTGAACTCGACGAAGGGGACGGGCTCACCGGTCTCCGCGTAGCCGGCGATCGTCGCGGGCTTTTCCAGCTCCTCGTCCATCTCCGGGCGCAGCCTCGTGACCTCGACGCCGCTGACGCCGTCGATCGCTTCGAGCCCCGAGCTGACCCACCGCAGGTACTCCGATTCCTTGTAGCCGGCCGGCGCGGAGTCGGTGAGCTGGAACTGGAAGCTCCCGAATCCCAGGTAGATCGGCTCCACGGGTGGCTCGGCCGCCGGCGCCTTGGCTTGAGTTTTCTCGTCCTCTGTTTCCTGGCCCATGCACAGGAAACGCGGAACGCGCGACGTTTCTTGCGCTATCGACCCTCGAACACCGGTTTCTCGCCGCCGAAGAAGGCGACGACGCCGTTCTGGGCGTCCTCGGTCGCCATGCTGTCGGCGATCCCGTGGCGCTCCAGCTGCAGGTGCTCGGGAAGCGAGTTGTCGAGGCTGACGCCGACCAGGCGCTTGGCCATCTTCACGTAGTAGGGAGCGAGCGCGGCGAGCTTTCCGGCGCGCTCGCGGGCCCGTCCCATCAGCTCGTCCTTGGCGACCACCTCGCTGACGATTCCCATCCCGAGGGCGTCCGCGGCGGGCAGGTTCGGGTCGTCGAGCAGCAGCTCCAGCGCCTTCGCCGGCCCCAGCACACGGGGCAGGAAATAGGTCATGCCGCCGTCCGGGGAGGCCCCGATGCGGCCGTAGGCGGGGGCGAAGAAGGCGCTGTCGGCGGCGATCCGCAGGTCGCAGGCGAGCGCCAGGGAGAAGCCCGCCCCGGCCGCCGGGCCGTTGATCGCGCCGATCACCGGCACCTCGATCCGGCGCAGGTCGACGATCGCCATGTGGAGCGCGTCGGCGCCGCGGCGCACGTTGGCGGCGATGTCGACGTCGGGGTCCTCCATCCCCTTGCGGAACCAGGTGATGTCGCCGCCGGCGCAGAAGGCGGCCCCGGCGCCGGTGACGATCAGCGCCCGGATCGGCGCCTCGTCGGCCAGCCAGGCCATCGCCGTGGTCAGCTCCTCGATCATCTCCGGGCTCATCGCGTTGAAGGCGTCGGGCCGGTTCAGGGTGAGGATGCCGAGCTCCCCGTCGATCTCGATCTGCAGCGTGTTCAGCTCCGGTGGGGTGGTCATCGCGCTCCTCCTGGTCGCCCTGTCTGGCCCGGCCTCGAAAGCCGCGCTGGGCGGCAGCCTACCCTTTGAGGAGATGGCCGACGAAAACGGAAACGCGGCGCTCGGCCGCGCCGAGCGGGTCGCCGAGCAGCGGCGCCGGCTGCCCGACCAGCCGGGCGTCTACCTCTTCTACGGGGAGGACGACGAGCTGCTCTACGTCGGCAAGGCGCGGTCGATCAAAAAACGGATCGCCTCGCACTTCAGCGGCGGCGAGCCGCGCCTGACCAGCCGCATCGACCGCATCGACACCCTGGTCACCGCCAACGAGGCCGAGGCCCTGCTCGCCGAGCAGAGCTTCATCAAGCGCCACCGGCCGCGCTTCAACATCCGCCTGCGCGACGACAAGTCCTACCCCTACGTCGCCGTGAGCCTCGACGAGGACTACCCGCGCGTCTACTTCACCCGCGAGAAGCACCGCGCCCACCGCGCCTACTTCGGCCCCTTCTCCAGCGCCAAGCGCCTGCGCGAGACGCTCGACCTGCTCGGCAAACTGTTCCAGTTCCGCACCTGCGAGGGCGCCGAGCCGGGCCGCCGCTCCGGCAGCCCCTGCCTCGATTACTACATCAAGCGCTGCGGGGCGCCCTGCGTCGGCCACGTGTCCCAGGAGGAGTACCGGCGCAACATCGAGGCGATCATCGACTTCCTCTCCGGCCGCTACCGCCAGGTGGAAAAGGAGCAGGAAGCGAAAATGGGGGAGGCCGCGGGCGCGGAGGAATTCGAGCGGGCGGCGATCTACCGCGACCGGCTGAAGGCGATCCGCTCGCTGTTCGAGCGCCAGCGCGTCGCCGGCGGCACGGTCGGCACCGCCGACCTGATCGGGGTCGCGGTCGAGGGCGCCGACGCCAACGCGCAGGTCTTCCAGGTCCGCGACGGGATCCTCGCCGAGCGTCAGAGCTTCTACCTCGACAACGAAGGCGAACGTGACCTCGCCGAGGTGACCGAGGAGTTCATCGGCCAGTACTACTCGGCCTCGCCCTCGATGCCGCGGACGATCATCGTCGGCCCCTACCTGCGCGAGCGCACCGCGCTGATCTCCGAGGCGCTGAGCGATCGGCGCGGCTCCCCGGTCGAGGTGCGGGCCGCCGAGCGCGGTGACAAACGCCGGCTGCGCGAGCTCGCCGAGCGCAACGCCCAGTTGGCCCTCGACCAGGACCGGCTGCGGCGCGAGCACCGTCGCGCCCGCCGGGTCGAGAGCCTCAGCTCGCTCGCCGAGGCGCTCGGCCTGGACGAGCTGCCGGTGCGGATCGAGGGCTTCGACATCTCGACGATCGGCGGCGAGCACACGGTCGCCTCGATGGTCGTCTTCGAGGGCGGCGCGCCGAAGAAGTCCGACTACCGCCGCTTCAAAGTGCGCGGCGACCTGCGCGCGGAGGGGAGCGTCGGCCCCGACGACTTCGCCTCGATGGAGGAGGTGCTGACCCGGCGGCTGAACCGCTACCTCGAACAGGCCGACCTCTCCCCGCACGACGGCAAGCGCGACGCCAGCTTCTCCTCGCTCCCCTCGGTGATCATGATCGACGGCGGCAAAGGCCAGCTCGCCGCCGGGATGCGGGCGCTGCAGCCGTTCGCCGAGCTCGGGGTGACGATCCTCAGCCTCGCCAAGCGCGAGGAGGAGGTCTTCGTCCCGGGACGCGCGGACCCGATCGAGCTGCCGAGAGAGTCCGAGGCCAACCAGCTCCTGCAGCGGGTGCGCGACGAGGCGCACCGGTTCGCGATCGAACACCATCGCGGCCGCCGCGACCGGGCGATGACCGGCTCCGTGCTCGACGAGCTGAAGGGGATCGGGCCGGTTCGCAAGCGCGCCCTGCTGCAGCATTTCGGCTCGCCGGAGCGGCTGCTCGCCGCCACCCGCGAGGAACTCGAGTCGGTGCCCGGCCTGCCTGGCAAAGTAGGGCGGGAGATCCACGAGCAGCTCAATCGAATTGGCTAGCGAGACCGACACCGTCGCCGAGGCAAAGGCCCGCCGCGAGATGACCCTGGTGATCATCACCGGGCACTCCGGGGCGGGGAAGTCGGAAGCGATCGCCGCCTTCGAGGACGGCGGCTACTTCTGCGTCGACAACCTGCCGCCGCGGATGATCGCCGGGCTCGGCGAGCTCTTCATCCACGAGGGCTCCGGGGTCGAGTGCGCGGCGATCGTCTCCGACGTGCGCGGCGGCGACTACTTCGACGACCTGCTGCAGGTGCTCGACGACCTCGAACGCAACGGGCCGGAGCCGAAGCTGCTCTTCCTCGAGGCCGACGAGCAGACCCTGCTCGACCGCTACAAGGAGACCCGCCGGCGCCACCCGCTGGCCCCGGAAGGGCGGATCGTCGACGGGATCCGGGCCGAGCGGGAGATGCTGGCGCCGCTGCGCGAGCGCGCCGACATCGTCATCGACACCACCGACCTGACCGGCCACGAACTGCGCCGCCGGCTCGCCGACGAGCTGCTCGGCACCGAGCGGGCCGGGAAGCTCGCCCTCACCCTGCTCACCTTCGGCTTCAAGAACGGGCCGCCGCGCGACGCCGACCTCACCCTCGACGTCCGCTTCCTGCCCAACCCCCACTACGACCTCGAGCTGCGACCGATGACCGGTCAGGACGAGAAGGTGCGCGAGTACGTCGAGTCGGGCACCCAGGCGGGCGAGTTCTACGGCCGGCTGATGCCGCTGCTCGAGTTCCTCGTCCCCGCCTACGTCGCCGAGGGCAAGAGCCACCTGACGATCGCGATCGGCTGCACCGGCGGCCGCCACCGCTCGGTCACCGTCGCCGACCGCATCCGCCGCGACCTCGAGGGCCGCGACGACGTGGTGGTGCGGGTGAAGCACCGCGACGTCGACCTCGACTAGCCGGTCGGTGCGACGGCAGGGGTCCGGGGCGGCCGGGCGCGACGCCGATCCGGGGGCGGGTTGATGGAAGCGGCGCGATCCGGGGGGCGATTGGGGGGCAGTCGATCGGGGCGGCGCCCATTCGGGGGCGGGTTGATCGGGACGGCGCGATCCGGGGGGCGGTCGATGTGGAGTGCGGGTCGATCGGGACGGCGCGATCCGGGGACGGATCGATGGGGGACGGGTCGATTCGAGGGCGGGTCGATGGCGATGGCGCGATCCGGGGACGGGTCGACTGGGGACGGTGCGATCCGGCGGCAGCCGGTCGGTGCGACGCCCATTCGGGGGCGGGTCGATCGGGACGGCGCGATCCGGGGGCCGGTCGAGGGGGGACCGACGTCCTGGGCGTCTCGTGGCGGCCCGGGCAGGCGGTGGCCGCCAC
>DATJUK010000254.1:0-5763 GCA_035502495.1 Solirubrobacterales bacterium
GATCCGCAGCGCCCGCCAGATGAGAAGGGCGTACAGGGATAGGACGAACGCGGCGCCCAAGAACCCGTAGCGCTCGCCGATCACCGCGAAGATGAAGTCGGTCGAGCGCTCGGGCACGAAGTCGAGCCGCGTCTGGGTGGCTTGGTTGCCGCGCCCGGTCTTCTGACCGGCGCCGATGGCAACCATCGATTGGTCCTGCTGGTAGCCCGCACCCGCCGGATCCGAGCTCGGATGCAGGAACGAGGTGAGCCTCTGTTCCTGGTATTCCTTGAGCACGGGGTGGCCGACGGCGGGCGCCACCACGAGGACTAAAGCTATGAGGGCGGCGATGGCGCCGCCTATGACAGCGAAGTGAGGCCATGGAACTCCCCCGAAGTACATCACGGCGAGGGTTCCGACGACCAGCACGAGGGCGGTGCCGAGGTCCGGCTGCAGGAAGACCATCGCCGCCGGGAACAGTCCCAGAGCCAGATAGCGGGCCGTTCGCCGCAGCGGCGAGCCCCTCCGCGCGCCGTCGATGACGAAGCCCGCCAGGGCCAGGACGAGCAGCAGCTTGGCCAGCTCGGAGGGCTGGAAGGAGAAGAACGGGAGTTCGAAGGAGCGCCGCGAGCCGAGCGCCGCGGCGCCGACGAAGAAGACCAGCGCGATCGAGGCGCAGAGGAAGGTGTAGATGCCGACGCGGAGCTCGCGGAAGCGCGAGTAGTCGACCCGGCCGAGGACCAGCATGCCGACGATCCCGGCGATCCCGTAGATCGCCTGGCGCTCGACGTAGTAGTGCGGGTTGCCGGGAACATCGTGCAGGGTCGCCTGGCCGAGGGTGAAGACGCTGAAGGCGACCAGCGCGATCGCGGCGAGGGTCAGCACCCAGTCCATCTGGGCGAGGCCGAGCCGCTCGCCGAGCGTCGGCCGGTCGTCGAAAAGCTCCGGCCGCGCCTGGCGCGCCCGCGTCGCGTACATCATCCGACGCCCCCGGTTTCCGTCGCCGGCGGGGCTTCTTCTTCGACGTATGCGCCGGTTTCGGTCGCTTCGCCGGCTTCACCCGTTTCCGATTCGCCTTCCTTTTCCGCTTCCTGCTTGAGCTGGTGGGCGAAATACGCTTCGAGGATCTGCTTGTTCGCGGGGGCGGCGGTTTCGGCGCCGAAGCCGCCTTCCTCGATCGTCACCACGGTGACGATGTCCGGGTTCGGATACGGGGCCAAGGAGATGAACCAGGCCTGGTTGGCGTGGGGGAAGCCGCGTTCGGCGGTGCCGGTCTTGCCCGCGATCGGGATCGGGAATTCCTTGAAGACACTCGTCGCCGTCCCACCCGGCCCGGAGGTCACGTCATGGAGCCCTTCCATGATCAGCTGCCGGTATCCGGGGTCGATCTTCACGTGGCGGCGCGGGCCCGGGTCGATTTCCCGCAGGACCCGGCCGGCCGGGTCCATCACTTCCTTGCCCAGGTGCGGCGTGACGATCGTGCCCCCGTTCCCGAGCGCCGCGTAGGCGATCCCCATCTCCAGCGGGTCGGTCTGCAGATACCCCTGGCCGACCGCCAACTGGATGTTCTGTCCCGGCCCCCAGGATTCGATGTATTCGTTCCCGTCGGCGATTTCTTCTTCCGTCCACTTCTTGCTCGGCACCAGCCCTTCGGCGCCCGGCGGCAAGGGCAGGTCGATTCCGGTCGGCCGCCCGATCCCCATCTTCGCCGACCATTCCTGCAGGTAGTCGGTCTTCCACATTTTGTAGCCCTGCGTGTAGAAGAAGACGTCGGAGGACTTTTCCAGCGCCGGCACCAGCGTGATCGGGCCGTTGATCTCGCCTTCGGAGTTTTCGAACGTCTGGCCGCCGACTTCGATCGACCCGGTGTCGTCGACGACGGTGTCGGGCGTGAAGACGCCGTTTTCGAGCCCCGCCAGCGCGGTGATGATCTTGTAGGTCGAGCCCGTCGGGTAGGCCGACGAGGTAGCCCGGTTGAAAAGCGGGTCGCCCGTTTCTTCGGAGGAGAGTTCTTCGTACTGCTTGTTCGACAGCGGCTTGGTCCAGACCGACGGATCGTAGGTCGGCGCCGAGCCCATCGCGAGGATTTCCCCGGTCTTGACGTTCATCGAGACGAAGGCGCCCGGCAGCCCGCGTTCGGCGAGCGCCGCTTCGCCCGCCTTCTGCATCGCCGGGTTGATCGTCAGCTTCAGGTTGTCCCCCGGCTGCGGCGGCGTCGAGGTCAGGTTCCCGCCCGGCGTCGGCTCCCCCATCGCGTTCACCTGGTAGCGCGAGATCCCCGGCGTCCCGCGCAGGATCTTGTCGTAGCTGTACTCGAGGCCTTCCTTGCCGACCACTTCGCCCGGTTCGGTCCCCACATAGGGCCCGCTTTCGAGTTCTTTTTCGGAGACCTCGCCGGTGTGGCCGAGGATCTGCGCCGCCTCGTCTTCTTCCGGATAGTTGCGGACGAAGACTTTTTCCACCGTCACCCCGGGGAACTTCCCCTTGTGTTCTTCGATGTAGTAGATGAGGTCGTAGCCGACGCCGCGACGGATCGTGAGCGGCGCCCCGGCGGCGACGATCTTCTCTTCTTCGGCGATCCGCTTGCGCACCTGGGGCAGCTTCAGGTGGACGAGTTCGCCGATCTGCTTCAGCTCGGCGGCTTCTTCGGCGGGGTCTTCCGGCAGTTTGGTCGGATCGACCTGGAGCGCCAGGCTGGTCCGGTTGTCGACCAGGACGTCGCCGTTGCGGGCGACGATTTTGCCCCGCGGGGCGATGATCTTGGCCGAGCGGGTGCGGTTGTTCTTCGCCTCGGCGAGGTTCGAGGCGCCGTCGATGATCTGCAGGGACCAGAGGCGGAAGAAGAGGATCGCGAAGAGCGCCACGGCGACCCCGCCGACGACGGCGATCCGCAGCGCCATGCGGCTCGGCCGCGCCCGGTCCTCCGGTCGCAGGTACATCAGCGGCCCTTTCCCGTCGCCACCGGCCTACGCTCCCAGCACCGTCGGTCGTCGCGTCCGCCGCACCGTCGCCTCGTCGACCAGCGCCGGGCGCACCAGGCGCCGCAGGCCGGCGTAGATCGCCCAGCCGAGGAAGAAGGCGAAGACGCTCTTGATCAGCATGTCGCGCAGCACCAGGATGCTGACGTCGGTGTGGATCCCGAACATCGCCTCGACCGCGCCGAAGCCGAGCTCGGCGGCGAAGGTGAGCAGCGCGCAGAGGAGCGGGGCGACGAAGCGGCTGTGGATCTCGAAGCGCTCGCGGAAGGTCCCCGCCGCGTAGCCGACCGCGATCAGCACCAGCGAGGCGCCGCCGAGCGGCTGGATCAGCAGGCAGTCGAGCAGGAAGCCGATCGCGAAGCCGGAGACGGCCCCGGTCATCGTCCCGCCCAGCAGGCCGAGGCTGACCACCAGCGCGGGCAGCACGTCGGGGCTGACGTGGAACAGCTCGACCTGGGAGAAGAAGGTCAGCTGCAGCAGCACGCCGAAGAGCCCGACGAAGATCAGCCGGGCGACGATTTTCGGGGTCAGGATCACTTGCGGCTTCCCCCCGTGAGCACCTGGACGGTGCCGATGTTGCGGAGGTCGGCGTAGGGGCGCACGTTCACCTTTTCCTGCGCCTCCTGCACGATCAGCGAGGCCTTGGTGATTTCGCCGACCGGGATGTTGGGCGGGAAGCGCGATTCGATCCCTTCGCCCGACCAGCCCGAGGTCACCACCGCCTGGCGTTTGTGGACGTTCTTGTCCGAGTTGAGGAAGCTGAGGACGAGGGTTTCCGGTTCGCCGACCGTCGGCTTGACGATCCCCAGGGTCCCGGTCGGGACCACCTTGACCCCGATCGCGCTCGAGTGGTCGGAGAGCAGCATCACCTTCGCGGTGCCGCCGGTGACCGCGGTCACCTGGCCGATCAGCCCGTCGGGATCGATCACCGGGTCGTGCGGCTTCACCCCGTCGCCGGAGCCGACGTCGATCATCACGTCGCTGAACCAGACCGTCGGCGAGAGGCCGATGACGCGACCGGTCACCGGTCGGTAGCCGCTCGGGATCGCGCCGGATCGGTCGAGCTTCAGCAGGCCGCGGAATTCTTCGTTTTCGGCGAGCGCGACCTTGCCGCCGACCGCCTCCTTGCGGGCCACCTGCAGTTCTTCTTCGAGCCTGTGGTTCTTGCCCCGCGCGTCGAAGGTTTCGTCGACCCAGTTGATCAGGTCGCGGGCGGGCTTGAGCGCCCGGTCGAGGACCGTGGAGACCGGCGCGAAGACCGCCGTGACGCCGCGCTGGAGGCCGTTGGAGCCCTGCCCGTAGGTGAGGGTCAGCAGCGCGAAGGAGCCGACGATCAGGAGGGCGAGGACGGCGCGGCGGCGGCGTACTTGCTTGCGATACACCCGCCCCGCCCTACCTCGGACCGGTGCGGTGGATCGTCTCGAACTCCTCCAGCGAGATCCCCGAGCCGACCGCGACGCAGGTCAGCGGCGACTCGGCCAGCTGGCAGGGCATCTGGCACTCGTCGTGGAGCCGCTGCTCGAGGCCCTGCAGGAGGGCGCCGCCACCCGCCAGGGTGATGCCGCGATCCATGATGTCGCCGGCCAGCTCCGGCGGCGTCTGGTCGAGCGTCTCCTTGACCGCGGCGACGATGTGGCCGACCGGCTCCTCGAGCGCCTGGCGGACCTCCTCGGAGCTCAGTTCGATCGTTTTCGGCAGCCCGCTGACCAGGTCCCGGCCGCGGATCTCGGTGCGGACCTCGGTCGGCAGCGGCGCCGCCGAGCCGGCCTCGAGCTTGACCTCCTCGGCGGTCTGGGCGCCGATCGCCAGCTTGTAGGTGTTTTTGCAGTGGGCGACGATCGCCTCGTCGAGCTCGTCGCCGCCGACCCGGATCGACTGCGAGACGACGATCCCGCCGAGGCTGATCACGGCGACCTCGCTGGTGCCGCCGCCGATGTCGACGATCATCGAGCCGGTCGGCTCGGCGACCGGCAGGCCGGCGCCGATCGCCGCCGCCATCGGCTCCTCGATCAGGTAGGCCTGGCGGGCGCCGGCCGAGAGGCAGGCCTCCTCGACCGCGCGCTTCTCGACCCCGGTCACCCCGGAGGGCACGCAGACGACCACCCGCGGGTGGGCGAAGCGGTTCGAGTGAACCGACTGGATGAAGTGCCGCAGCATCTGTTCGGTCACCTCGAAGTCGGCGATCACGCCGTCCTTCAGCGGCCGGATCGCGGTGATGTTGCCGGGCGTGCGGCCGATCATCCGCTTCGCTTCGACGCCTACCGCGTGCACCTGGCCGGTTTTCGTATCGATCGCGACCACCGAGGGCTCGGACAGCACGATGCCGCGCCCGCGCACGTAGACGAGCGTGTTCGCGGTGCCGAGGTCGACCGCCATGTCGCGCCCGCCGAGGCGGAATATCCGGGTCAACCAGCTCATATTTCAGTCCGTTCGCCGGGCAGAACGGTCCATGATTGCAAGCGTGCCAAGTCGAAACGCGGCCGACCCGCACGGCGCAGAAAATCCATCGCTTGCAGGATTAATTGCGGCTTACGGCGCGCTAATGCGCCGCTAAGAAGCGCGCCTCAAAGGGCACATTCCTCGCGCCCGTGCGCAGGTGGATGGGGCGCTGGTGCCGGGCGGCGGGTGCAGGGCGCGCGGCGGACGGGCGCGCGGCGGACGGGTGCGGGGTGGCGGGTGCGCGGCGGACGGGTGCGGGGTGGCGGGTGCGGGGTGGCGCGGCGGACTGGTGAGGGTCCGGGGCCCGGTCGATCGAGGACCGTGCGTCCCGGGCGTCTCGGAGGCGGCCCTGGCAGGCTGTGGCCGC
>DATJUK010000255.1:0-9429 GCA_035502495.1 Solirubrobacterales bacterium
CACGGGGGTGGACGGGGGCAGGGGACGGGCGCGGCGTCTGTCGGCCTGGTCGCGGGGCGCGCCGTCCCCTGCTATTCGGCTTGATTCGGGCGGATGGTCATGCGCTTGTGACGGTCGCGACTTTGTGACGAGTATCCGGGCGGGGCACCTGAGAGGATCCGGGGATGGCCCAGGCGACCGTCGTCAAGCCGCGCACCGAACGGATCCAGCCGGGGATCTGGCGGCTGAAGCTGCCCTGCCCTTGGCCGGGGGTTCCGCACGGGAACGCGTGGGCGGTGCAGCGGGGGGCCGGGATCGTTCTCTTCGACACCGGGGTCGGGGGGCGCGGGCGGCTGCGGATGCTCGACCTGGCGCTCGCCCAGTCGGGCTTCGGGGTCGAAGACGTCGAGCTCGTCGTCTGCACCCACTCGCACTCCGACCACTACGGGCTCGCCGCATCGATCTGCGCGGAGACCGGTTGTGAGTTGTGGATGCACCCGAGGTGGGAGCACATCCGCCAGCAGGTAGACGATCCCGACGCGGCGTTGGAAGCGCGCCTCGAGGTAGGGAGGATGAGCGGCGTCCCGCTCACGGCCCTGGACCGCTACCGACAGGAGCGAGCGGCCAAACCGGAAGAGCTGGTCGACGGCATCCGCGCCCCCGACCGGGAGCTCGTGCCGGGGGTCGAGGTGGAGACCGACGTCGGCGCCTGGCAGGTCTACGAGACCCCCGGCCACGCCCCCTCGCACGTCTGCCTGGTCCAGCCCGAGCGCAAGCTGATGCTCTCCGGCGACCACCTGCTCGGCCGCGCGGTGCTCTTCTTCGACTACGGCCACACGCCCGACCCGTACGGCGAATTCATCGCCAGCCTCGACCTGATCGAGCCGCTCGACGTCGACCTCTGCCTGCCCGGGCACGGCAAACCGTTTCGCGAACCGAGGGCGAAGATCGCCGACGTCCGCGGGCGGGCCGGGGATCTGCTCGACCGCGTTCGCGCCGCGCTCGCCGCCTCCCCGGAACCCACCGCGTTCGACCTGGTCGAAAAGATCGTCGGCCGCGAAAACCTGAACCCCGGTACCGCCGGCTTCATGCTCCAGATCGTCCTCGCCTGTCTCGACCACCTCGCCGCGATCGGCGAGGCCCACCCGGTCCCCGACTCCGATCCGCAGCGCTGGCGTGGCTAGGCGCCTGCGCTCGGCCCTCGTCCTTCTCGTCCATCCGCGCAGGCTGTGGCGCGAGCACCGGCGCTGGGCGATCGCCCTGATCGCCGTGGTCGTGATCGGGGTGGCGGCGGTGGTCGTCGCCTACGAGGAGCTGAAGCGGCCCCCCGACGTCCACAACGAAGCCGCGATCCGCCACTTCAAACCGGAAAAGCCGAAGGAAGCGCCGAAGCCGGTACACGGCGAACCGAAGCGGGTCAACTGGCCGATGTACGGGCTCAACCCGCAGCGCACCCGCTACCTCCCGGCGAAGGGGATCCGGCCGCCGTTCCGCAAGCTCTGGCGCTACACCGAGAAGCCGCTGCTCGAGTTCCCGCCGATCTACGTCGGCGGCGTCCTCTACGCGGTCAACAACTCGGGCTTCGCCTTCGCCCTCGACGCGAAGACCGGGAAGAAGCTGTGGGAACGGCGGATCGGGCGCCTCAACGCCTCCTCGCCGACCTACTACAAACACCGCCTCTACATCGTCAACCTGGTCCCCGGCCACATCGTCAAGCTGAACGCGAGCGACGGCAAGGTGATCTGGAAAAAGAGCCTGCCGGGACGGGCCGAGTCCTCGCCGCTGGTGCGGGACGGCAGCATCTACTTCGGCTGCGAAGACGGCAAGCTCTACTCGGTCTCCACCGTCAACGGGCACATCCGCTGGGCCACCCAGCTGTCGGGGCCGGTGAAGGCGGCGCCCGCCTACTACGGCGGCAGGCTCTTCGTCGGCGACTACGGCGGCAGCATGAACGCGGTCGACGCCGACACCGGCAAGCTGATCTGGTCGACCGGGTCGCTGGGGACCGGGATCAGCGGCGGCGAGTTCTACTCGACCCCGGTGGTCGCCTTCGGCCGCGTCTACGCGGGCAACAACGACGACCGCGTCTACAGCTTCGACATGTCCGACGGCGAACTCGCCTGGACCTACTCGACCGGCGGCTACGCCTACTCGAGCCCGACCGTGGCGAGCACCAAGCACAGCCCGCCGACCGTCTACATCGGCTCCTTCGACGGCAACATCTACGCGCTCGACGCGAAGACCGGCAGCGTGCGCTGGAGCCGCTCGGCGGGCGGCCAGGTGGTCGGCTCGCTCTCGGCGATCGGCGAAATCGTCTACGTCGCCGAGTTCACCAACCAGACCACCACCGGTTACATGATGCACTCCGGCAGGCGCGTCTTCAGCTACCCGAAGGGGACCTACTCGCCGATCATCTCCGACGGCCAGGACCTGTATCTGACCGGCTACTCGAGCATCACCGCGCTGGAACCGATCCACCCGGTGAGGCCCGCGGTGTCGAACGCCTTCGTCGCGCCTAACCCGGTGCGAGCCCACCCGGGGGCGGCGGCGGCAGGTGCGGCGCACCGGGCGCATAGGCGGGGAAAAGCCCGTCGTGGAGGCGGTCGGTGAGCACCGCCAGGCTTTCGGCGTAGTTCTGGATCCGGTAGCTCGAGGTCGAGCCGAAGTCCTGGTAGTAGACGATCATCTTCGCCCGCGGGTGGGCGTGGACCCAGGCGAAGAGGTGGGAGACGAAGTTCGGGTCGTCGCCGGCTTCGACCCCGAACTCGGTGATCGCGAACGGCTTTTCCGGATAGCGCTCGTAGAGGCGGGTGAGCGCGCCCCATTCGGGATAGGAGGCGTAGAAGTCGGTCCCCGTCCAGTCGACCCATCGCTTCCCCGGGAAGTAGTGCTGCGGCAGGTTCTTCTTGGTCGTCGGCGAGCCGGAGGGGAGGGGGCTCCAGATCACCGCGACCGGCGCCTTCGGCAGCCCGCCGAGGGTCGCGTTCAGCGGTGGCAGCCCGGCTTCGGCAAGGCGTTTGTTGATCGCTTTCGCCTTGCCGCCGCCGTGGACGATCACGTAGATGCGACGGAAGGCGCGCCGGTAGTTGCGGGCCGAGTCGGCCGCCTCGCGCGGCTTGCCGGCGCATTCGTAGGCGGCGTAGACGTTGAGGCAGCGGTTCGGCTCGCCCAGCGGCCGCACGTAGGCGCGCATCTTCTTCGCCGCGAAGAGGTGGTTGAGCCGGATCAGGTAGCCGTCCCCGGCGCCGCGGGCGATGGCGGCGAGGCTCAGCATCTCGGTGCCGGTCTGCGGGTCGGCGGTGGTGATGTGGATCATCGGCCGGGCGCGGGCGATCTCCCAGCGCTGGATCGAGGGGGCCAGGTCGCTGCCCCAGGAGCGAAAGGACTCGATCACCGCCGGGTGCTTGGAGACCGCGGTGCTGAATTCGCCGAAGCTGGCCGGATCGCCGGTGTCGGAGACGCCGAAGTAGATCTGCTTCCCCTTCGGTTCGAGCACCCCGGCGGAGGCGGCCGTCGTCCCGAGAAGGCAGGCCGCGATCAGCACGAAGGTGAGCAGGACGGCCGCGCGCGCGGCCCGTCGGTGAGGCGCGCCGGGCACCTCCCCAGGGTGCCAAGGCAGCCGAGCCGGGCGCGGTCTCGCAAGGGCCGCTGCAAGGTGGTTTGCGGGGCGGGGAGGGCGGGCGGGAAAGGGACGCGGGCCGACCACGGGACGGAAAGGGACGCGCCCCTCCCGGCGGCGACCCGGGCAGGCTGAGGCCGCCGCCGGGAGGGCCGGGTCCCGGGGAGACGGCATGGGACGGGCGAGGGCGTCGGAGGCCCGCCGCCCACGGTGAGTTCGCACTTATCGCCGCTATGCGGCGATAAGTGCGAACTCACCGCGCGGGGAGGGGCGGGCCGGGCTACGCGGCCAGCGGCGGGGCGTGTTCGGCTACCAGGGCGAACACTTCGTCGGCGTACTTGCCGACGAACGCGGGGCCGACGCCGGAGATCTCGATCAGGGCCGCGTGGGCGGTGGGGCGGCGGGCGGCGATCGCGGCGAGGGTCTTGTTGTTGGCCACCGTGTAGGCGGGCTTGCCCTGGGCGGCTTCGAGGCGCCAGGCTTTGAGGGCTTCGAAGAGCGGGGCGTCGGCGGGGGAGAGGTCGGGGGCCGGGGCGGCGGACTTCGAGCCGGAGGGGCGGCGGACCGCGATCGTCTCCGGGTCGGGCAGCCAGTCGAGCATGTCGCAGATGTCGCAGCAGCGGGCGAGCGGCGGCGTCTCGGCGCGGCGGTCGCCGAAGTGGGCGAGCAGCGCCTGGCGCCGGCAGCGGGTGCCGTAGATGAAGTCTTTGATCGCCCGGTAGGCGCGCCAGCCGCGCTCGTAGGCGATCGCCAGCTCGGGGTCGCCTTTGCGCTGTTCGTTGAACCGCACCAGCCGGCCGAGGTCGGACTTCATCGCCAGCATCACCGCCCGCGCGGGCAGGCCGTCGCGGCCCGCGCGGCCCGCCTCCTGGTAGTAGGCCTCGACGCTGGTCGGGATCGCCATGTGCCAGACCGAGCGCACGTCGGCCTTGTCGACGCCCATGCCGAAGGCGTTGGTGGCGACGACCACATCGACCGCGTCCTCGCCGCCGGACATGAAGCGGCGCTGCACTACGGAGCGCTCGTGGCCCTCCATCCCGGCGTGGTAGGCGAGCGCCCGCAGGCCGGTGCCGCGCAGCTCCTCGGCCACCTCGTCGGTGTCCTTGCGGGTCCCGCAGTAGACGATCGCCGGCCGGTTGGCGGGGTCGGCGAGGCCGGTCTCGAGCAGCGCCTGACGGCGCGCCTTCGAGCCCTTGCCCTCGAGCGCGACCACGTCGAAGGAGAGGTTGGGACGGTCGAACCCGGCCCGCACCCGCAGCGGGTCGCGCATCTCGAAGCGCTGCGCGATCTCGACCGCCACCGGCACCGTCGCGGTCGCCGTGCAGGCCATCACCGTCGGCCGGCCGAGCCGCTCGGCGATCTGCGGCAGCCGCAGGTAGTCGGGGCGGAAGTCGTGCCCCCACTCGGAGACGCAGTGGGCCTCGTCGACCGCCAGCAGGTCGACCCGGCGGCGGCCGATCGCCTCGAGGAAGAAGCCGGAGGCGAAGCGCTCCGGCGCGCAGTAGACGATCCGGGCGCGCCCGTCGCGCACCGATTCCAGCGCCGCCCGCGATTCGGCTTCGTCCATCGCCGAGGAGACCATCGCCACCGGGTGGCCGGCCTGGGTCAGCCGCAGCCACTGGTCGCGCATCAGCGCGATCAGTGGGCTGACCACGATCGTCAGGTCCTCCGAGGCCAGCCCGGGCAGCTGGTAGCAGAGGCTCTTGCCGCCGCCGGTCGGCATCACGATCAGCGAGTCGCGGCCTTCCAGCGCCGCGATCACCGCCTCCCGCTGCCCGGCCCGCCAGCTGGCGTAGCCGAGCTCCGCGAGCAGCGCGTCCGCGCGTTCCCCCGGGTCACTCCCGAAGCTCATCTGCTCGGCCTGATTCATCGGCGTCCCAGGCTAGGGAACCTCCCGGCGGGTCGCGTCGACCCGCCGGGAGGGCCGGCGCTAAGCCGCTTCGTTCTGCGCGATTTTGGCCGGGACGAGCGACAATTTCTCGGCCAGGGTGTTGATCACGTTCGCCAGTTTGCGAGTGTCGGCTTTGGTCAGTTCCGTGTAGAGGACGAAACCGGGCCACTTGTCGGTTTCGTAGGGCTTCAGCGCCGCGTAGACGGCTTCGAAGTCCTTTTCGACTTCGTCGACCAGCGCCTGGTCCTTCCCCTGCATCAGCGGCGCGACCGCCTGGAACGCGTCCTGGGCGCCTTCGACGTTGCCGAGGAAGTCGACCAGGTCGATGTGCGAGTAGCGCTCCTCCTCGCCGGTGATCTTCGAGGTCGAGACCTCGGTCAGGAGCTCGTTCGCCCCGTTGGCGATCTCGACGGCGTGGATTTTGACCTTGCCTTTGATCAGTTCTTCGAGTTCTTCGACGTCTTCCAGCAGGCCTTCGGCCACCGGTTCCATGTTCTTCGTCGTGTCTTCTTCCCAGAGCGCTTTCTCGAGCCGGTGGAAGCCGCCGAATTCGGATTTCGGCACGTCGTTTTCACGCGCGTCGATGCGCGGGTCGAGGTCGCCGAAGGACTCGGCCACCGGCTCGATCCGCTCGTAGTTGATGCGCGGCAGCGGGTAGAGCCGTTTCGCCTTGGCGATGTTGCCCGCGAGCACCGCGGTGACGAACGGCTTCGTCTTTTCGGTCAGTTCCTCGGAGTTCTTCAGCAGGTACTTCTTGTAGGTGTCGATCGCCTTTTCGGTGGCCGGGCTGGAATTCGATGCCAGTTCGCCGGTCACCTTCAGCGTCCCGTCTTCTTCGGTGCCGCCGTTGCAGCGCACGGTGTATTCGCCTTCTTCGAGGGTCAGCGAGAAGCTGCCGGAGAGGCCTTCGGTGATGTTCTCGCGCTCGCCGAGGATCGTTTCCCCTTCCAGCACCTCGAGCTCGGTCACCCCGGCCGAGCCGCCGTTTTCGACCTTGAAGTTGATCGGCCCGGCTTTCGCGTTGACGTCGTGCGGTTCGCAGCCGGCGTCGGTCAGCTTGAAGGACAGTTGTTCGGAGTTACCCGACGAACCGTCGCCGCTGTCGGAGCCGCAGGCGGCCACGAGGAGCGCCACCAGGCCGAGGGCCAACGCGGCGATCAGGGCACGGACAGGGACTCGGTTCATTCTCGGCAAGCTCCTTGGTGAGAGATTGGTGGTTCTGGTGAGGAAGTTGGGTGTGCCCGGGCCCTTGACGTCGTCTCGTTCGTCGCGGGCCCGGGCACGGGTGGGTGCTGCTTAGGGGACCCTAACAAAGACCTACGGATTTGGTCGGAAAAGGTTCAGGAAAGGAAGCCTTCGCCGACGTAGGCGCCCGGCTCGATGCCGCCGGGGACCGCGAAGACGGCGCTGCCCACGTGCCTGATGTACTCGTTCAACTTGTCGAACTGGCCCAGCTTGCGCTGCAGCGCGACGAACTGCTTTTCCGGGTCCTTCTGGAAGGCGATGAAGAACAGCCCGGCTTCGAGCTCGCCGAGGCTCTGGTCGACCCCGTCGGTGAACGAGTAGCCGCGCCGGAGGATCCGCACGCCGTCGTTTTCGGTCGCCGAGGCGAGCCGCACGTGGGCGCGCGGCGGGATCACCGGCCGGCCGTCCGGCCCCTTGACGTCGAGCGGCAGCGGGTCGAACTCGCTTTCCTCGCCCAGCGGCGCGCCGCTGTACTTCTGCCGGCCGATCGTTTCTTCCTGGTCCTGCAGCGCCGAGCGGTCCCAGACCTCGAGGATCATCTCGATCCGGCGCGACACCAGGTAGCTGCCGCCGCGCATCCAGGCGGGCCCTTCGTCGACCCAGACGTACTTGTCCATCGCCGCGCCGTCCTCGGCCTTGATGTTGGCGGTGCCGTCTTTCATCCCGAACAGGTTGCGCGGCGTTTCCTGGGTGGTGGTGGTCGAGGAGGTGCGGCCGAAGCCGAGCTGGGACCAGCGCATCGCCACCGTGCCGCGGCCGATCCGGGCGAGGTCGCGGATCGCGTGGAAGACGACCTGGGGGTCGTCGGCGCAGGCCTGGACGCAGATGTCGCCGTCCGATTCGAGCAGGTTGAGTTCATCGCCGGGCAGCGACGGCAGCGGCTTCAGCGCCGCCGGTTTCTGGGCCGCCAGGCCGAGCCCGGGGCGGTCGAAGAGGTTGGGTCCGAAGCCGAAGGTGACGGTCAGGTTCGAGGCCGGCAGGCCGACCGCCTCGCCGGTGTCTTCCGGCGGCGCCAGCTCGGTGTTGTTGCCGGTGTAGGTGCCGATCATCTTGCCTTCGGTCATCTCCACCGAGGCCTTCGTCCACTCTTCCATCAGCTCGCGCAACGCGGCCTTGCTTTCGGTTTCGAGGTCGAAGGAGGCGAAGAAGAGGCGGTCCTGGGCGGGGGTCGCGATCCCCGCCTGGTGCGCGCCGTAGAAGGGGACCGAGCCGGTCGATTCGGCGGCGTCGGCCTCCGCCGCGTCGTGGCCGAGCAGGTAGCCGCCGGCGCCCAGGCCTACCCCTGCCGCGCCGATCCCGGCCGAGGTGAGCAGTCGCCGACGCGACAGCGCCATCGCGCTAGGCCGGGGTCTGGGCCGCGGTGGTGCGCTGTTCGGGACCGCTGCGACCGGCCTTGCGCCTGCCGCGCGGCCAGAGTACGAAGAGCGCCATCGGGACAGCGTAGGCCAGATAGACGAAAGCCTCGATCTGGGTCGGCGCTGCACGAAGACCCAGCATCCCGGTGAGGAGCGATTCGGAGACGGTGCCCGGATGGACGAGCCAGCGCAGGCTCACCGCTTCCGTCTGGAAGCTGTTGATCCAGCCCGCCTCGTGGGCGGTGTGGGCGGCGGTCGCCAGCAGGCCGGCGGCGACGAAGACCAGGACCAGGCCGGTGATGCGGAAGAACTTCGAGAGGTTGATGTGCACGCCGCCGCGGTAGAGGCCCACCCCGATCGCGATCGCGCCGGCGAGGCCGAGGATCGCCCCGGCGCCCGCCGCGGTGGTGTTGGTCGAGTCCTGGAAGGCGGCGAGGAGGAAGACCGAGGTCTCGAAGCCCTCGCGCAGCACGGCCAGGAAGGCCATCCCGACCAGCGCCATCGCCGAGCCCTGGGCGAGGGCGCTCGCCGCCTCGCCCTCGAGTTCGGCCTTGATCCCGCGCGAGTGGCGGGTCATCCAGATGATCATGTAGCTGATCGTGGCCACCGCGATGAGGCCGACGATCGTCTCCAACCCCTCCTGCTGGCGTTGCGGCAGTTCTTCGCCGACGACGTCGAGGCCGATCCCGACCGCGGCGCAGAGGACTATCGCGATCGCGACCCCCGCCCACATCTGCCGCAGCGCGTCCTGGCGCCCCTCCTTGACCAGGAAGGCGGCGATGATGCCGACGATGAGCGAGGCCTCGACGCCCTCGCGGAGGGTGATGACGAAGGTGGGGATCATGGTGTTAGGCGACCCTCAATTAGGGCGCCCAAAAACCTAGCACGCCGGTCTGAATTGAGTGGGAATGGTTCGGCGGGGGCGGGTCGGCGGCGTGGGTTCGTGGCCGGGACGGCGATTCGCGGCGGGGGCGGCGATTCGGGACGGGGGCGGCGATTCGGGGCGGGGCGGCGATTGGTGGCGGGGGCAGCGATTGGCCGCGGGGACGGCGATTGGTGGGTGGCGGCGATTGGGCGCAGGGACGGCGATTGGTGGGGGGACGGGTGGGGACGTCGCGATTCGCGGCTGGGACGGCGATTCGTGGCCGGAACGGCTGGGGACGGTGCAATTCGCGGCGGGGTGTTGGGACGGTGTGATTCGCGGCGGGACAGCTGGGGACGGTGCGATTCGCGGCCGGGGCGGCTGGCGTCCGGGTGGTGCGATTCGTGGGCGTCGCGGCCGTCCGAGGTTCGTCCCGGGCGTCTCGTGGCGGCCCGGGCAGGCTGTGGCCGCCACGAGA
>DATJUK010000256.1:0-13011 GCA_035502495.1 Solirubrobacterales bacterium
GCCGATCGTGTCGCCCCCCTTGGCGAACGACGAGGGCGCCGTCTGCGCGGGGTCGGGCAGCTCGCCGACCATCGCCATCACCGGGGTCGGGTAGATCGGCCCGTCGGGCCCCTCGTTATAGAGGGAGACGTTGCCGCCGACCACCGGCACGCCGAGCTCCTCGCAGACCGCGGCGAGGCCGCTGATCGCGCGGTCGAGCTGCCAGGCGGGGACCGGCTTCTCCGGGTTGCCGAAGTTCAGGCAGTTGGTCAGGCCGAGCGGCTCGGCGCCGACGCAGGCGAGGTTCTGGGCGCACTCGAGCACCGCCTCGACCGTGCCGGCGAACGGCTCGCAGGCGACCCGCCGGCCGTTGCCGTCGATCGAGACCGCGATCGCGTTGCCGGACTCCGGCAGCTGCAGGACCGCCGCGTCGGCTGCCTCGGGCCGGCGCACCGTGCGCGAGCCGACGAGCGAGTCGTACTGCTGGAAGATCCACCGCTTCGAGGCGATGCTCGGGGCGGAGAGGAGGGCGAGGAGAGTGGACTCGGAGTCGGCGCTCGCCGAGAGCGTCTCGCGGTTGCCGTAGACCCAGGCGGTGGGCGCCTCGGGCTCCAGGTCGTACAGCGGGCAGCCGTCGACCAGCGCCTCGACCGGCATGTCGCCGACCAGCTCGCCGTCCTCGAGGATGCGCACGTGGCCGGTATCGGTGACGACGCCGATCTCCGCCGACCCGGTCTGCCACTTGTCACAGACCGCCAGCACCTCCGCCACGCGCGCCGGCTCGACCACCGCCAGCATCCGCTCCTGGGACTCCGAGACCATGATCTCGAAGGGCTCCATGTCGGCCTCGCGCAGCGGCACCTTGGCGACGTCGATGTCGATCCCGACCCCGCCCGCCGAGGCCATCTCACCCGCCGAGGAGGTGAGGCCGGCGGCGCCGAGGTCCTGCAGCGAGACCAGCAGGCCCTTCGCCAGCAGCTCGAGGCAGCACTCCAGCACCTTCGACTCCTCGAAGGGGTCGCCGATCTGCACGGTCGGGCGCTTCGAGTCGTCGCCCTCGCCGAGCTCGGCCGAGGCGAGCACGCTGGCCCCGCCGATCCCGTCGCGCCCGGTCGAGGCGCCCATCAGCACCACCGTGTTGCCGATCCCGGCGGCGGCGGCGCGCACCATCTCCTCGGTCTTGGCGAAGCCGATGCACATCGCGTTGACCAGGCAGTTGTGCTCGTAGGGCTCCTCGAAGTAGACCTCGCCGCCGACCGTGGGCACGCCGATCGAGTTGCCGTAATGGCCGATCCCGCGCACCGCCCCGTCGAGCAGGTGGCGCGAGCGGACCGAGTCGAGCTCACCGAAGCGGAGGCTGTCGAGGACGGCGATCGGGCGGGCGCCGATCGCGAAGACGTCGCGGAGGATCCCGCCGACCCCGGTCGCCGCGCCCTGGAAGGGCTCGACCGCGCTGGGGTGGTTGTGGGACTCGACCTTGAAGGCGACCGCGTAGCCGGAGCCGACGTCGACGGCGCCGGCGTTCTCGCCCGGTCCCATGACCACCCGCGGGCCCTCGGTCGGCAGCCGGCGCAGCAGCTTGCGCGAGTGCTTGTAGGCGCAGTGCTCGGACCAGAGCAGGCTGAACATCGCCAGCTCGACCGCGTTCGGCTCGCGCCCGAGCTTCTCCACGATCAGCTCGTACTCGGAGTCGGTGAGCCCGAGCTCGCGGTGGCGCGGGATGCCGGTCGCGTCGCTCATGCGGCGAACCCTTCCAGCGCTTCGAAGACCTTGCGCCCGTCGGTGGACCCGGTCAGCGGGTCGACCGCGTGCTCCGGGTGCGGCATCAGCCCGACCACGTTCCCCCGCTCGTTGCGCACCCCCGCGATGTCCCGCACCGACCCGTTCGCGTTGTGCCCCTCCGCATAGCGATAGGCGACCTGCCCCCGCGCTTCCATCTCGTCGAGCACCTCATCCGGCGCGTAGTACCGCCCTTCCCCATGCTTGATCGGGATCGACAGCCGTTGATGGGACGAAAAGCGCTCTATATCAGCGCTTTTCGGCCCATCGACGACGGGGCCCGGGACGGCGAGGAGGTCGGCCTGCTTGCAGACGAAGCGGAGCTCGGCGTTGCGCAGGAGGGCGCCGGGGAGGAGGCCCGCCTCGCAGAGGACCTGGAAGCCGTTGCAGATCCCCAGCACCGGGCCGCCCGCCGCGGCCAGCTCGGCGACCGCCTCCATCGCCGGGGAGAAGCGGGCGATCGCCCCGGCGCGCAGATAGTCGCCATAGGAGAAGCCGCCGGGGACGACGATGCCGTCGACCCCACTCAGGTCGCGGTCCTCGTGCCAGATCAGCCGCGCCTCACCGCCGACCACCCGGCAGGCGTTCAGCGCGTCGCGCTCGTCACAACTGCCGGGAAATTGGAGGACGCCCCAGTTCACAGGGGCTGGATCTCGTAGTCCTCGATCAGGGGATTGGCGAGCAGTCTCTCGCAGAGCTCGCCCAGCTGGTCCAGGTCCTCGGCCTCCAGCTCGACCATCCGCCCGACGTGGACCTGGCCGATGCCCTCGAAGCCGAGCGCGGGCAGCGCCCGCTCGACCGCCTTGCCCTGTGGATCGAGGATCCCCGCCTTGGGCCGGATCAGGACCCGCGCCCTAGCCACGCGAGCCGCCTCGCATCAGAAGCTCTGCCCCGTGATCCGCTCGTAGGCCTCGACGTATTTCGCCCGCGTCTGCTCGACCACGTCGGGTGGCAGCTCCGGCGCGGGCGGCTTCTTGTCCCAGCCCTGGGCGGTCGCCCAGTCGCGCACGTACTGCTTGTCGAAGGACGGCGGCGTCTTGCCCGGCTCCCAGGAGTCGGCGGGCCAGAAGCGCGAGGAGTCCGGGGTCAGCACCTCGTCGCCGAGCACGATCTCGGCGCCCGCGTCCTTGCCGAACTCGAACTTGGTGTCGGCGAGGAGGATCCCGTGCTTGGCGGCCTGCTCGGCACCGGCCTTGTAGACCTCGATCGAGACCCGGGCGAGCTCCTCCAACAGCGCCCGGTCGCCGATGATCTCGGCGGCGCGGTCGAAGTCGACGTTCTCGTCGTGGTCGCCGATCTCGGCCTTGGTCGAGGGGGTGAAGATCGGCTCCGGCAGCCGGTCCGACTCGATCAGGTTCGGCGGCAGCTCGATCCCACAGACCGCGCCGCCTTCCTTGTATTCCTTCCAGCCCGAGCCGGTCAGGTAGCCGCGCACGATGCACTCGACCGGGTACATCTCCAGCCGTTTCACCCGCATCGCCCGTTCGGCGACGTCCTCGGGCACGTCCTCGGAGATGAAGTGGTTGGGGACGATGTCCGCGGTCAGCCCGAACCAGAACACCGACATCCGGTTCAGCACCTTCCCCTTGTCGGGGATCGGCGTCGGCATCACCACGTCGTAGGTGGAGATGCGGTCGGAGGCGACCATCAGCAGGTCGTCGTCCCATTCGTAGATCTCGCGGACCTTGCCGGAGGAGAGCAGCTTCAAGTCGCTGGCGGATGGCATGTTTTTGACTCTAGCCAAACGATGAGATGATCGGCCGATGCCGCTACCCCCCGAACCACCGCAAAGTCCGCTGATGCAGACCCTGGCCTGGAGCTTCCGGCCGCTCGCCTTCATGGCGCGCAACCGCGAGCGGATCGGCGACGCGTTCAGCGTCCGGTTCGTCGGCTTCGAGCGGCCGATGGTCCTCGTCTCCCATCCCGACGCGGTCAAGGCTCTATATACGGAGCGCCGCAACGGGCTGCCGCCGGGGCGCGCCTTCCAGCTCGAGCCGGTGCTCGGGCACCGCTCGGTGCTGCTGCTCGAGGGCGAGGAGCACCTCGCCCGCCGGCGGCTGATGCTGCCGCCGTTCCACGGCGAGCGGATGCGCTCCTACGAGGGCGTCGTGGGGGAGATCGTCACCGCCGAGATCGACTCCTGGCCGCTCGGCCGCGAGTTCCCGATCCACGCGCGGATGCAGGCGGTGACCCTGGAGGTGATCCTGCGCGCGGTCTTCGGCGTGGCGGAGGGGCCGCGGCTCGACCGCCTGCGGGTGCTGCTCCGCGACCTGCTGGTCGAGACCGGCTCGCCGCGGATGATGCTGCGGGCGCTGCTGGCGCGGCGCCGGGACCGCGACCCGTTCGCCGCCGTGCGGCCGAAGCTGGCCGAGGTCGACGAGGCGCTCTTCGCCGAGATCGCCGAGCACCGCCTGCGGTCCGACCTGGAGGAACGCGACGACATCCTCTCGATGCTGATGAGCGCCGAATTCGAGGACGGCACGGGGATGGACGACAAAGAGCTGCGCGACCAGCTGATGACGCTGCTGCTCGCCGGCCATGAGACGACCGCGACGGCGCTCGCCTGGACCTTCGACCTGCTGCTCCGTCACCCCGCCTCGCTCGGTCGGCTGCGCGGCTCGCTCGAGGCGGGCGAAGACGCCTACCTGAAGGCGACGATCGCCGAGGCGCTGCGGCTGCGGCCGGTGATCCCGCTGGCCGGTCGCCGGCTGGCCGAGGACCTGGTCACCGACGACCTCCACCTGCCCGCCGGCACCGACGTCACCGCCTCGATCTGGCTCGCCCACACCCGGCCCGAGGTCTACCCCGAGCCGTTCGCCTTCCGCCCCGAGCGCTTCCTCGAAGCGGCGCCGGAGACCTACGCCTGGATCCCCTACGGCGGCGGCGTCCGGCGCTGCCTCGGCGCCGCCTTCGCCGAGTTCGAGATGCGCATCGTCCTGCGCGAGGTCCTCACCCGCTGCGAGCTGCGCAAGGCCGACCCGCGCCCCGAGCGCACCGGCCGCCGCAACATCACCTTCTCACCCCGCGCCGGCACCCCCGTAGTGGTCGACTCCCGCCGCGCCCCCATCGGTGAGTTCGCACTTACGCCCGCATAGCGGGTAAGACTGCGAACGCACCGGCGGGGCACCTGTCGGCGACCCATAGTTGATTCAAAACCAGCACGCGAAAGTAACTTTTGACGCGCCACCCGTTGAAACCAACTGTCTACGTTGGTACTCATGCTGACCATGCCCGAGACCGACGGACAACTGGCCACCCTCGAGAAGAAAGTCGACGTCGGCTTCGCCCGCGTGGACGAGCGCTTCGAGCGGGTCGACGAGCGCTTCGAGCGGGTCGGCGAACGTTTCGATCACGTCGACACCCGCGCTGACAGGATCGAAGCGACGACGAAAGAGGGCTTCGACCGGATCGAAGCGCGGTCGACTCGAATCGAAGCAGCGATGAAAGATGGCTTCGACCGGATGGATGCCCGGTCGACTCGAATCGAAGCGCGGTCTACCCGGACCGAAGCGACGATGAAAGATGGCTTCGACCGGATGGACGCGAAGTTCGACGCCAAGTTCGAGCGGCTCTACCGCCTGATCATCCAGGTCGGCGGCGGCTTGATCGGGACGCTGGTCGCGGCGATCGTCGCGGTCCTCATCGCCCACGTCTGACCCCGACGCGCGCCGCCGCCGCTCGAATCAGGCGGCAGAGGCGCGCGAGGCGGGGTGCTCCTTCGCCCACTTGGCGATCGCGCCGGAGCCGGAGACGACCTCGCCGTCGTCGAGGACGAGGATCGGGACCTCGTCGGTGCCGCTCAGCTCACGGACCTCGGCGCGGTCGGCCTTGCGGCTGCCCCAGGTCCAGATCGCCATCCGGTACCCGCCCACGGTCTTCAGCTCGTACTCGTAGCCGGCCGCGTCGAGCGCCTTGCCGGCTTTCGCGCACGGATGGGCAAAGCCCGGTCCCACGGTCTTCTGTCCACAGGTGTAGAGGATCATGCGCCTACCCTAGCCCGCCACCGGATGCGTTCGCAGAAATCCCCGGATACCGGTGAGAAGTGCGAACTCAATCGGGGAGGGCTTCGAGGCGCTCGAAGATCTGGGGCAGGTGGGTCAGGTAGGCGCCGTAGTCGAAGACCGCGTCGAGGTCGAGCTGCGGGGCTGCCGCGGCGAGGAGGTCGCGGAATTCGGTCCCCGTGTCCCAGGCCTTCTGGGCGTTCTCCTGGACCACCCGGTAGGCGTCGTCGCGGGTCATCCCGGACTCGACCAGGGCGGTCAGGGCGCGCTGGCTGAAGAGCGCCCCGTGGGTGATGTTCAGGTTGGCGAGCATCCGCTCGCGGTGCAGCGTCATCCCCGCCGCCACCCCGGTCGCCAGGCCCTGCATGTAGTCGAGCAGGATCGTCGAATCGGGCAGGATCACCCGCTCGGCGCCGGAGTGGGAGATGTCGCGCTCGTGCCAGAGGGCGACGTCCTCGAAGCCGGTCTGGGCGTAGCCGCGCAGCACGCGCGCGAGGCCGGTGATCCGCTCGGTGCGGATCGGGTTGCGCTTGTGGGGCATCGCCGAGGAGCCCTTCTGGCCCACCCGGAACGGCTCCTCGACCTCGCGCACCTCGGTTTTCTGCAGGTTGCGGACCTCGGTGGCGAAGCGCTCCAGCCCCGTCCCGGCCAGCGCGATCGCCGCCGTCAGCTCGGCGTGGCGGTCACGCGGGATCACCTGGGTGGCAACGTCCTCGCGCCGCAGCCCGAGCTTCTCCATCACCCGCGCCTCGACCGCCGGCGGCACCGAGGCGTAGGTCCCCACCGCGCCCGAGAGCTTGCCGTAGGCGAGCTGCTCGAACGCCGCCTCCAGCCGCGCCAGGTTGCGATCGGCCTCGAAGGCGAAGCCCGCCAGCCGCAGCCCGAAGGTGGTCGGCTCGGCGTGGACGCCGTGGGTGCGGCCGACGCAGAGCGTGTCGCGCTCCTCCAGCGCCCGCGCGACCAGCGCGTCGCGGTACTCGCGCGCCCCGGCGACGAGGATCGCCCCCGCCCGCCGCAGCTGCAGCGCCAGCGCCGTGTCGAGCACGTCGGAGGAGGTCAGCCCGTAGTGGATCCAGCGCGCGCCCTCCTCGCCGACCGAGGCGGCGACCACGTCGACGAAGGCGGCGACGTCGTGGTCGGTCACCTTCTCCCGCTCGTCGACCGCCTCGACCGAGAACGAGGCGCGCTCGCGCGCCGCCGCCGCCACCTCGGCCGGGACGACGCCCTCCTCCGCCCAGGCTTCCGTCGCCGCCAGCTCGACCTCCAGCCAGCCCTCCAGCTTTGCCTGCTGGGTCCAGACGGCGCCGATCTCCGGGCGGGTGTAGCGGGAGATCACGCGTTGATTATCCGCGCCGCCAGCACGCCGGCGTTTTTCGCCCCGTCGATCGCCACGCAGGCGACCGGGATCCCGGGCGGCATCTGCACCGCCGAGAGCAGCGCGTCGAGCCCGCCGAGGCTCTTGCCGAGGATCGGCACGCCGATCACCGGCAGGTCGGTGTGGGCGGCGGCGACCCCGGGCAGCGCGGCGCTCATCCCGGCCCCGGCGATGATCACCTTCAGCCCCCGCGCCCGCGCGGTCGTGCAGAACTCGCGCACCTTCTCCGGATCGCGGTGCGCGCTCATCACGTGGATTTCCGACTCGATGCCCTGCTCGGTCAGGTACTTCTGCGCCGGGAGCATCTTCTCCATGTCGTTTTTCGACCCCATGATGATCCCGACCAGCGTGCCTGAGGCCTCGAAGTCCTCCTCGATCTGCTCGATCTGGACCTCGGTCTGCGTGTCCGGGGTGATGTCGCTCATGTTTTCCTCTCGGGGAGATGTGTGGTGATGACCAGGGTCAAGGACTGGAAACTCGGTCGACGGCGCGCGCGGCGATGTCGCTGCGGATCTGCATCCCGTCGAAGGAGATCCGGCTTGCCGCATCGTACGCACGATCGCGCGCCGCGGCCGGGTCGGGTCCGAGCCCGGTGACGTTGAGCACGCGGCCGCCGGCGGTGACGATCTCGCCGTCGCGCTCGGCGGTGCCGGCGTGGGTCACCTCGGCGATCGCCGCCGCCTCGTCCAGCCCCGCGATCACGTCGCCCTTGGAGGAGCCTTCCGGGTACCCGGCCGAGGCCAGCACCACGGTCACCGCCCAGTCGTCGTCGAACTCGGCGCTCACCCCGGCCAGCCCGCCCGGCTCGCGCGCGGCGCGGAAGAGGTCGACCAGGTCCGAGCGCAGCCGCGGCAGCACCGCCTGCGTCTCGGGATCGCCGAAGCGGGCGTTGAACTCGATCACCTTGGGACCGTCGGCGCAGATCATCAGCCCCGCGTAGAGCACCCCGTGGAACGGCGTGCCGCGCTCCGCCATCGCCGTGACCACCGGCCGGTGGACCTGCTCGACGATCCCCTCGACCGCCGCCGCGCCGAAGCCCGGCACCGGCGAGTAGCTGCCCATGCCGCCGGTGTTCAGCCCCTCGTCGCCGTCGAAGATCCGCTTGTAGTCCTGGGCGGGGGAGAGGGGCACCACGTTCTCGCCGTCGCAGAGCGCCAGCAGCGAGAGCTCTTCACCCTCTAGGAACTCCTCCATCACCACCGCGGTGGCGCCGAAGCGGCGCTCGGTGAAGTAGACCTCGAGCGCCGCCCGCGCCTCGCCCTCGTCGGCGCAGAGGATCACCCCCTTGCCCGCCGCGAGCCCGTCGGCCTTCAGCACGGTCGGGTAGCCGCCCCGTGCCAGCTCGCTCACCGCCTCCTCCCGCGAGCGGAGGAGGACGTGGGACGCGGTCGGCACCCCGGCCGCCGCCATCAGCTCCTTCGCGAACGCCTTCGAGCCCTCCAGCTCGGCCGCCGCCCGGGTCGGCCCGAAGGCCGGCACCCCGGCCGCCTCGAGCGCGTCGACGATGCCGACCACGAGCGCCGCCTCGGGGCCGATCACCGCCAGGTCGACCTGGCGCCGGCCGGCCAGCTCGACGAGCGCCTCGACGTCGTCGGCGGCGATGTCGGGAAAGGTCTCGGCGTCGGCGGCGATCCCCGCGTTGCCGGGCGCGCAGAGGATCTCCGGCGCCGCCGCCGAGCGCGCCAGCGCCCGCACGATCGCGTGCTCGCGGCCGCCGCCGCCGACGACGAGCGCCCTCAAGCGGTGAGGTCCGCGGCGGGCATCGCGGTCAGCGTCCGGCTGGTCATCGTCCCGCGCGAGCCGAGCTCGACCGAGATCTTCGCCATCGTCCGCTCGTCCGGAGCCTCGATCACGGTGACGAAGTCGTAGTCGCCGAGCGTCGCGTACTGGGTGACGACCTTGCCGCCCATCTGTTCGACCTCCTGGTTCACCTCGGTCACCCGGGTCGGGTTGTTCTTCAGGGTCCGCAGTCCCTCGGCGGTCAGGTTGGTCAGCATCAGGTAGGTCGGCATCGGCTCCTCCGTGCCCAATGCTAGTACCCGGCGGGGTGCCGGACCACGAACCCTTCCGGGTAGGGCGGTTCGGCGTGCCAGCGGGGCCCGGTTCCGTGGGCGTCGCCTACCGTGTCCCAGCGCAGGCCCGCGATCACCATGTAGGTGTGGGTCGCGTTGGCGTAGATCGTGATCCACTTGCCCGGCCCCGGTTCGCCGAAGCCCTCCAGCGAGCCGGAGGTGAGCGGCGTGTCGAGCAGGCCGGCGCCGTAGAGGGCGAAGCTGACCGCGCCGGAGCAGTCGTAGCCGTAGGAGTAGAAGGACGCGTGGCCGCCGCCCCAGACGTAGGGGGTGGTGGCGATCGAGTTGGCCGCGGCGATCGCCGCCTTCACCGCGGGCGGCGCGGCGGCGGGGGCGGCGGCAAGGCCGTTCGGCTGGAGGACGGCTTCGGCGCCCTGCACGGTGGTTTCGGCGGCCAGCGGGGCGACCCGCCAGGGGACCGTCGAGACCTTGCAGCCGCCTTCGATCTGTTCGGCCTCCTCGAGCACCTCCTGCACGTACCACTCGGCCTGGTTGTGGGCGAAGACGCCGGCTTCGAGCGAGCCCTTGGCCCAGATCTCGCGCGCCAGCGTCGCCGCCGAGTCGAAGACGTCGGCGTGTTCGATGTGCCCGTCGTCGTCACCGTCGACCCGGTACTGCCTCCACTCGCTCGCTTCCAGCCCCAGCGGCCCGGTTTCCTCGAGCTCCTTCTTGCTCATCCCGCGGCCGAAGTTCGACTCCAGGCGGGCGATCGCCGCCAGCGCCCAGACACCCCGCCTGCCGAGTTCGTAGCGGGCGGCGGCCTGCTCGAACGCTTCCAGGTATTCGGTCGGGATCTGCTTCTTCCAGGCGGGCGCCGGGTCGCAGCGCAGCACTTCGATCTGCGGCGTCAGGCCCGCCTGGGTGAAGGCGGCGTCGCCGACTTCGGAGGCGTAGCAGCCGGCGTCGGCGAGGACCTCGGAGACGTACCAGTCGGCGTGGTTGTAGGCGTAGATCGCGCCGTAGGTGTCGGCGGGCATCCCGGCGGCGGAGAGGTAGCGGGCGGCGGCGAAGATCGCGTCTTCGGGGTTGTTCGGGTCGGCGATCCCGTCGCCGTTGGCGTCGACTCCCCATTCGGCCCAGGTCGAGGGCATGAACTGCATCCAGCCCTCGGCCCCCGCCGAGGAGGGCCCGAGGTTGGTGCCGAAGCCGGTCTCGACCGCGTTGATGCCGGCCAGGATCGCCGGGCCCTGCGAGCCGAGCCCGTACTGGGCCGAGGCGCGCCGGTAGATCGGGATCAGCTGCGGCGGCACCGCGGCGGCGGCGCAGCTCGAGGCCACGAGCGAGGGGATCTGCAGCGTCGGCGCGGCCTTGTCGATTTCCGCCCCCGCCCGTTCGGCGGCTTCGTCGGCTTCCTGTTCGGTTTCCGCTTCGGCGACTTCTTCTTCGCCCTTGGTCGGTTCTTCGGCGGTGGTGCCGCCGGAGGCGGGCGGCAGCTTCGGGTGGCGGATCACTTCCGGGGCGAGCGGGGCGTTTTCGGTGACCCTGGAGGTCGAGCCGGAGCCGGAGTTGCCAGGCCCCGAGCCGAGCCCATTGCCGGAGGAGGAGCTGCCGGAACCCGAGCCGCTGCCGGAGGAGCCCGCGCCCGTCTGGCCCGTGGAGCCCGAGCCCGTCTGGCCCGCGGCGCCCGAGCCCGCTTCGCCCCCCGCGCCCGCCCCGGTGCCGGCCTGCTTCGCGCCGCCCGGCGCTTCGGTCGCGGGCGCGAGCGGGCTGTTCTGGACCGGCGCTTCCAGCGTCGAGCCCTGGCTCGGCCGGCCGCTTTCGGCCGCCGCCGCGACGCCGATCGGCAGCGCGAGGGCGACGGTGAGGACGGAGGCGGCGGCGACCGCGCGGAGCTTGCGGGGATGGGGGCTCATCGACTCAGCCGAGGACGTTGGTCACTTGCCACTTCTTGCCGGGGCCCCGTTCCATCGCCAGGCGCAGCTCCGAGGTGACGCCGACCCGCAGCAGCGAGACGCTCACTTCGTAGACCGAGCCCTTGGACGGCCCGGCGACGACGGTGACGACCTTCGCCTGCGGCACCTTGACGGCGGCGGGCTGGCGCGGCGGCCGATGCAGGAGGGCGTCGGAGAGCTGTCTGGTGGACGTGTGGCGGAAGCCCTTGCGCACCTTGGCGTCGATGCCGCCGGTCTCGTAGACGACGAACGCTTCGGCGAAGTGGCGCGCCACCCGCTTCGCCGCCTTCGGCGCGGGCGGGCCGCTCAGGGCGGATCCTCCTTCGGCGCCCGCCTTCCCGGCCGCCGTGCCTCGCCCGCGGGAGGCGCCGTTGCGGGCGGCGCCGGAGGCGTCGTCGTCAGCGAGGCTCTCCGCCTGTGCCTCGGCCGAGGCGGTCGCGGCCGGGGTCGAGCCGATCTTCGCGGTCGAGGCGGGCGCATCGCCTGCCCCGGCAGCCGCGCTCGAGGCGGTCGCCTTGTCGTCGTTCCCCTTACGCGCACCGCGCTGCGCCGAGACGCCGCCGGTCCCGCCCTTCGCCGCTTCCGCGCCGACGGCCTTGCCGTCGCCGACCCCGGAGCGCACGTCCTGGGCGGGGGAGAAGTCGGGCGGTGCGCCGTGCAGGGTCGGACCGGTCGGCTGCGCGGGCTTCTGCTTCTGCGGCTTCGGTGCCGGGACGACCGCGGCGGGCGTCGGCGCGCGCTCGGGGACGACGAAGGCCTCCGTGGTCCCGGCAGCGGACCCCGATCCGCCGCCGGCGATCAGCAGCGCCGCGACGACCCCGGCGACCGCGATCCCGCCACCGCCGAAGACGCCGATCCGGCCCCGCGGCCCGAGCGCCTCCAGCCCGTCCTGCGCGGGCCAGACGATCCGCTCCCGCAGGAGCCATGCCGCGTCCTCGCCGGCGCCGCGCAGCCGGTCGCCGCCACCGCGCAAACGTTCGACCCCCGCCTGGGCCATGTCGACGCCGGCCCGCAGGCGTCCGGAGCCTTCGGGGCGCGCGTCGATCGCCTGCCGCTCTCGATCACGCTCGTCCATCTTCTTCTCAGAGTGTAAGCGCACGTTCCGAGAAGAAGTTTCGGCATCAGAGCGCGGTTTCCTAAGTGCCGCGACCCCGTACCCGCCCGCCTCCGCACTTTTACGTAGCTGTTACGTGAGAACTGGGGTGCCCTCGCGGCCCGCCGGCGACTACGCGGCCGCGCCGGCCGCCGTGGATGCCCGCGCGAAGGTCAGCTCGCCGTCGGCCGCGTCCACCCGCACGGTGTCGCCCTCGCCGAACTCGCCCTCGAGGATCTTCAGCGCCAGCTTGTCGACCAGCTGCTTCTGGATCACCCGCCGCAGCGGCCGCGCTCCGTAGACCGGGTCGTAGCCGAGGTTGCCCAGCAGGGTCCGCGCGTCGTCGGAGAGCTCGATCGCGATCCCGCGCTCCGCCACCCGGCCGACCAGCTGCTCCACCTGCAGCTCGACGATCCGGCCGATGTCGGCCTTCGAGAGCCGGTGGAAGATCACCGTGTCGTCGATCCGGTTGAGGAACTCCGGCTTGAAGGTCGCCGCCAGCACCTCTTCGATCGCCTCTCGGATCCCCTCGTCGACCTGGTCGCCGACGATCCGGTCGGAGCCGACGTTCGAGGTCATGATCAGCACCGTATTGGTGAAGCTGACCGTGCGCCCCTGGCCGTCGGTGAGCCGGCCGTCGTCCATGATCTGCAGCAGCGTGTTGAAGACGTCGGGGTGGGCCTTCTCGATCTCGTCGAGCAGCACCACCGCGTAGGGGCGCCGGCGGACCGCCTCGGTCAGCTGACCGCCCTCCTCGTAGCCGACGTAGCCGGGGGGCGCGCCGACCAGGCGGGACACCGTGTGCTTCTCCATGTACTCG
>DATJUK010000257.1:0-3287 GCA_035502495.1 Solirubrobacterales bacterium
ACCGCTATGCGGTGATTCGTGCGAACTCACGGGTCGGGCGGCCGGTGGGCGTGACGGAGATGCCGGGAACGTCGCGGACTGCGCGTGCCTCGTGACGGAGATGAGACACGCGGTCCCCGCGTCCGAGCCTCCCGGGCTCCACGCCGGGCCTCCCACGGGAGCGGGACCCGTCCGAGAACGCGACAGGCGGGACCCTCCGAGAAACGCGGCAGGCGGGACGCGCCCGAGAAACGCGGCAGAGCGGGGTCCGTCCGAGAACGCGGGCCGCACCCACGCGCCTACCCGGCGATGAAGACCGGCGTGCCGAGGGGGACGCGGGCGAAGAGGTAGCGCATGGTCTCGTCGGTGGCGCGGATGCAGCCGAGGCTTTCGGCGCCGCCGACGGCGCCCGGGGTGCCGTGGATCGCGAGGCGGTTGCCGCCGATCCAGCCCGCCGGCAGTTCGGCGTACTGGTGGCCGCTGAGGGCGAGGGCGCAGCAGCCGTAGTAGGGGCTTTCGTCGAAGCTGACCCCGTCGGTGACGCCGTAGCGGCCGGGCGGAGTTTCGGTGCCCGGGCCACCGACCGTGACCGCGAAGCCGGCGACCGCGTCGTGGCCGTAGCGAAGTTCGAGGCTGCGGTCCGCGAGCGAGACGCGGAGGGAGTAGCGGGTCCAGTAGAGGTCGACCTCGGCCGGGTCGCGGGCGATCCAGCCGAGCTCCCCGTTCGGCAGTTCCGGCGCGGTGACGCCGAGCCAGCCGGGCTTCGTCCGCACGACCGAGAAGGCGACGGGCGAGCCGAATTCGGTCTCGTCGCCGACCTTGGCGACGACGGGGCCGCCGGGCGCGGCGCGCAGGTCGACCTTCGCCCCGGCGCGGACGTGCGCGATCGCGAAGGCGACGCCCCGCCGCGGGCGCCGCGCCAGGGTCGGGACCCGGGCCGGGCGGGTCGGCGCGGCCCCGCCTTCTTCGCCGACCCCGGCGCCGGCGCCACGCCCCGCATCCGCGCCCGGCCCCGCCGCCCTCGTTCCACCCGCTTCGGCGGCCGCCCCTGCCGCCGTCGCTCCGGCTGCTTCGGCGGCCGCCCCGCTCCCCGCGCCTCCGCCCCCCTCCCGGACCCCGCCACCTTCCGCGCCCGCCACCCCCGGCGCCCGCGCGCCGACCGCGGCGTGGCCCGGCTTCGCCTCCGCGCCGCTCGCCGTCTGCCCGGCGGGCACGCGCACGATCACGGTCGTCGACGGGCTCCCCCCGCCGCCTTCGTCGAGCACGCTGAGCAGGAGGGCGAAGCCGGCGACCACCGCCACCGCCGCGGCGACCGCCCCGAGCGCCGTGAGCAATCGATCTTGCACTTCGCCCCCATGGTGGCGCACAGAGCGCGATCCGCGCTCCTTGCGGCCTTCCCGCAGGCGCTTGCCGTCCGCCCGGCGCGCAACCATCGACGGTCCTATGACCGCCGTCCTCGCCATCGCCGTCCTGGCCCTCGTCGCCGCCCTCGTCTACGTCCTCGTCGGGCGCCAGGAGGAGCCTGCCGCCGAGCCGGACCTCGGCCCCGCGATCCGGGAGGCGACCGCCCAGGTCGCCTCGCAGATGATGTCCAACCTGCTGCAGGCCAACGAGGAGGCGCGCAAAGTCGACGTCGCCAACGCCCAGGCCGCGCTCGACAAGCGCCAGAGCGAGATCGACCGCCGCCAGGCGGAGATCAAGGCGCTCACCGACCGGATCGCCGAAGGGCAGCAGAAGATCGAGGCCGAAGTGCGCAAACGCGGCGAAGTGGACCTGCAGACCCGCACCCTGCTCGAGCAGGTCGGGCAGACGGTCGGCAACCTGAACTCGGAGACCGCCGGGCTGAAGAAGGCGCTGCGCCAGCCGCAGACGCGCGGCCAGTGGGGCGAGATGCAGCTGCGCCGCTGCATCGAGATCGCCGGGATGACCGAGCACGTCGACTTCGAGCTGCAGGAGACGCTGCACACCGAAGGCGGACAGCTGCGGCCCGACGCCCGCTTCCTGCTGCCCGAGGGACGGAGCTTCGTCGCCGACTCGAAAGTGCCCTTCGACGCCTTCCTCGACGCCCAGGAGGCCGAGGACGAGAGCACCCGCCAGGTCCACATGGGGCGCCACGCGCGCCAGGCTCGCGAGCACGTCCGCAGCCTCTCGACCAAGGACTACCAGGGCCAGTTCAAGGCCGGCGAAACCCCGGACCTCGTCGTCTGCTTCATGCCCAACGAGCCCGCCATGCACGCCGCCCTCGCCGCCGACCCGGAGCTCTTCGACTACGCGCTCGAGCGCAACGTGCTGCTGGTCGGACCGACCTCGCTGATCGGCCTGCTGCGGACGATGGAGCTCGGCTGGCGACAGGAGCGGATGGTCGCCGAGGCGGCCGAGATCGCCGAGGCGGCGGGCACCCTGCACGCGCGCTTCTCCCGCTTCCTCGGCGAGTTCGAGCGGGTCGGCAAGGGCCTCACCACGGCCGCCACCGCCTACGACAAGGCGGTCGGCTCGATGGAGGCCCGGCTGCTGCCCCAGCTGCGCAAGGTCGAGGGGATGGGCGTCGCGCCCGGCAAGGAGATCGAGCCGCCGCAACCGACCCACATCACCGTCCGCTCGATCGCCGCCCCGGAGCTGCGCGAGGCGCCCGCCGAGCGCGAGCCCGCCGACGAGCGCGACGCGGCCTAGGCCGCGCGCATCTAGGATCTGGCCCGCAGGCGGGCAATCAAGACGGAGGCAAAGGACTTTGGCAGTCGACACCAGCAATCTGACCACCCTCGACGTCGAGCCGGGGACGCTCCCGGAGACGATGGCCGCGTGGGTCATCCGGCAGGAGCGCGAGGGCGAACCGAAGGACGCGTTCCAGCTCGAGCAGATCGAGGTTCCCGAGCCGGGCGCCTTCGAGGTGATCGTGCGGGTGATGGCGGCCGGGGTGAACTTCAACAACGTCTGGGCGTCGCTCGGCAAACCGGTCTCCGTCTTCGGCTACGGCGACCACCCCGAGTACGGCCACCACATCGGCGGCTCCGACGCCTCCGGGATCGTCTGGAAGGTCGGCGAGGGCGTCACCCGCTGGAAACCGGGCGACGAGGTGGTCATCCACTGCAACCAGGCCTCCTACGAGGACGTCGAGGTGCACGGGCTCGACCCGCTCGCCGCGCCGAGCCAGCGGATCTGGGGCTACGAGACCACCTGGGGCTCGTTCGCCGAGTTCACCAAGGTGCAGGCGCAGCAGCTGCTGCCCCGCCCCCAGAACATGAGCTGGGCCGAGGCCTGCTCCTACGGCCTCACCTACTTCACCGCCTACCGGATGCTGATCGACCAGT
>DATJUK010000258.1:0-6892 GCA_035502495.1 Solirubrobacterales bacterium
GTCGAGCACGTCGGCCTGCGAGTCGTACTCGCCGCGGATGAAGATGAAGGCGTGGCCGGCGTCGGCGGCGAGCGCCGCGATCGCGATCCCCTCGATCAGCTGGTGCGGGTTGCGCTGCATCAGCTCGCGGTCCTTGAAGGCCCCCGGCTCGGACTCGTCGGCGTTGCAGCAGAGGTACTTGTTCATCTCCCCGCGCGGCAGGAAGCTCGCCTTTTTGCCCATCGAGAAGCCGGCGCCGCCGCGGCCGCGCAGGCCGGAGTCTTCGAGCTCCTTGAGGACCTCGTCCTGCTCCATCGACTTGTAGGCCTTTTCCAGCGTCGCGTAGCCGCCGACCAGGTCCTTGTAGCCCTGCAGGGTGGCGAGCCGCGGGTCCTCGGCCTTGTCGAGGAGGACGCGGGTCTCGAGCGCGTGCGGCATCAGCCCGCGCTCCCGTCTTCGCCCGCGCCGCCGGAGGCGCCGGCCACCGGCGTGTCCCCGGCCAGCGGCCGCTTCTCCAGCGATTTCTCCGGCAGCACCGCGTCGCCGCTCAAGAGCTGGTCGATCGCCGTCCGCGCCTCGCCCGGCAGGAGCGGGCCGAAGTAGCGCTGGTCGATCGAGGCCATCGGGGCGATGTCGCAGGCACCCAGGCACTCGAAGCCGGTGACGAAGACGTCCTCGCCCGCGGCGGCGGCGCGGAAGGCATCGAGCAGCTCGTCGCCGCCGCGCATCCAACAGCTGATGTTGGTGCAGACCTCGATCCGGTGCTCGCCGACGCGGGTCGTGTGCAGCAGGTCGTAGAAGGAGGCGACCGACTCGAGGTAGGCGGGGGTGACCCGCATCACCGCGGCGGCCTGGCGGATCCCCTCCGGGGTGCACCAGCCGTAGCGCTCCTGCACCGCCCAGAGGGCCGGGATCGAGGCCGATTTGCGGTCCGGGTAGCGGGCCATCAGCGCCTCGATCCGCTCCTGCAGCTCGGCCGGGCAGTCGACTTCGGCGAGCTCCGGGATCTGCTCCGGGTCGGTGTTCGGCTCGCGCCCGACGGTGACCGCGCGGTCGACCGGCAGGTTCGGGTTGGAGGCGCCCGCGCCGTCGACCGGGCTCATCGATCGACCCCGCCGAGGATCGGGTCGAGCATGCCGAGCGAGCAGATCATGTCGGCGACGTAGGAGTCCTTCGCCATGTCGCGGAAGCTCTGCAGGTTGACGAAGCTGGGGTCGCGGAAGTGGACGCGGGCGGGCTTCGAGGAGCCGTCGGCGAGGACGAAGCAGCCGAGCTCCCCGCGCGGCCCCTCGATCGCGTAGTAGATCTCGCCCGGGTCGACCCGGAAGCCCTCGGTGACCAGCTTGAAGTGGTGGATCAGGCTCTCCATCGAGGTCGAGAGCTCCGAGCGCGGCGGCAGCACGTACTTGCGGTCCTCGGCGATGAACGGCCCGCCGGGGAGCGCCTCCAGCGCCTGGCCGATGATCTTGGTCGACTCGACCATCTCGGCGATCCGCACCCGGTAGCGGTCGTAGTTGTCGCCGACCGTGCCGACCGGGACCTTGAAGTCCATCTCCGGGTAGACGAGGTAGTCGAAGGCCTTGCGCAGGTCCCAGGGCTCGCCCGCGGCGCGCAGCAGCGGCCCGGTGACGCCGAGCTCCAAGAGCCGCTCGCGGCTGACCACGCCCACGCCTTTGGTGCGCTGCAGGAAGACCTCGTTGCGGTCGAGCAGCGCTTCGTACTGGCCGACCCGGATCGGCATGTCGTGGACGAAGGAGCGGCACTTCTCCTCCCAGCCGAGCGGCAGGTCTTCGATCACGCCGCCGACCTGGAAGTAGCGCGTGTGCATCCGCTGCCCGGTCGCCATTTCGAAGAGGTCGAGGATCCGGTCGCGCTCGCGGAAGCAGTACCAGAGCATCGAGATCGCGCCGAGGTCGAGCGCCGTCGTCCCCAGCCAGACCAGGTGGCTGTGGATCCGGTTCAGCTCCAGCATGATCGTCCGCAGGTACTTCGCCCGCGGCGGCAGCTCCAGCCCGATCAGCCGCTCGACCGCGCCGCAGTAGGCCTCCATCTGGAAGAAGTAGGAGACGTAGTCCATGCGCTCGACGAAGGGGATGACCTTCCAGTAGCTCTTGTCCTCGCAGGACTTTTCGATCCCGGTGTGGACGTAGCCGATCACCGGCTTCAGGTCGCGGACGACCTCGCCTTCGAGGTCGACGACGAGGCGCAGCACGCCGTGGGTCGCCGGGTGGTGCGGCCCGATGTTGACCGTCATCACCTCGGTGGTGCGGTCCTCGTCGAGCTCGCCGTAGAGGTCGGCGACGGTCGGCGCCGCCGGGTCCTCGTCGACGACCGCCTGGGCGAACCGGTGCTCACTCGCCATAGCGGGCCTCCGAGTAGGTGAAGGTGACCGGCTCGCCGCCGACCGGGAAGTCGCGCCGCTGCGGGTAGCCGACGTAGTCCTCGGGCAGGAGGATGCGGGTCAGTTCCGGGTGGCCGTGGAAGACGATGCCGAAGAAGTCGAAGGCTTCGCGCTCCTGGAAGTCGGCGGTCGGGAAGAGCTCGACGCAGGAGTCGATCTGCGGCGACTCGGCCGGGAGCATCGCTTTGACGCGCAGGCGCTCGACCCGCTCGCGGTTCAGGAGCTCGTAGTGGACGCCGAAGCGCGGTTCCGCCGGCAGGTAGTCGGCGACGTGCAGGCTGGAGAGGAAGCGGTAGCCCTGGCCGGGGGTGTCGCGCAGCCAGGTGAGCACGTCGATGATCCGCTCGGCGTCGACGATCAGCGCCGCGCGTTCCCTTTCGTAGGAGGTCGCGAGGACGGCGCCGGGGGCGTCGGCGTCGATTTCGCCGCGCAGCAGCTCGAGTCCGGGACCGTCAGGCAAGGGTCAGCTCCCGCGCCAGCTCGTAGGCCTCGGCGGCCTCCGGGCTCGGCTGCGACGCCGGACCGCCGCGCGCCCACTCCTCCGTGCCGACCGCGTCGTAGCGCTGGCGCCAGCCCTGATCGGGGTTGCCGATGATCTTCCGCTGCAGCTTGTTGAAGCCGTACATGACCGCCTCCGGGCGCGGCGGGCAGCCGGGGATGTGGAGGTCGATCGGCATGAACTTGTCGGCGCCCTGGACGACGGCGTAGTTGGCGAACATGCCGCCGGAGGAGGAGCAGGCGCCCATCGAGATCGCCCACTTCGGCTCCAGCATCTGGTCGTAGAGCCGGCGGACGACCGGCGCCATCTTGATCGAGACGCGGCCCGACAGGATGATCAGGTCGGCCTGGCGCGGGGAGGCGCGCAGGGCCTCGGCGCCGAAGCGGGCGAGGTCGTAGCGGGCGGTGACGATCGAGATCGGCGCCTCGATCGCGCAGCAGGCGAGGCCGAAGGTGAGCGGGAAGATCGAGTTGGCCCGCGCCAGGTTCAGCATTTTCTCGAAGGTGGTCGTGACGACCCGCTCTTCGACGTATTTCTCCAGGTCGGCGCCCTCGAGGTCGCCCCGCAGCATGTCGCGGGCGGCGGCCTGACGGCCCTGGAAGCTGCGGCGCTCTACCTCCAATCGAGGGCTCCCTTCCTCCATACGTAGACGAAGGCGAGCATCAGCAGCACCACGAAGGTGATGACCTCGCCGAGGACGAAGACGCTGTCGGCTCCCTTCATGATCACCCCGACGGGGTAGAGGAAGACGACCTCGATGTCGAAGAGGATGAAGAGCATCGCGATCAGGTAGAAGCTGACCCCGAAGCGGAAGTTCTTCACCGGTTCGACCGGGATGCCGGACTCGTAGGGCTCGTGCTGGCGGCGGCTGGCGTCGGTGGCGCGCGCCGGCTTCTTCGGGCCGATCAGGTGGTTCAGCATCGCGAAGAGGCCGCCGACGGTGAGGCCGAGGAACGCGAAGACGAGGATCGGGAAGTAGGTCTTGAGCACGAAGTGGTGTGATGTCCAGGTTTTGAGCTCCGAGCCGGCCCGTTCACGGCCCCTCGGTAACCCTCAGCCGTGCTTTATACAACCACATTGTGACAACTTGCTACATAGTGATTTTCCGCATCAGCAAGCCGAATTCCGACCCTTTTTGGAGGGATTAGGGTGATTTTGGGTCTGCACATCGCGGTCGGGATGCTGGTCATCCTGCTCAACCTCGCTGCCGGAGCCATCGGCGGCTGGGCCTGGATCAAATTGCGCCCCTCGGTGCCCTTCTGGTACCTCCTTAGGTTCGCCCAGGTGGCGGTCTTCGTGCAGGCGACGCTCGGCGGGCTCCTCCTGGTCACCGACCACTCGGCGAAGGAAAACCTCCACTACCTCTACGGGATCCTGCCGCTGGTGATCTCGTTCCTCGCCGAGGGGGCGCGGCTCGGGGCGGCGCAGCGCGAGCTGGGGGAGCTCGACATCGAATCCTTCCCGCCCGAGGCGCAGAAATCGATAGCCCTGCAGATCGTCCGCCGCGAGATGGGGATCATGGCGGTCAGCTGCATCGTCATCTTCTTCCTGGCGGTGCGGGCGGCTACTACCAGCGGGTTGTAGAGGGCGGCCGGACGGGGCGGAGGGACCGGCTGGGCGGGTGCGGAGGGACGGCTGGGCGGAGGGACGGCTGACGGGCGGAGGGACGGTCGACGGGCGGAGGGATGGCTGACGGCGCGGAGGGACGGTTGACGGGGCGGAGGGACGGCTGACGGGGCGGAGGGGTGGCTGACGGGGCGGAGGGGTGGCTGACGGGGCGGAGGGGTGGCTGGAAGGGACGAGGTTTGCGGGAAGGGGATCCGATGGACCCATCGCACACGAACAGCGGGAGGTTCGCTCAGGGTCCATCGGATCCCCTTGCGAGCGCGGGGGCGGTCCGGGCGCAGGGTCCGGTCCGGGCGCGGGTTGGTGTGCTGGGGCGGGGCGGGGGATGGGGGAGCGGGTTGTTCTCGCATAGCGAGAACAACCCGCCACAGCAACGCCCCATCCACCACATCCGCTCCCGCACCGATCTCGACGCCCCGATCGCCACCCGCCCCCTGACCGCGCGCCACAGGCACCTCCTCGGCGGCGGGTGGATGGTGAGGGCGTCGGGGAGGCCGAGGCGGGCGCCTTGGACGAGTAGGCGGTGGCGTCGACGAAGGTGTCGTCGCCTGCCGTCGTCGCGCCCGATCGCCACCCGCCCGGGCGGCGCTTACTCCCGGGTCAGGAGTCGATCTTGAAGACGGGGTGTTCGGGGGCGACGGCGAGGAGTCGCTCGTCGCTGCTGTCGGGGCCGACGCCGTCGAAGAAGGCGCCGACCTCCCACTTCCACTTCTTCAGGTAGGCGCGCAGGAGGGTCGCGCGCGAGTCGTCGAGCACCTCGGTCGCCTTGAAGTCCTCGGTCTTGCGGCCGAGCTTCAACCGGCCGCCGCCGGCGGCGCGCATGTTGCGCACCCACTGCGTGTTGCCGCGCGGGGCGACCAGGTATCGCTGTCCGTCGACCTCGAGCAGGTTCACCGGGGTGGTCCGCCACTGGCCCGATTTGCGCCCCTTTACTTCCAGCACGCGGGAGCCCATCAGGCTGATCCCCATCGCGGTCAGCCCGGCCACCGCCTTGTTGAAGACGTTGCGGGTGAACCAACCCGGCTGCTGGAAGCGGTCCGGGGAGGCGGCGGCGGGCGGCTCGGCCGTGCTCATCGAGGCGATTGTGGCACGTCCGCGCGCGGGGGGCGCTTTTTTCTGACGGCGATAAATAACCGGCGAAACACGTCAGGTTCCCGTGTAGGGTTGCGCGCGTCCTGAAGGGGGCGAATGTGATGGGCAAGGCGGGCAACCGGACATGAGGAGGCAGTGCAGATGCCGGGCAGCGGGGGCGAGGATCGAACCGAATCACGGCCGTCGCCGCGCAACAAGCGCGCCGAGATCATCGCCGTGGCGACCAAGTTCTTCGGTGAGATCGGGTACGAAGACACCAAGTGGGCGGACGTCGCCACAGCGGTGGGGCTGGGGCCGACGGCGCTCTATCACTACTTCGAATCGAAGCAGCAGTGCCTGTTCGAGATCCTGGTCGAAGCGGTCGAGGACGCCCAGGCGGAGTTCGTTCGGCTGACCGAGGGCGAATTCGCCGCTGCGCTCCCGGCGCTCCTGCGGGGGACGTTCGAACGCGGCGACCGTGAAGTCTGCCGGGCCCGGGTGCTGGTCGCCGAGCAGGGGCTGGTCCGCCACTCGCGCTCGGCTCCGCGGGAGGAGGAGGCGCGGGTGCGCGCCTACGCCCTGGTGAAGGCCTACGAGCAGGACTGGCGCGACTTCCTCGCCGCCGGGATGGACGCGGGGGCGATCCCGCGCGCCGACCCCGACCTGCTCGCCCGCGCCCTGATCGGCATCCACAACAGCGTCTGGCAGTGGTACCGGCCGGAAGGCAAGCTCGGCCTCGGCGACGTCGCCGACTTCTACGTGCCGCGCATGCTTGGCATCGCCGGACTGCCGGGATAGCCTGCCGGCGTGCTCGACCACGTCGGCATCGAGGTAGGCGACTTCGAGCGCTCCCGTGCCTTCTACGAGATGGCGCTGGCCCCGCTCGGGCTCTCGGTGGTGATGGAGCCGATCGAGAACGCCGCGGGCTTCGGCGGCTCCGACCGCAAGCCGTGGTTCTGGATCCAGTCCCGCGGCCGCCCGGCCGTGAGCGGCGCCCACCACGCCTTCAAGGCGATCGACCACGACGCGGTCGACGCCTTCCACGCCGCCGGCCTGGCCGCCGGCGGAACCGACAACGGCGCCCCTGGCCCCCGCCCTCTCTACCACCCCGGCTACTACGGCGCCTTCGTCCTCGACCCCGACGGCAACAACGTCGAGGCCGTCTGCCACACCCCCAGCTGATCCCCACCCCCGCGCGGTCGACCCGACCGGCGCCATAGCTGCCCAGGGACGGCCTGGCCCGCGCCCGGCGCGGCGGGGGCGCGATCCGTGGCCCGGGCGACGGGACGGCGTGCTCCGGTGCCCGGGCGGCCGGG
>DATJUK010000259.1:0-25749 GCA_035502495.1 Solirubrobacterales bacterium
CCCGCTATGCGGGGATTAGTGCGAACGCACCGGGTGGGGGCCGCGAGGGCGGCGGTCGCCAGCGCGTTGCCGAGGAAGGGGGCCCAGTTGACGGCGCGGCCGAGCTCCTCGGCGACCACCGTCGCCTCCGGCGGGCCCGCCTCGAGGCCGCTCACCGCGGCCGGAGCGAGGACGGCGGCCCAGCCCATCTCGGCGGCGCGCCGCCAGCCCTCCGGATCGGGGACGCGCTCGGCCTCGAGCACCGCGCGGGCGTCGACGAGCGGGTAGTGGCGGGCGAGGAAGCCGCGGGTCGCCTCGGCGAGCTGCTGCTGCTCGTCGTCGAGGTCGAGCTCCAGCGGCAGCTCCGGGCCCGGCTCAGCTGATGCTGTACGCGCCATCGATCCGCAGGACGTCGCCGGTGTGGTAGGCCGTGGCCGGCGAGGCGAGGTAGACGGCGGCCGGGCCGAGGTCGGCCGGCAGCCCCCAGCGCCGCGCCGGGATCCGCGGCATCACCGCGCCCGCGAAGCGCTCGTCGGCGAGCATCGCGTGGGTCAGGTCGGTGTCGATCCAGCCGGGCATGATCGCGTTGGCGCGGATGCCCTTGCGGGCGAGCTCGACCGCCAGCGTGCGCACCAGCGAGACCAGGGCCCCCTTGGTCGCCGCGTAGGCGGCCGAGCGCGGCGCCCCCTCGATCGCCGTCAGCGAGGAGGTGGCGACCAGGCTGCCGCCCGTACCCGCCTCGATCATCGCCGCGGCGGCGGCCCGCAGGGTGAGGAAGACGCCGTCGAGGTTGACCGCCTCGACCCGCTTCCATTCCTCCAGCTCCGTCTTCTCGAAGGGCACCGGCCGGGCGGGCGTGCCGGCGTTGGCGAAGCACGAGTGGAGCCCGCCGAGCGCGGCCACCGTCGCCGCCATCGCCGCCGTCACCGCGGCCTCGTCGGCGACGTCGCAGACGGTGGCGAAGACCTTGCCGCCGGCCTCGCGCAGCCGCTCGGCGGCGACCTCGTTCTTGTCCGCGTCGGTCCCCCAGATCGCCACGTCGGCGCCCGCCTCGGCGAGCGCCCGGGCGATCCCGAGCCCGATGCCGCCGTTGCCGCCGGTGACGAGGGCGGCCTGCCCGCCGAGGTCGAATGGTCCTGGCACCTTGACTCTCCTTTCAGCCGCCGCGCCGCTCCCTGGGCATCCCCAGGGCGCGCTCGGCGACGATGTTCCGCATGATCTCCGAGGCTCCGCCGGCGACCGTGAAGGTGCGGGCGTAGAGGTACTCGTCCTGCCACCGGCCCGCCTGCAGCGCTTCCGGGTCGCCCTCGGTGAGGAGTGCGTGGGAGCCCTGCAGCCGCATCCCGTACGCGGCCATCGCCAGGTTCAGCTCGCTGAAGACGAGCTTGCCGATCGGCACGTCGGCGGGCCGCTCGGCGCCGCGCAGCTCACGCGACAGGCGCTGCTGGACGAGCAGGTTGTTGACCTCGATCTCGGCGGCGAAGCCGGCGATCCGGTCGCGCACCTCCTCCGAGTCGGCGGGCCGCGCGCCGTCCTCGCCCTCGACCGCCGCCAGGGCGACCATCGAGTCGAGCATCTGGCGCAGCCGGGTGCCGCCGGCGCCGATCCCCGAGCGCTCCGCGCCGAGGCTCTCCATCGCCACCCGCCAGCCGTCCTCGCGGGCGCCGAGCAGCGCCTCGGGGCCGAGCTCGACCCCCTCCATGAAGACCTCGCTGAAGTCGTCGCTGCCGGTGATCTCGCGCAACGGGCGGATCTCCAGCCCGGACGCGTCCATCGGCACGACGAAGGCGGAGATGCCGCGATGGCGCTCGGCGCTCGGATCGGTGCGGGCGAGGAGGAAGCCGAACTCGGCCCAGGCGGCGTTGCTCGACCACACCTTCTGGCCCTCGACCCGGTAGCCGCCGCCGGGCAGCGGCTCGGCCACGGTCCGCATCGCCGCCAGGTCGGAGCCCGCGTCGGGCTCGCTGAAGAGCTGGCACCAGGTCTCGCGGCCGGCGCGGATCGCCGGCAGGTAGCGCTCCTGCTGGGCCGCGTCGCCGAAGCGCAGCAGGGCGAAGGCGGCGAGGTGGGTCTGGTCGGTGAGCGGCGGCAGCCCGGCGCGGGCGACCTCCTCGCTGACCACCAGGTCGAGCACCGGGTTCCACTCGCGGCTGCCGCCGCCGAAGCGCTCCGGCCAGTCGGCGCCGAGGTAGCCGACCTCGTAAAGCCGCGCCCGCCAGGCCCGCCGCACCGCGTCCTCGGCCTCGTCGGCGGGGCTGCGGAAGCCCGCCCGCTCGGGGATCTCCGGCGCCTCGGCGGCGAGGAACTCGCGCACCTCGGCCCGGAAGCGCTCCAGCTCGGCGACCGGGCCCAGCCTCATCGGCGCGACCTCATCGGTCGAGCCCGCGGTAGACGGCGAGCGGCCGGAAGTTCCAGCGCGGGGCCTCCCCCGCCGGGGCGACCTCGGTGTCGACCTGGACGCCGCAGCCGGGGCAGCAGTAGCGGCGGAAGACGAGGTCGTGCTGGGGCCGCTCCAGGATCGGGGCGCCGATCGACTCCGCCGAGACCGGCTCCTCGGCGGTCGCCGCCCACCACTTCCAGTTGGTCGAGTTGGCGCCGAAGTCGTGCTCGCAGTGGCGGCAGCGGTAGCGGCCGGCGGCGTCGATCGCGAGGCTCTCGCCGAGCACCTGCGGCTCGCCCGCGACCGGCTCGCGATAGAGCGGCTCGCCGCCCGAGCCGTCGCCGAGCGGCAGCACCTCGTGGCCGAGCGGCAGCCTGCGGCGCTCCTCCCGGCGCTCCTCGCGCAGGGCCGCGGTGGCCGCCCCGGCGACCGCCCCGTCGGCGTCGAGGACGACGCCGTAGACGCGCTCGGCGGCGGCGGCGCCGACGTAGCCGCGACCGACGTCCTCGGCGACGTGCCGCGGCTCGCGCGCCAGCGGGTCGCCGAAGCCGGGGCCCCCGGTGGCGCGGATGTAGTAGGCGTCGGCCGGGGTCACCGAGTACCCGCGGCCGCGGGCGGGCGGCTGCTCGGCGGCGGCCGCGTACGCGTGGACGGGAAGCTCCTCGCGCCGCTCCCAGTGCTCGCGCACCGACCCCATCGCGTCGTGGGCGAAGCGGATCGCGGCGCCCGCCCCGGGCTGGCCGCCGGAGACCGCCGAGGACGGCGCGGTCAGCCGGTTGTGGAAGACGACGACGTCCCAGCGCTCGGTGTCATACGGGGCGCAGAGCGATTCCAGCGCCAGCCCCCCGCGGTTGCGCCCGGCGCCGCCGGTGTCGGGCGAGAAGCGGGTGTCGAGGAAGAGCACCGGGCTCTGGATCTCGTACTCCTCGACGTTGGGGATGAACGCGTCGATCGTCTGGATGCCCATCATCGCGTTCTCGCCGTCGCGGCTCTCGACCGCGCCCGCCCCGCCGGAGCCGCCGCTGAAGACGTTCCAGAACCACGGGTCGCCGTACTGGTTGGGCCCCTGCAGCCAGGCGAAGGTCCAGCTCCCCCACGGCCCGGTGCGGCGCACCGCGGCCTCGGGGTCGCCGGCCAGCATGTAGTTGGAGGCCTCGAGGATCGCGTCGGTGCCGAACCAGCTGGCGTAGACGGTGGCGCCGGAGATCGGCGCCGGCTTGCGGGCGTTGACCAAGGTCCCGGCCGGGGCGATCACGGTGACCGGCTCCAGCAGCCCCTCGTTGAACGGCAGCTCCGGCGCGTACACCGTCCCCAGCGCCGCCATCGCGTCGCCGATCGCCCCCACCGAGGTCCCGTTCAGCACCCCGGGGGCCTGCTCGTCGGTGCCGGTGTAGTCGACGGTCAGCTGCGAGCCCTCCTTGATCAGGGTCGCCCGGATCGTGTAGATCTTGTCGTCCTCGCCGTCATGCTCCATGTGGGCCGCGCCGCTGTAGGCGCCGTCGGGCAGCTGGTCGAGCCGTTCGCGGAAGGCGGTGGCGGCGTTGACGATCTGGGCCGCGTGGATCTTGCGGACGGTCGCGCCGCCGTGCTGCTCGATCATCGCCGCGCAGCGCTCCTTGCCCATCCAGACCGCGCCGGTGATCGCCTTCAGGTCGATCTCGGTCGCCTCCGGCAACCGCGTGTTGGTGAGGAAGGCGTCGAGGACGTCCTGGCGGAACTTGCCCGCGTCGTAGAACTTGACCGGGGTGAAGCGGACGTTCTCGCCGAAGACTTCGGAGTGTTCGACCGAGTACCCGCCCGGCACGGCGCCGCCGACGTCGGTCACGTGGGCGCTCACTCCGACCCACATCAGGATCTCCTCGCCGTCGAAGACCGGCGCGACGACCACCACGTCGTGGGAGTGCAGGCCGCCGCCCTCGTAGGGGTCGTTGGCGAAGATCACGTCGCCCGGCCGCAGGTCCCCGGCGAAGCGCTCGAGCGAGTGCCGCACCGTGTTCGAGATCGCGTAGCCCATCTGCAGCGACCAGGAGATCGTGGTCAGGATGTTGCCTTCGGCGTCGAGGCAGCCGCAGGCGAAGTCGGAGGCGGAGACGAAGAGGAAGGAGCCGGAGAGGTTGACGAGGGCGCGCCCCATCTCCCGGTTCATCGTCAGCTCGTAGTTGTAGAGGATCTCCGAGAGGACGGGGTCCCAGTCGCCGCCGCTCTGCCGGGCGCTCACGAGTAGACCTCGATCGTCAGGTTGCGGGCGGCGTCGATCTGCGCCTCGGCGCGGCCGGGGACGAGGATCGTCGAGTCCGGGTACTCGATCAGCGCCGGGCCGGAGAGCGCCGGGCCGGGCCGCAGGTCGGTGGCGCGGTAGACCGGCACCGCGGTCAGCTCGGTGGCGCGGTCGTCGGCCAACGCCGCCCGGGTGCCGATCGGCTCGGCGCCGCCGCCGCCGTTGCCGTTGCCGCCGTAGGAGCCGTGCGCTTCCGGGCGCGGCACCCGGCCGATCCCGATCACCCGGCAGGTCTTCACGTCGTAGCCGGCCTGCGGGGCGGCGGCGCCGGTCCCGTAGGTGGCGGCGTAGCGGCTGTCGAAGTCGGCGACGGCGACGGCCAGGTCGCGTTCGTCGAGCGGCCCGTCGCCGTGCAGCTCGACCTCGAAGTTGAGGATCTGGCCGCCGTAGGCGACCTCGACCGAGCGCCGCAGGTCGGTCCGCTCGATCCCCAGCTCGTGCGCGGCGAGCGAGCTCTCGACCTGCGAGTCGAGCGTCGCGAAGAGCTCGCGCAGCTCGGAGAGCTCGGTCGGCTCGACCGTCCCCCCCGGGCCGAGCCGGCGGCGGGTGGAGCGGTTGGCGCTGTAGGAGATGTCGGTCGAGATCAGCCCCGAGGCGGAGAAGACCGAGGCGAAGCCGGGGACGACGACGCGGCGGATGCCGAGCTCCCGGGCCACCGCGGCGCAGTGCAGGCCGCCCGCGCCGCCGAAGGAGACGAGCGAGAACTCGCGCGGGTCGAGCCCGGCGAAGACCGTCCGCAGCCGCACCGCGTCGGCCATCGTCGCGTTGACGATGCGGAAGACGCCGGCGGCGGCGGCGATCGGGTCGAGCCCCAGCCGCCCGGCCAGTTCGGTGATCGCCCGTTCGCCCGCGTCGCGGTCGAGCTTCATCTCGCCGCCGAGGAAGAAATCGGGATCCAGGAGCCCGAGGACGAGGTTGGCGTCGGTGACCGTCGGCTGGGTGCCGCCGTTGCCGTAGCAGGCGGGGCCGGGGCGGGCGCCGGCGCTCTCCGGCCCGACCCGCAGGCTGCCGTCGGGGCCGATCGTCGCCAGCGAGCCGCCGCCCGCGCCGACCGTGGTCACGTCGACCATCGTCGTCGCCAGCGCCTGACGGTCGAGGAACTGGAGCGAGGTGATCCGCATCTCGCCGTCCTCGATCAGGGCGACGTCGGTGCTGGTGCCGCCCATGTCGAAGGTGATCAGGTTGCGCTCGCCGCGTTCCTCGCCCAGCGCCCGCGAGGCCATCGCCCCCGCCACCGGGCCGGAGTAGATCGTCTGCCCGGCGGAGGCGACGGTGCCCTCGATGTTGCCGAGGCCGCCGTCGGACTTCATCAGCAGCAACTGCCCGGCGAAGCCGCGCTCGCGCAGCCCCTCGAGCAGCTTGCCGCTGTAGCGCCGCAGCTCCGGCCCGGCGAAGGCGGTGATCACCGTGGTGCTCATCCGCTCGTACTCGCCGATCACCGGCGCCGCCTCGACCGAGGTGGCGACGAACGCCTCCGGGGCGAGCTCGAGGATCACCCGCTTGGCGAGCTCCTCGTGGGCGGGGTTGCGGAACGACCAGAGGAAGCAGACGGCGAAGGAGTCGATGCCTGCGGCCAGCGCGGCGCCCACCGAGCGACGCACCTCCTGCTCGTCGAGCGGCACGATCTCGCGGCCCTGGTAGTCGACCCGCTCGAGCACCTCGATCACGTCGCCGCGCGGGACCAGCGGCGTCGGGTGGGTGACCTTGGCGGGGTCGCGCTCCTGGTTGCGGTACATGCGGGCGAGCTGGTAGAGGTCGCCGAAGCCGCGCGTGGTCAGCAGCGCGACCCGCGAGCCCGCCCGGGTGAGGACGACGTTGGTGGTCACCGTGGTCGCGTGCAGGAACTCGTCGACGCGACCGAGCAGCTCGCGGGCGGAGAGGCCGAGCGCCGCCGCCGCCAGCTCGATCCCGTCGAAGACGCCGCGCTGGAAGTCGGGCGGGGTCGAGGGGGTCTTCCAGCTGCGCAGGAGCCCCTCGTCGTCCTGCAGGACGACGTCGGTGAAGGTGCCGCCGATGTCGATGCCGAGGCGCATCTCAGGCAGCCGCCCCCTCGGCCGCGGCGGCGGCGCCGCTGCTCGCGTCCTTGCGCTTCGCCTTGCGCGAGGTTTTGGTGCGGGCGAGGACGACGGCGACGATCAGGACCAGGCCCTGGTAGGTGTCGACGACCCAGAAGGGGATGCCGTAGAGCTGCAGCCCGTTGATCCCCACCGCGACGATGAAGAGGGCGACGATCAGCCCCGGCACGTTGAAGCGGCCGGGCTTGATCATGGTCGAGCCGAGGAAGGCGGAGGCGTAGGCGGGGAGCAGGTAGCTGGCGCCGGTGTTGGGCGGCCCGGAGCCGAGCCGGGCGCCGTAGACGACCCCGGCGATCGTCGCGAACAGGGCCGAGGCGAGGAAGGTGATGAAGATGACCTTGCTGGTCGGCACGCCGGAGAGCCGGGCGGCTTCGCGGCCCGCCCCGGTGGCGTAGAGGTTGCGCCCGAACGGGGTGTGGTCGAGCACGTACCAGACGATCAGCGCGAGCACGATCAGGTAGACGGTGGTGATCGGCACTTCGAAGATTTCGGCGCGGCCGATCGTGGTGAACGAGTGGGGGATGTTCTTGGCGATCGTTTCGCCGTTGGCGATCACCTCGGAGAGCCCGAGGAAGACCGAGCTGGTGCCGATCGTGGCGATGAACGGGTCGACCTTGGCGATCACCACGAGGCCCGCGTTGACGCCGCCCGCGGCCAGCCCGGCGAGCAGCGTGATCAGGATCGCCACCGGGATCGGCATGTCGCCGCCGGTGGTCTGGAAGAGCCAGGTGACGAGCACCACGCCGAGCGTCATCACGCCGCCGATCGAGATGTCGAAGACGCCGGCGGCGAGCGGCAGCAGCAGGCCGAGGGCGACGATGCCGCCGATCGTCTGGTTGCTGACGACGCCGATCAGGTTGTCGTAGGTGAGGAACTTGCCCGGCAGGGTGACGGCGAAGAGGACGATCATCCCGGCCAGCAGGACGACGCCGCCGTAGCGCTCGAAGAACGACGCGCTGCGCTTCCGCTCACTCACGAGACCCTCGCTTTCTCCGACCGATAGCACTCCTCGGTGATCGTCTTGCGGTTGATGCGCCTGCCGGTCAGCTCGGTGGCGATGAGGCCGCCCCGGATCACCAGCACGCGGCTGCAGACCGCCTCCAGGTCGTCGAGGTCCGAGGAGCAGAGAACGACGGCGAGCCCGTCGGCGGCGGCGGTCGCGACGAGGTCGAGGATTTCCGCCTTGGCGCCGACGTCGACCCCCTGGGTCGGCTCGTCGAGCACCAACAGGTCGGGTTCGATCCGCAGCCACTTGGCGACCGCGACCTTCTGCTGGTTGCCGCCGGAGAGCTCGGCCAGCGGCTGCTCGGGCTGGCGCGGCTTGACGTCGAAGCGCTCGACGATCTCGGCCGCCTCGCGGCGCTCGCGGCGCAGGTCGAGGTTCCAGCCGCGGGTCAGCGGGCGCAGATCGGCGAGGGTCAGGTTCTCGCGGATCGTCAGGTCGGGGATCCCCTTCAGATGGCGCGGCGAGGGCAGCACGGCGGCGCCCAGCGGCCGCAGCTTCGCCGGGTCGGGGTCGTCGATCACCCGGCCTGCGACGACGACGTGGCCGGACTCGACCGGGACCCGGCCGAGGAGCACGCCGGGGATGTCGTGGACGCCGGAGCCGGCGAGCCCGGCGACGCCGACGATCTCACCGGTGCGGATCGTGAAGTCGGCCCCGCGCAGCTCGCCCGCGGTGACCGCCTGGAAGTCGAGCAGGCTGCCTTCGCCGTGGACGCGGGTCGCCTCGCGGGCGGCGGCGGGGACGACTTCGCCGGCGCTCGAGCCGACGATCAGGGAGACGAGGCGGGCGGTGTCGAACTCCGACCGCGGCCCGGCGCCGACCACGCGGCCCTCGCGCAGCACCGTGATCCGGTCGGCGATCTCCTCGATCTCCTCCAGCCGGTGGGAGACGTAGACGATGCCGACGCCGCGGGCGGTCATCCGGCGGATCAGCTCGAAGAGCTTGGTCACCTCGGAGGAGGGCAGCGTCGCGGTCGGCTCGTCGAGGAGGACGACGCGGACCGCCGCCTCGTCCTGCATCGCCCGGGCGACCGCCACCTGGGTGCGCTCGATCGGGGTCAGCTCCTCGACCTTGATGTCGGGATCGAGGTCGAGGCCGACGATCGCCAGGGCCGCCTCGGCGCGGCGGCGCTCGGCGCCCCAGCGCACCCGCCAGCCGTGGCCGGTCAGGTAGCGGTCGCCGAGCCGCAGGTTCTCCAGCAGGGTGAGGTCGTCGAGCAGGCCGAGCTCCTGGTGGATGAAGCGCAGGCCCGCCCGGTGGACGGCCTCCGGGTCTCCATAAGGGACCTTCTGGCCGTCGACGGTGAAGGCGCCGGAGCCCGGGTCGGGCTTGTGGAAGCCGGCGAGGACCTTGACCAGGGTCGACTTGCCGGAGCCGTTGTGGCCGATCAGCGCGTGCACCTCGCCGGCGCGGACGTCGAAATCGACGCGATCGAGCGCACGGGTGCTGACGAACGTCTTCGAGACGTCGGCGACCGACATCAATCCCTCCATGCGGCGGCATCCTGCTCGCCAGGCACGGCGCGGCCAAGGCATTTCGCTCCAGAGAATCTGCTTCGCGACCGTCGCGCACGCGCGCAGACTCGCGACCGGAACTAACCCCGGGGTACGGGGAAGGAGAGAGAATGAAAAAGCTCAGCGTCCTCTGGATCGCTCTGCTTCTCGTCGCCGGTGCGGTCGTCACCGGGTGCGGCAGCAGCAGCGACAACACCACCGGGAGCGGTGGCGGTTCAACGCAGGAAAGCGAAGCGGAAGGCGGCGGCGGCGAAGCCGAAGGCGGCTCGTCGGTGGTGTCGGAAGCTCAGGCGGCCACCAAGGAAGCGGAAACGATCCCTACCGAAATCCTCGCCACCACGCCGGTGAAGCCGAAGGCGGGGTCGACGATCTTCCACGTCGCCTGTGACCTCTCGCTGGAAGGCTGCGCCAACCAGGCCAAGGGGCTCAAGTCGGCGGTCGAAGCGATCGGCTTCAAGTACGAACAGTGCAACGGCGGCTCGTCGCCGGAAACGATCTCGTCCTGCTTCAAAAACGCGGTCAACGCGCACCCTGACGTGATCATCCCCAACGGGATCGGGATCGAAGGGGCCGGCGAAGGCTTCGCCGCGGCGAAGAAGGCCGGCATCCCGATCGTCGGCATGTTCACCGGCGACCCGCCCGGCGCCGAAGGGGTGGCCACCGAGGTCGCCGGCGAAACCTGCCCGGAAGAGGGCAAGTCGGCCGCGAACTGGGTGATCGCCAACAGCGAAGGCAAAGCCAACGTCGTCTTCGTCGGCACGCAGACCTACACCTGCAACAAGCAGCGGCAGGAAGGCTTCATGGACCAGATGAAGACCTGCTCGGAATGCAAGGCCAGCACGCTGACCTTCTCGATCGCGACGATGCAGTCCTCGCTGCCGCAGCAGCTGCAGGCCGAGCTGCAGTCGAACTCGGAAATCGAATACATGGTCGGCACCTTCGACGCCGTCTCCCTGGCGGCCGCCGAAGCGATCCGTCAGGCGGGCAAGACCGAACAGATCCAGGTCGGCGGCTTCGACGCCAACGGTCCGAACCTGGAAATGATCCGCAACGACGAAATCCAGAAGTTCGACGTCACCTCCGGGACCACCGAACCGGGCTGGGTGGCGGCCGACGCCGCCGCGCGGGTGATCAACGGCGAAGAACTCGAACCGAGCACCCCGGTGACGACGGTGATGGTGACCGCCGAAAACATCGAACAGATCGGCGAAGCCTACGCGGGAGCGGAAGGCTTCGAAGAACAGTTCAAAAAGCTCTGGGGCAAGTAACCAGAGGATTCATCCAAGCGAGGGGGGCGGCCCGATGCCGCCCCCCTTTTTGTGCCTGGAGGGCGACGGGCGCGGGGCGATCGGGCGCGGGACGCCTGCGGTCTGGGCGTGGGACGCGGGCTGGGCGTGGGACGCGGGCTGGGCGTGGGGTGCGGGCTGGGCGTGGGGTGGGGGCTGGGCGCGGGGTGGGGGCTGGGCGCGGGGTGGGGGGTCGCCGCGGGATGGCGGGCGGGGCGCGGGATGGCGGGCGGGGCGCGGAACAAGGGCTGGTCGCGGGATGCGGGGTCGCCGCGGGACACGGGGTCGCCGCGGGATGGCGGGCGGCCGAGAGCGGGGCGGCGCCGCTAGATCGCGAGGCCGCCGTCGAGCGGCAGCGTCGCGCCGGTGACCGCAGCGCCGCCGGGGCCGCAGAGCCAGGCGATCAGGGCGGCGACCTCGGCCGGCTCGATCAGCCGCTCGATCGGCTGCTGGGCGGCGAAGGCGGAGGCGCCCTCGAGCTCGTAGAGCCGGGCGCTCTCGGCGAGGATCGCGGTGTCGGTCGAGCCGGGCGCGACCGCGGCGGCGGTGATCCCGCTACCGCGCAGATCGGCGCCGAGGGCGCGGACGAAGCCGGACACCCCCGCCTTGGCGGCGCAGTAGGCGGCGAGGCCCGGCAGGCCGCGCAGGGAGGCGGTCGAAGCGGTGGCGACGAAGCGCCCCGCGCGCGGCTCCGGCCGGCGCAGCAGCGCCGGAATCCCGACCCGCGCGGCGAGCATCACCCCGCGCAGGCAGACCTCGACGATGGCGTCCTCCTCGGCCTCGGCAAGTTCCCAGGCCGGAGCACCGCCCGCGATCACCCCGGCGTTGGCGACGATCGCCTCCAGCTCCCCCCACTCCTCCGCGAAGCCGACGATTTCCGCCATCGCCGCCGCGTCGGTGGCGTCGGCGGCGACGCCCCGCACCCGCTCCCTCGCCCCGGCAGCGTCGTGCGCGGCGGCGGCCACGGTGGCGTCGAGCTCGGCGGCGGTGGCCATGGCGTAGGGCAGGCGCGGGTCGTCGCCGCAGCGATCGACGGCGAGGACCCGCCAGCCGTCGGCGGCGAGCGCCGCCACGGTGGCGGCCCCGATCCCGCGCCCCGCCCCGGTGACTATCGCGACCCTCATCCGTCGCTCCCGGACCCCGTGCCGCCGACGCCCGTCCGCGCGCCGCGGGCGTTCGGCTCGGCGTCCCAGGCCCGGACGGTCGTCCGCAGGTCCGCGACCGCGGCGGCGAGCAGCTTCCGCCCCGCGTCCGCCGAGGCTCCCGTCGGATCCCCGAGCACCCCGTTCGGCGACACCGCCCGTACGCCTCCGCCCCGCAGCGCCCCGATGATCTCGGCCAGCGGCGCGGTGTTCCCGACCTCCGCCAACTCTCCCCGCACCACGGTCGACCTTTCCGGCGCCCCCCGCCCCTCGCTCACCTCGACCGCCGCCCCCCGCACCGCGTCCGACCCAACCGGCGCCCCCTCGGGTGCGGTCGACCTGAGTAACGCTCGCTCAAGCGCGGTCGACCTGAGTGCCGCTATGCATGGCTCAGGTCGACCGCGGTTGGTGGGAGTTGGCTCAGGTCGACCGCCGGTGGGGTGGATGGGGTCGTCGAGGGCGAGGAGGAGGGAGGTCTCGGTGTGGCCGGCGTGGGCGTCGCCGCGGAGATTGGGGGACCAGGCGCGGGCGTCGCGGCCCTCGGCGCGGAGGATCTGGACGGCGGCGGCGAGCGGGGCGGCGTTGCCGCCGTGGGCGCTGACGAAGAGGAGGCGGTCGAAGGTCTCGGTCGCCGAGCGGCCAAGCTCGACCAGGACCAGCTCGGTAGCCGCCGCGCCGATCGAGAGCGTCCCGGCGAAGTCCTGGTGCTCGCCGCTCGAGCCGTAGGGGAGGACCGGGGCGACGACGGCGCCCTCGACCTCCGCCGCGGCGGCCTCGGCCAGGGCGACGGCGATCGTCGAATCGGTCCCCAGCGGCAGGTGCGGCCCGTGCTGCTCGGTGGCGCCGAGCGGCACCAGGAGCGTGGTCGGCCCGGCCGCCACCAGCGCCCCGACCTCCGGCGAGGTAGCCGCCGTAAGGCCCGGGCCGGCCGGCCGGCGTCCCGCCTCGTCGACATCCTCCGCCCCACCCGATCCGGCCCGACCCATCGCTGTCGGCCGCACCCCGCTCATCGGCGCGTGAATCCCGGCGGCACGAGGACGTCATCGGGCACCAGGTCGTCGACCGACTCGCGGCCGAGTCCGTTCAGGGTCTCCTCGATGCCGGCGCGGATGATCTCGAGCACGTTGGCGACCCCCGCCTCGCCGTTGGCCGCCAGCCCCCAGAGGTAGGCGCGGCCGATCATCGCCGCCCGCGCCCCGAGCGCCAGCGCCTTGACCACGTCGGAGCCGCGGCGGATGCCGCCGTCGATCAGCACCTCGACCTCGTCGCCGACCGCCGCGACCACGCCGGGCAGGTTGCGGATCGTCGCCGGCGTGCCGTCGAGGTTGTTGCCGCCGTGGTTGGAGACCGAGAGCGCGGTGGCGCCGATCGCGACCGCCCGCCGCGCGTCGTCGGGATGGGTGACCCCCTTCAGCATGAACGGCCCGCCCCACGCCTCGCGCAGCCAGGCGAGGTCCTCCCAGCTCGGCGGCGGCGTCGCCATCCACTCGCCGTAGGCGCCGAAGAAGGTCGGCGCGGCGCCGTCCTCCCCCTCCAGGTTCGGCGCGGTCAGGTCGGGCAGCGCGCCGGCCCGCAGGTAGGAGGCGAGCCAGCGCGGCCGGGCCAGCGCCTGCGGCGCCAGCGCGGCCATCGCCCTCAGGTCGAGCCTCTCCGGGATCGCCGGGCTGCCCCAGTCGCGGCGGTGGGCGAAGGTCCAGTCGACGGTGACGATCAGGCCCACCGCGCCCGCCTCCCGCGCCCGCTCCAGCACCCCTTCGATCCGCTCCCGCGAGCCGAGCCAGTAGACCTGGAAGAAGGTCTTCGGGTTCGCCGCGACCACCTGCTCGAGCGGCTTCGAGGCGAAGGAGCCGAGGCCGATCGCGGTGCCCGCCCCGGCGGCGGCGCGGGCCACCGCGAGCTCGCCCTCCGGGTGGACCGCCTGCACGCCGGTCGGCGAGATGAGCACCGGCAGCGCCAGCTCCTGTCCCATCACCGTCCTCGCCAAGGCCCGGCCGCCGCCCTTGCCGGTGGCGATCCGGGGGACGAGGCCGAGCTCGCGGAAGGCGCCGACGTTGTCGGCCAGCGTCGTCCCCGCCTCGGCGCCGGCCCGCAGGGCGCCGAACACCGAGGCGGGCAGCCGCCGCTTCGCCCGCCGGCGGGCCTCCTCCACCGACTCGAACCACTCGCGGCTCGACGCCACCTCAGGCCTCCGCGGCGGACCGCGCCGCGCCGCCCGCCGCGAGGAACTCGGCGAGCGGGTCCTCGTCGCAGACCTTCGCCGGCGGGCGCGCCGCCGCGGCTCCGCCCGCCCGCGCCGGCCGCCCCGGCGATGGCTTCACCGGCGCCGGCCGCCCCCGCGCCGGCCCCGCCGCCGGCCGCACCCGCGAGTGGTCGACCGCGGGCGCCGGGATCGTCGCCTCCGCCCCGCGCGCCGCCAGCAGGCCCGCGCCGTGGCCGAGCGCGCACTCCGGGTCGGGGCCGTCGAGCGGCAGGCCGGTGAAGAACTTGGCCGCCATGCAGCCACCCCGGCAGGCGTCGTAGTGCCCGCACGATCCGCAGGCGCCCCCGGACTGCGGCCGGCGCAGCTCGGCGAACAGCTCGGAGTCCCGCCAGACGCCCTCGAACCCGCGCGGCTCGCGCACGTTGCCGGCGCGGAACTCCTCGTGGATCGCGAAGGGGCAGGCGTAGACGTCGCCGACCGGGTCGATCAGGCAGACGACCCGCCCCGCCCCGCACAGGTTCAAGCCCGGCAGCGCCTCGCCGTAGGCGGAGAGGTGGAAGAAGGAGTCCCCGGTCAGCACCGCCTCCCCGTGCTCCAGCAGCCACATATATAAGGAGCGCTGCTGCGCGGCGGTCGGGTGCAGCTCGTCCCAGACGTCAGCGCCGCGCCCCGAAGGCCGCAGCCGCGTGATCCGCAGCTGGGCCCCGTAGCGGTCGGCGATCGCCTTGAAGTCGTCGAGCTGACCGGCGTTCTGGCGGGTGACGACCACCGAGACCTTCGGCTTCTCGAATCCCGCCGCGGCGAGCCGCTCCAGCGCCCCGAGCGCGGTGTCGAAGGAACCGGGCCCGCGCACCGCGTCGTTGACCGCCGCGGTCGCGCCGTCGATCGAGACCTGCACGTCGACGTAGTCGGAGGCGGCGAGGCGGGCGGCGGCGGCCGCGTCGATGCGGCTGCCGTTGGTGGAGAACTTGACCCCGACGCGGTGGGCGGCGGCGTGGTCGAGCAGCTCCCAGAAGTCCTTGCGGACGGTCGGCTCGCCGCCGCCGACGTTGACGTAGAAGACCTGCATCCGCTCGAGCTCCTCGATCACCCCCTTCGCCTCGGCGGTGGTCAGCTCGCGCGGATCGCGCCGGCCGCTGGAGGAGAGGCAGTGGACGCAGGCCAGGTTGCAGGCGTAGGTCAGCTCCCAGGTGATGCAGATCGGCGCCTCGAGGCCCGCCTCGAACTCCTCGACCAGCCTCACGCGGCGACCTGCCGTGGCGAGTTGTTCTCGCTATCCGAGAGGAAAGCTCCACGGGCGGGGACGATCATCCCCGTCTCGGCGAGGGTCGCGAGCGCCCGCCGGTAGCTCGGCAGCTCACCCTCCCCGATGCCGGCGGCGCGGCAGGCAGCGGTCGGGTCCGGCGCCGCCTCCAGCCCCCGGACCGCGGCCGCCAGCCGCGGGCTCTTCAGGAAGGAGAGCCGCCTGGTGCCGAAGTGGTAGGCGAGGGCGCCGAAGCGCTCCGGCCGCAGCGCCACCTGGGGGTGGAGGCGCCACCGCCCCTCGAGACCGGTCTCCGGATCCATCGCCACGCGCCTAGTAGACGCCGCACATGCCGTCGATCGAGACATCCTCGACCAACAGATCCTGCTCGGCCGCGGCCTCGTCCTCGTCCTCGGCGACCGGCCCGGTCGGCCCGTCGGGTGCAGATCCCATGAGATCCTCCTCGCTCGAATACGGTTCCCGAGCAGCACTTATAGCACCCGGTGTCAAAATGTCCATAGGAAGACCGCCAAGCACCACCCGCGAGGAGATCGAAGGGGTAGCCCTCGACCTCTTCGCCGCGCGCGGCTTCGAAGCGACCACGGTCGACGACGTCGCCGCCGCGATCGGGGTCGGCCGCCGCACCCTGTTCCGCTACTTCGCGTCGAAGAACGACATCGCGTGGGGGGACTTCGACGGGGTGATGGCGCGGCTGCGGACGGCGCTCACCGAGGGCGGGCGCGACCTCCCGCTGATGGACGCGCTGCGGGTCGGCGTGGTCGAGTCCAACGGCTACCCGCCGGAGCAGCTGCCGGGGCTGCGGATCCGGATGACGCTGATCGCGCGGACGCCCGCCCTGCAGGCGCACTCGGCGCTCCGCTACGCCGAGTGGCGCGCCGTGGTCGCCGAGTGGGCGGCCGGCCGCTGCGGCCTGGCGGCCGACGACCTGCTCCCGCAGGCGATCGCCGGCGCCGCGCTCGGGGTGGCGATGGCGACCTTCGGGCGCTGGGTCGACCACCCTGACGAGGACCTCGGCGAGCTGCTCGACGCCGCCTTCCGCGCGCTCGCCGCCGGCTTCGCGCCGATCGAGCCCGGGCGCCGATGAGCGCGGGCGCCAGCTTCGAGCTCGACGCCGGCGTCCGCCGCCGCGACCGCGGGCGCCTGCTGATCGGCGGCGCCCCGCCGCGGCTGATCCGCCTGAGCGAGGCGGGCGCGGCCGCCCTCGACGCGATCCTCGCCGGGCCCGGCGCGGCGACCGCGGGGGCCGCGGGGACCGCGGGGACGAGGCTGGCACGGCGGCTCGAGCGCGAGAGCGTGATCCATCCCCTGCCCGGGGACGGCGCCGACGATCCGGAGGTGACGGCGATCGTGCCCGTGCTCGACGGCGGCGAGCGGCTCACCGAGCTGGTCCGGGTGCTGGCGGCCGAAGGGCCGGTGATCGTCGTCGACGACGGGTCGCGCGACGGCTCCGGGGAGCGGGCCGCGGGGGCCGGGGCTCGCGTCATCCGCCACGCCGCGGCGCGCGGGCCGGCGGCGGCCCGAAACGCGGGCCTCGCCGCCGCGCGCACCGAGCTGGTCGCCTTCGTCGACGCCGACTGCGTCCTCACCCCCGGCTGGCGCCGCGGCCTTGCCGCGATGCTCGCCGCCGATCCCGACCTCGCGCTGCTCGCCCCACGCGTGAGGAGCGCGCCGCCCGCCCCACGCGTGCAGAACGCGCCGCCCGCCCCACGCGTGAGGAGCGCGCCGCCCGCCCCACGCGTGCAGAACGCGCCGCCCGCCCCGCGCGTCGGGAGCGCGCCGCTAGGCACTGCGATCGGCGACGGAGGCCGCGCCCCGGCCCCCGACGCGCCGATCGGCCGCGGCGGGCGCCTCGCCGCGGCGCTCCGCACCGCGATCGCGCGCTACGAGCGCCGCGCCTCGCCGCTCGACCTCGGGCCGGCGTCGAGCCAGGTCGGGCCCGGCCACCGGGTCTCCTACCTCCCGGCCGCCGCCCTGCTCGCTCGCCGCGACGCCCTGCTGGAGCTCGGCGGCTTCGACGAGTCGATGCGCTTCGGCGAGGACGTCGACCTGGTCTGGCGCCTGACGGCGCGCGGCGGCAAGGCCCGCTACGTGCCCGCCCGCGAAGTCCTCCACCACCCCCGCACGACCCTCGCCGCGCTCGCCCGCCAGCGCGCCGGCTACGGCAGCTCGGCGCCCCACCTGCGGCGCCGCCACGGCGCCGCGGTGGCGCCGCTGCGGCCCGGGCGCCACGCGGTCGCGGTCTGGACCGTCGCGGCGCTGCGCCCGCGCCTCGCCCCGGTCGCGCTCGCCGCCTCGGTGGCGCTGGTCGCCTCCCGCGGCCGGGACCGTCCCTCCCGCCTCGGCCTCGCCGCGCTCGCCCTGCGCGGGCACCGCGACGCGACCCGCCACCTCGCCCGCGCGCTGACGCGCGAGTGGCTGCCGCTCAGCCTCGCCCTCGCCGCCGGCGCCCCGCGCTCGCGCCGCCCGCCGGCGGTCGCGCTCCTGCTCGGCGCGCTCGCCGAGGCGGCCGCGGACGGCACCGGCGGCCCGGCCGAGCTCCTCGCCGCGCTCCCCCTGCGGGCGCTCGACCACGCCGCCTACGCCGCCGGGATGTGGCGGGAGATGTCGGCGCGACGGGAGCTCGGGGCGCTCCTCCCGGCCTGAGCGGGCCGCCGCTCAGTCCCGCGCGGCGAACTCGGCAGGGCCCTTCTCGATCGCCACCGGGTCCATCCAGGCGATCTCCCAGAGGTGGCCGTCGAGGTCGTGGAAGCTGCGCTGGTACATGAAGCCGTAGTCCTGCGGGCCCTTCGCGTCGCCCGCCCCCGCGTCGCCCGCGGCGTCCGCCAGCGCGTCGACTTCCGCGCGGCTCGCGGCGCTGACGCAGACGGTGAGGGCGGTCGCCTCGGCGGCGTCGGCGAGCGGCCTGGTGACGAACTCGGCGAAGCGCTCGCGCTGCAGCAGCATCACGTAGGCCTGCTCGGAGACCACCATGCAGGCGGCGCCCTCGTCGCAGAACTTCTCGTCGAAGTCGAAGCCGAGCTTGGCGAAGAAGGCCCGCCCGGCGGCCAGGTCGGCGACCGGAAGGTTCAGGAAGAGGAGGCGGGACATAATGGTCTCCTTGGTGAGTGGATCGGTTGCAAGGAAGGACGGCGCCCGTGTCCGGAACTAATCGGTCCGGCGCCGCGCTCGCGCTCGAGGACGACATGGAGCGGCTGCGGCCGGGCCTCACCGGCTACTGCTACCGGATGCTCGGCTCCGGCTTCGAGGCCGAGGACGCGACCCAGGAGACGCTGCTGCGCGCCTGGCGCCGCGCCGACACCCTGGCCGACCCGGCGGCGCTGAAATCGTGGCTCTTCTCGATCGCCACCAACGTCTGCCTCGACCAGATCGACGCCCGCAGGCGCCGCGCCCGGCCGATCGACCTGGCCGACCCGGGGACCGCCGAGAGCCCGGTCGGGGCGCCACTGCCGGAGACCGCCTGGGTGCTGCCGATCGCCGACGGCCAGGTCATCGATCCCGACGCCGACCCCGAGGCCCGGGCCGCCGAGCGGGAGACGCTGCGGCTCGCCTTCGTCGCCGCCCTCCAGCACCTGCCGGCGCGCCAGCGCGTCGTCCTCGTCCTGCGCGAGGTGCTGCGCTGGAGCGCCAAGGAGGTAGCCGACGTGCTGGAGACCTCGGTCGCCTCGGTCAACTCCGCCCTGCAGCGGGCCCGCGCGACCCTCGACGAGCTCGACCTCGCCGACGCCGACGCCCCGGCCCGCCCCTCGACCGAGGACGAGAGCCGCCTGCTCGAGCAGTACCTGGAGGCCTTCGCCGAGTACGACATCGACCGCATCGTCGCCCTGCTCCGCTACGACGTCGTCTTCGACATGCCGCCGCTGCCGCTCTGGCTCCGCGGCCCGACCGACGTCGGCGCCTTCATGCTCGGCCCAGGCGCCGCCTGCCGCGGCTCGAAGCTGATCGCCCTCTCCGCCAACGGCCTCCCCGCCTACGCGAGCTACAAGCCGGACCCCGGGTCGGGCGCCTGGCTGCCCTGGTCCCTGACCCTGCTGGAGATGGAGGCGGGCGACGGCGCGACCGCCGCGTCCCTGACCGCCGTCCACAACTTCCTCGCCCCGTTCCTGCCCGACCTCTTCGCCTCCTTCGGCCTCCCCGACCGGCTCGGCGCGGCCGACCCCGCGATCGTCCGCCGCGGCTGATGGGCGGTACTGGGCTCGAACCAGTGACCCCTTCCTTGTAAGGGAAGTGCTCTCCCAACTGAGCTAACCGCCCGTCGCTCGATCGTAGCCGCGTTCGTCGCCCCGGGCTTACTCGCGATCGACCTGGACGATCGCGCGCAGGTAGGTCGCCGGGATCCGGGTGGTGCCGTCGGCGGCGGCGTTCTGGGCGTCGAAGAGCTCGCGCAGCTCGGCGTCCAGGTCGGCGGCGCGGCTGGCGGCCGCGGCGGCGGCGTAGGCGTTCATCGTCGGCCCGTAGTAGTCGCGGAAGGTCTCCAGCAGCTCGCCCGGCGGGCCCGGATGCTCGAAGGTCCACGTCTCCCGCGTGCAGGAGATGCGCCCGGCGGGGATCCCGGCGGCGGCGAAGCGCCCGACCACGTCGTTCTCGACCCCCCAGGTGACCGGGCTGACGAAGCCCGCCGGCGGCGGCGGCGCGTAGGCGGCGCTGATCCGCAGCAGCTGGGCGACCAGGGTGGGGTCGCCGGGGATCCAGTTGCCCATCGCGATCCGACCGCCGGGCCGCGTCACCCGGACCATCTCCTTGGCGACGTCGAACGGCCGCGGCGCGAACATCGCGCCGAAGACCGAGACCACGAGGTCGAAGGAGCCGTCGGCGAGGTCGCGCAGGTCGGCGGCGTCGCCCTCCTGGAAGCTGACGTCGGCGAGGCCCGCGGCGGCGGCGCGGGCGGTGCCGGCAGCGACCAGGTTGGCGGCGATGTCGACGCCGGTGACCTCGGCCCCGCGGCGCGCCGCGGGCAGCGCCGTGGTCCCGTCGCCGCAGCCGAGGTCGAGGACCCGCAGGCCGGGCTCGATCCCCAGCGCGGCGACGAACGCCTCGCCGCTGCCGCGCATCGTGGCGGCGATGCGGGTGAAGTCGCCCTGCTCCCAGAGGGCCTTGTTGGGGTTGACGGTCGCCTCGGTCATCGGCCTCGCTCCTTGCTCGCTTCTGGACGCCTCCCAGGCTAGGTCCGCCGCGCCGCGCCGCCAATCGGGCGTTCACCCGATCTTCGACCCGCCCGCCGGCTAGATTCGCCCGATGAGCGGCGCCCCCGCGACCCCGGCGGTCGAGCTGTCCGAGCTCCTCGGCGTGCTCTCCTTCGGCGCCGACCTGGGGATGGGCCAGCCGATGGAGCACGTGCTGCGCCAGTGCCTGATCGCCCGCGGCCTGGCCCGCGCGATCGGCCTCGACCCGGTCGGGCGGGAGACCGTCGTCTACGCCTCGCTGGTCACCTGGGTCGGCTGCCACGTCGACGCCTACGAGCAGGCCAAGTGGTTCGGCGACGAGATGGCGCTGAAGGGCGACGCGCGCCGGGTCGACCGCGGCGGCCGCGTCGCCGAGTCGCTCTTCATGCTGCGCCACCTCGGCGCGGGCCGGCCCCTGCACCGGCGGGCGGCGATGGTCCCCGCCTTCTTCGGCGAGGCCGGGCGGGCGGCCGGGGCGATGATCGAGACCCACTGGCGGGCCACCGACGAGCTGATGGAGCGGCTCGGGCTCGAGCGGGCGGTGCGGGCGACGGTGGCCCAGAGCTTCGAGCGCTGGGACGGGCGCGGCGAGCCGGCCGGGCTCGCGGGCGAGAGGATCCTCCTCACCGCGCGGGTGGTCAACCTCGCCGACGTCCTCGCCGCCTACGAGCGCGCGGCCGGGGTCGAGGCGGCGGTCGCGGTGGCGCGCGAACGGGCCGGGTCCCAGTTCGACCCGCGGCTGGTCGAGGCGTTCGCCGGCGTCGCGGCGGAGCTCTTCGAGCAGGTCGAGGCGGCCGAGCCGTGGACCGTGGTCGCCGCCGGGCCGCTGCCGCGGCGGCCGCTGGCGGGGGCCGAGCTCGACGCGGCGCTCGAGGCGCTCGCCGACTTCGTCGACGTCAAGTCCCCCTTCACGATCGGCCACTCGCGCGGCGTGGCGGCGCTGGCGGGGGCCGCCGCCGCGGGCTTCGGGCTCGACCCCGACGCGGCCGCGCTGCTGCGCCGGGCGGCCCTGGTCCACGACCTCGGCCGGCTCGGCGTCCCCAACACGGTCTGGGACAAGCCCGGCCCGCTCAGCCCGGCCGAGCTGGAGCGGGCGCGGATGCACGTCTACCTCGGCGAGCGCATGCTCTCCTCCTCCCCGGCCCTGGCCCCGCTGGCGGCGGTGGCGGTCGAGCACCACGAGCGCCTCGACGGCAGCGGCTACCCGCGCGGCCTGGCGGGCGGCGCGATCTCGCCTGCGGGGCGCCTGCTGGCGGCCGCCGACTGCTACCAGGCGCGGCTCGAACCGCGCCCCCACCGTCCCGCCCAGGCCGCCGCGGAGGCCGCCGCGGGCCTGCGCGAGGAGGTCGCCGCGGGCCTCCTCGACGGCGGCGCGGTCGAGGCGGTGCTGGCCGCCGCCGGGCACCGCACGCCGCGCCGCCGGCAGTGGCCGGCCGGGCTGACGACGCGCGAGGTCGAGGTGCTGCGGCTGCTCGCCCGCGGCCGGACCAACAAGGAGATCGCCGCCGCCCTGGTGATCTCGCCGAAGACCGCCGGCACCCACGTCGAGCACATCTACGCGAAGCTCGGCGTCGGCAACCGCGCCCTGGCCAGCCTCTTCGCCGCCCGCCACGGCCTGATCGGCGCCGGCGACTGAGGCCTCCGCATAGAGTTCCCGCTTCGCATGCCGCCCGAAGAGAAACCGCTCGTCTCCCTGCCCCGCAACCACTTCATCGCCCTGGTGATCGGCGTCTGCGTGCTGAGCGCGGCGATCGGCTCGGGGCTGGCGCTGCTGGCGCAGACCGGGCCGCAGGGGTCGGCCGGCAAGCAGGGTCCGCGCGGGCACCAGGGCAAGCGGGGCCCGCAGGGGCCGGCGGGCGAATCGGCCGGGGAAGAACTCGGCGCGCTCGAAGGCGAAGTCGAAGAACTGCGCGGCGAGGTCGAAGAAGCGGGCGAATCGGGCGAAGTAGGCGAATTGGAAAAGCGGGTGGAAGCGCTGGAAGAAGAAGTCGAAGGGTACGCCGGGATCGCCAGGGAACTCTGCGGCGAAGGCAGCTTCGTCTGCTGAGCCGGCGGCGCGCGGCGAGGACGAGGCGCCGCCCCCGGTACCCTCGGTCGCGATGGACACCTCGCTCCTCTGGCGCTCGGCGCTCGTGCAGCTCGTCTCGGTAGGGATCCTCTTCGCGATCCTCGCCTTGGCGCTGCCGAAGAGCTTCTTCGAAACCTGGGGCTGGCTGACCGGCCCGGTCGCCTGGATGGGCTGCGCCGCGATCACCGCGCGGGTGCTGAGGCTGTCCCTGAACGACACCCTGCTCGGGGCGCTGCTGGCCGGGCTGCCGAGCGTGGTCGCGGTGCTGGTCGGCGCCCACGAGGCCGGCGGCCTCGTCTCGATCTGCCTCTTCGGCCTCTGGTGCGGGTGGGGGCCGCGGCGCGAGGTCCCGGCCGCGTGAGCGCCTCGGCCGAGGCGCCGCTGCGCGGCAGCTGCGGCTGCGGGGCGATCAGCTTCGAGGTGCGGGCGCCGTTCGAGCTCGCCCGCTACTGCCACTGCCACCGCTGCCAGAAGCGGACCGGCACGTCGTCCTCGGCCAACGCCCGGGTCGCCCGCGCGGCGGTGGCGATCGACGGCGCCGAGCACATCCGCTCCTGGGTGCCGGAGGGCGGCCAGCCGAAGCACTACTGCGCCGAGTGTGGCGGCCACGTCTTCTCCGGGCCGCTCGACGCGGAGAAGATCGTGATCCGCCTCGGCACGATCGACGGCGACCCCGGCGTCCGGCCCGAGTACCGCCAGTGGGTCAAAAGCGCCGCCGCCTGGGAGGCGATCCCCGACGACGGCCTGCCGCGGTACCCGGAGGGCGGCCCGGCCTGACCCCGCCCGCCTGACCGGGACCGCCCCCGCTCAGGGTCCCTTCAGCCGGGTGAAGGAGACGTCCCATTCGACCGTCGCCTTGGCCCAGTAGTCGGGGGCGTCGTAGCGGCGGCTGCCCTTGGCGATCGCCACCCACTTGCCGATCCCGGGGTCGAACAGCTCGTCCTGGGAGACCTGGGCGGTGATCGTCTTGCCCGCCGTCGTCGTCGTGTCGAGGAACGGGAAGGCGAGCATGTCACCGGCCGCGGGGCACTCGGCGAAGAGGTCGGGGCCCTCGTCGGCGGCGAGGAAGACGCCGTTCTTGCGCTGCTGGTCGTATTCGAGGTCGAGCCGCCAGGCGCCGACCGTCCTGGTGCCGCAGTCGGGGTGGATTTCCACGCTGCCACCGCCGTTGCGGCCGCATTCGGGGTCGGTGGCCAGGCGGATCCGCGGCGTGTAGCTGCGGCTGACCGTCGCCGTCGCCGTCGCCGGGATGCCCTGCGGGGTCGCCCGCGCCAGCAGGTAGGGGTTGAACTGGCCCGGCGCGTGGGAGGCGGTGATCACGATCGGCCTGGTCTTGAAGACGATCTTTTCCGAGCCGCTGGAGATGTCGGTGAGGTCGCACTGGCCTTCGGCGGTGTGGGTGTGCTGCTGGACGGTCTTCTGCACGCCCTTGATCTCGATCTTGAAGCGCGCGGTCTGGAAGCCGGTCGCGCCGGAGGCCCATTCGGCCGGGGCGATCATGAAGGCGGCGGCCAGGAGCAGCAGGACGGTGATCACCGCGGAGGCGAGGCGGGCACGGGTCTTGCGGACGAGGTTCATCGTCGGTTCCCTTCGGTCTCGTCGCCCGGCTACGGGCGCGGGAGGGGCGGGCCGACCAGCTTCATCCCGAACTCCGCCGACCAGCGGGCCATCGCCTCGACGTCGACCGGGCCGGCGGGCGGCAGGCCGGGGCCCTCGGCGGGGCGGCCGACGCGGGCGAAGAACTCCTCCATCCCACCGGGCGTGATCAGCGTGGTGAAGCGGGCGGGCAGCTCGCCGTCGACGCGGTAGCCGTGGGGGACGCCGCGCGGCAGGAAGACCATCGCGCCGGGGCCGGCGGTGATCGTCTCCTCGCCGCAGACGACGGTCAGCTCGCCTTCGAGGACCCAGAACGTCTCGTCCTCGTGGGCGTGGACGTGGCGGGGCGGCGAGAAGCCGGGCGGGGCGACGGTCTCGATCAGGCCGAACTCGCCGTCGGTGTCGGCGGCGCGCGCCTTGATGATCGTCAGGTTGTTGGCGAACCAGATCCGCTCGCCCTCGCCGGCGGCGCGGACCACCGCGCCGCGGCGGCCGGTGGCGGTCTGCTCGCGCTCCATCGTGGTCTCCATCTTGATGCTCCTTTGCCTCGGTGAGGGGTGCGAAGTTGCCTGTGACTTAACTGCACAGCTGTGCAGTTAGTGCAGAGTAGTAAACTTACGGACACGATGCAAGCGGGGGAGCCGGGACGGCCGGCACAGCGGAAACGGACGCGCAGGGCGATCGTCGAGGCGACGATGGAGCTGCTCGGCGAGGGCGCCGATCCCTCGGTCGGCGAGATCGCCGCCCGCGCCGAGGTCTCGCGCCGCACCGTCTACTCCTACTTCCCGACCCTCGACCAGCTCCTCGTCGACGCCTCCCTGGGCCTGCTCAGCGAGGCCGAAACCGACCGCACCGTCGCCCCCGCCGGCGACGACGCCGAGGAGCGGCTCGCCGCCCTCGCCCGCGAGGTGACCGGGATGAGCGAGGAGGCCGAACGCCTCGGCCGCCGCGTGATCGCCCTCACCGTCGACGCCGCCGAGCCCGCGGGCGGTCACCCCCGCCGCGGCTACCGCCGGGTCGACTGGATCGAGACCGCCCTCGAGCCGATCCGCCCCCGCCTCGCCGACGACGCCTACGAGCGCCTCGTCTCCGCCCTGGCGATGGTGATCGGCTTCGAGCCCCTGCTGGTCGCCCGCGACACCCGCGGCCTCGGCGCCGAGCAGGCCGGCGAGGTCTCCGCCTGGGCCGCCCGCGCCCTGCTGCGCGCGGCGCTCGAGGAATCCGGCGCCTAGGGCGGCGTCAGGCCGTCGACCGCGGGCGCCGTGGGCGACGGGCGCGCCGGGCGCGCCGGGCGCGCCGGGGCGAGCGGTAGACGGTGAACTCGGGCTCGGGCTCGGGCTCCGACTCCACCTTCGCCTCGGACAGGCGGCCGGACCTCAGCTCGTCCCCACGCCCGGAGCGGTCCCCGCCGCGGCGAGCGCGGACGAAGTCCTGCAGGCCGACCTGGGCGACGAAGCCCGCCGCACCGAGGATCAACACCAGCAGTCCGGTTCCGGCCGAGCCGAGGATCGCGGTGAAGAAGGCGACGGCGACCAGACACCAGAAGAAGCGCCCCAAAGCCTCGGCAATCCCCTCGAGACGGTCGAGATCCGAAAGGTCGATCCGCATAAGTACGAGATTCGACCCAGGGCGAGCCTGTCCTTCGTCCCCCCACGTCGAACGCCCAGACGCACCGACGATCGGCCCAAGCCGGCACGCCCGGGTGGCGCGCAGACGGTGGGTGGCGCGCAGACAGTGGCTGGCGCGGAGGCGTGTGAGGACGGGTGCGTGTGCGGGTGCGGGCCCACGCGCCCCCCACGTGA
>DATJUK010000260.1:0-2283 GCA_035502495.1 Solirubrobacterales bacterium
AGCGCCGCCACGTCGGCGCAGGCGCCGAAGTAGGTGGGGGAGACGACCATCGCGGCGACCGCCCCCGGGGTCGCCTCGAGCGCCGCCGCCAGCGAATCGGGGGTGAGGCCGTGGGCGATGCCGAGCTCCGGGTCGAGCTCCGGCGCGACGAAGGTCGGCCGCATCCCGTTCAACACCATCCCGTCGATCACCGAGGAGTGGACGTTGCGCTGCACGACCACCCGCTCGCCCATGTGGCCGAGCGCCATGCAGGTCGCGTGATTCCCCTGCGAGGCGCCGTTGACGAGGAACCAGGACCGCGACGCCCCCCAGGCCTCGGCGGCGAGCAGCTGCGCCTGCTGGAAGGGGGTCGGTTCCGGCCCGATGTCGACGCCCTCGGTGACCGAGGGGATGTCGTTGACGAGGCCGGTCATCCCGACCAGGGCGACCATCTCCGGGTCGGCGCCGATCCCGCCCTTGTGGCCCGGCACCTGGAAGCGGCCCGGGTCGCGGGCCGAGTACTCGAGCAGAGCGTCGACATAAGGGGTCGTTTCCTGCTTGTGGTCAGCCATGCGGCGAGTCTAATCACGCCGCTGCCCCGGCTTGGGAGACTTCACGCAGATGGAACACACTCGTCTCGGTTATTGGATTGAGGAGGCGGGAGACGTCACACCGCGCCCGCCGCTGGACGAGGATCGCGACGCCGACCTGCTGATCGTCGGCGGCGGCTACACCGGCATGTGGACGGCCTGGCACGCCCACCGGCTGGCTCCCGAGGCGCGCATCGTCCTGCTCGAGTCAGAACCGGTCTGCGGGCGCGGTCCGAGCGGCCGCAACGGCGGCTTCTGCGAGGCGATGTGGACCTCGCTGGCCTCGATGCGGGCACGCTGGGGCGATGCCGCGGCGCTCGCCGTCGCCACCGCCTCCGAGGAGGCGGCGCTGCGGATCGCCGGCTTCTGCGCCGAGGAGGGCGTCGACGCCTGGTACCGCCAGGGCGGCTACCTGCAGGTCTCGACCAGCCCCGCCCACGACGGCGTCGACGCGGCCGCGATCCGGGCCTGCGAGGAGCTCGGCGTCCCCGGCAAGGTGCGCGAGGTGAGCGCCGCCGAGGTGCAGGAACGCTGCGCCTCGCCCGCCTTCCGCGCCGGGGCGATGGAACCGGTCACCGCCACCCTCCAGCCCGCCCGGCTCGCGCTCGGCCTGCGCCGCCGCCTGATCGAGGAGGGCGTCGACATATACGAGTCCTCGCCGGTGCGCCGCTTCCGCGAGGCCCCCGACGGCGTGGTGGCGACCGTCGCCACCGGGTCCCGCGTCCGCGCGCCCCGCGGCGTGCTGGCGATCGGCCCCGCCGCCAAGGCGGCCGGCGGCCCGCTGCGCACCCGCCTCACCGTCGCCTCCTCCCACATCGTGATCACCGAGCCGGTCCCCGACGTGATCGAGAAGCTCGGCTGGGACGGCGGCGAGGCGATCACCGACGGCCGCTCCCTCGTCCACTACTTCCGCACCACCCCGGACGGGCGGATCGCCTTCGGCTGGGGCGGCGGTCGGATCATGATGGGCGCCCACCTGCACGGCCGCGCCGAGGTCGATCCGGGCGTCGTCGCCACCCAGCGCGGCCACCTGCTCGACTACTTCCCCGACCTCGCCGGCCGTCGCCTCACCCACGCCTGGGGCGGGCCGATCGACGCCTCGCCGATCCACCTGCCCGCGGTCACCTCGCTGCCCCGCTCGCGCGCCTGGGTCGCGGCCGGCTACACCGGCAACGGCGTCGGCCCGACCAACATGGTCGGCCTCACCCTCGCCTCGCTCGCCCTCGACCGCACCGACGCCCCCACCCGCCTCGCCTTCGTCGACGCCCAGATTCCCCGCGTCCCCCCCGAGCCCCTCCACTGGCTGGGCGGCGAATCGATCCGTCTCGCGATCGCGAAGAAGGAGGAGGCGGAGATGGACGACCGCCGCCCCGCCCGCCTCGCCTCGGCCATCGCCAAGGTCCCCAAGCTCCTGGGCTTCCACATCGGCCGTTAGACCGCCCGGTGTGGGATCGGGCAGGCGGCGAGGGACGGCCGAGGGTCCGGGGCGCCGCAGTGGGGACGGGTGAGGGTCCCGGGCGCCGGAAGCGGATCGGCCGAGGGTCCCGGGCGCCGGAAGCGGGACGGCCGAGGGACGGGCGCCGGAGGCGGAACGGGTGGGAGCCGGGGAGCCGGCGGCGGCGGACGGCGTGCTTCGCGGCCCCGGCGGCCGGGCCCGGCCCGTCCCGGGCGTCTCGTGGCGGCCCGGGCAGGCTGTGGCCGCCACGAGACGCCC
>DATJUK010000261.1:0-12557 GCA_035502495.1 Solirubrobacterales bacterium
CCACGAGACGCCCGGGACGTGAGGCTTCCGTGGGGAACGACACGGGGACGTGGGCCTTCCGGGGGAGATCCCACCGCTCAGGAAGGTGTGTGGAACGTTTCGGGTGTCAGGCACCCGAAATGTTTCCACGCAGACTCTCGAGCAAAGTCTGGGGACAGGTCAAAGCCTCGGGCAGGTCCCGGTGACGATCCACGTCTCCGTGCGTTCCTCCCGCCTTCGTGGAGTTCCTCCCGTCTTCGTGGGGTTCCTCCGGTCTCTGTGGAGTTCCTCCGGTCTCCGTGGAGTTCCCGTCCCTGCGATGCCTCCTGCACCCCCGGCGTCCCTCGCACCTCTCCCCGTGGACCCGCCCTCCCGGCGGCGGCCTCAGCCCGCCCGGGCCGCCGCCGGGAGGGCGGGTCCCTCGGCGTCCTCCGCCCGGGACCCGTCGGCCGCGGGGCCGCCGCGTCCCTTGGCCGCCGGCCGCCCGGGCCTGCGGCCGCGCCCTCAGGGCCACCGCACCCGCACTCGTCCGCCGCCTGGGCCTGCGCCGCCCGGGCCGCCGCGTCCTGGGCCGCCCGCCGCCTGGGCCGCGCCCGCCGCGTCGCTTGCCGTCCGCCATCCAGGCCTGCGCCGCCCGGGGCCGCCGCGTCCTGGGCCGCCGCGCCCTCGCCCGTCCGCCACCTGGGTCCCGTCGCGCCGCCAGGCGGCCGCCCCGCCGCGCTAGGACGGCTGGACGCCAGCTACCTGGAAGCGGTTGGCCTGGCCCTCGGGGCTCGCGGTCTCGGCGATCCGGGACTCGAGCGCGAGCTCTTTCTCGAAGTCGGCCGCCTCGCCGTGCTGGAAGGAGACGTCTTTGCCCTCGAGCAGCTCGATGAAGACCTCGACGAAGCGTTCGTCGAGTTGGGCGCCGGCGACGCGGCGGAGCTCGACGATCGCGTCGTAGCTCGACATCGGCGTGCGGTAGGAGTCGCGCGCGGTCATCACGTCGTAGGTGTCGGCGACCGAGATGATCCGCGCCAGCTCCGGGATTTCCTCGCCCTTCAGCCCGCGCGGGTATCCCTTGCCGTCGATCCGCTCGTGGTGGGCGAGGATAATCTCGGCGACCGGCCCGTAGCCGTCCAGCGAGGAGACCACGCGGGCGCCCTGCTGCGGGTGGCGCTTGATCAGCATCCAGTCCTCGTCGGTCAGCGGCACGTTGGCCTTCAGGATCCGGTCGGGGAGGATGAACTTGCCGATGTCGTGGAGCAGCGCCGCGATGTGCACCAGCTCCTCCTCCTGGCGCGAGAAGCCGGCCCGCTGGGCGATCGCCCGCGAGTAGCGCGCCACCGCCGCCGAGTGGCGGGCGGTCATCTGGTCGCGCAGGTCGAGCGTGCGCAGCAGCGCGCTCAACATCCCCACCTGGAAGCTGGCCAGCTGGTTGGAGCGCTTCTCCAGCTCCTCCGCCCGCTGCTGGGAGACCAGCAAGGCGCCGAGCAGGTACTGGAAGGTGATCAGGACGACGCCGAAGAGCGCGACCCCGGCGATGCCGACCTGGACGTAGAGGAAGGCGACCCCGACCGCCATCAGGGCGGCCATCAGCTCGGAGGGCAACAGCGGGATCAGCGCCGTGCGCACCTGGCCGAGGAAGGAGCTCCGTTTCAGGTAGCACGTGTAGGAGGCGATCATCGAGAAGTTGATCGCCAGGGCGAGCAGGAAGACGCCGAAGACGAGGACGTAGAAGCCGGGATCGTCGTCGGCGATCCCGTAGCCCTCGACCACCGCGTGGAAGACGACGCCGCCGACCAGCGGGAAGACCGAGTAGGTCAGCAGGTTGTTGATGAAGTAGTGCGTCTCCTCGCGCCAGCGGAGCCAGCCGACGCCGATCGTCATCACCCCGATCAGCGCCGCGGGAGTGCCGCCGAGGAAGACCATCGAGAGGACCAGCGCCAGGAAGCTGCCGGAGATCCGGATCTTGTCCCCGGTCGAGGCGGCGGTCAGGTCGCTGAAGATCGAGAAGCCGAGCAGGATCGCGAACAGGCCGAAGTTCCAGTTCGCCTCCGAGCCGGCGATCACCGCGCCCGCGGCCACCACGACGAGCCCGAAGACTTGTCCGGCCACGACTGGTCTGGTGGGACGATCGGTTCCCATTCGAAACGGGGGCGCCAGCGACGTCCCCGGACTCCTGTTCAATTCGCCTTCGGCCGAGCGGCAGGTCGCCGATCTGGCCTGCTTGCAGGATAAAGCGGGCAAATTGGGGCTACAAGCGAGCTTGGCCGAATGACCCGCGAATTGCAAAAGGCCCGCGATGCGAAAAAGCGAGGGAGATGCGCCCGAACTTGTGCAAAAAAAGAGGGCGCCCGGGAGGCGCCCTCTTTGAAGACTTCTAGGTGGAAACCAAGGTCCCACCTAAGTTGAGATCTAGCCGTGACGGTAGCCCATGTCTATGCCCCTTCCGTTGTGTTGAAGCCCGAACTCTGTGCACGGGTAAAGAAAACTTCCAAAAGCGACTTGCAAGTTGTAGCACAGCCTGTCGGAAACTTGTGCAACTGCAGGAAATCTTGTGCATAAATTGAGTATCAGAGGGGGTGGCCATGCGTAAATCGTCAATAACCGCGCCCCTGCGCCGACCCCTCTTCCGCCGCCTGGCGACCACCTACGCGCTCAACGAGATGGGCGACTGGATGGGGATCGTCGCCCTCTCGGTGCTCGTCTACGAAGCGACCGGCAGCGCCCTGGCGACCACGGTCCTCTTCCTCGGGACCCGCTTCCTGCCCGCTTTCCTGGCCCCGATCCTGGTCACCCGGATCGAGCGCCCGCCGCCCCGCCTGGCCCTCCCCCTGGTCTACTGCGGCGAGACCGCGGCCTTCGGCGCGCTCGCCCTGCTGGTGCCCCACTTCTCGCTCGCCGTGGTCGTCGCGCTGGCGACCATCGACGGCACCCTGGCCCTGGCGGGCCGGGCGCTGACCCGGGCGGTGGTCGCCAGCGTGCTCGAGCCGGCGGGCGAACTGCGCGAGGGCAACGCGGTCCTCAACGTCGCCTTCACCGCCGGGGCGGCGCTCGGCCCGGGCCTGGCCGGGCTGGTCGTGGCCGGCCTGGGCGTGCAGGCGGCGCTCTTCCTCAACGCGGCCTCCTTCTACCTGGTCGCCTGGATCCTGATCACCGCGGGGAAACTGCCCCGGGCGGAGCCGGAAGAGGGCGGCACCATCGCCCGCGCCAAAGCCGGCGCCCGCTACCTGCGCGACAACAAGGTCCTGCGCCGGCTCCTCCTCGCCCAGGGCGGCGCCTTCGTCTTCTTCTCCGCCGTGATCCCGGTCGAGGTGATCTACGCCAAGGAGACGCTGGGCACCGGCGACACCGGCTACGGCGTGATGCTCGCCAGCTGGGGCTTCGGGATGCTGCTCGGCAGCCTCGTCTTCGCCCGCGCCCGGCGCGCCCCGCTGATCCTGCTGCTCGTCCTCTCGACCCTGGCGGTCGGGGCCGGCTACCTAGGATTGGCGATGGCCCCGAACCTCGCCGTCGCCTGCGTCGCCTCAGTATTAGGGGGTACCGGTAACGGGGTTCAATGGGTTTCCGCGATCAGCGCGGTTCAAGAGTTGACCGAGGCGGGTATGCAGGCGCGGGTCATGGCGGTCCTGGAGTCGATCGGAGCGGCGATGCCCGGTGTCGGGTTCGCTCTCGGTGGCTTGATAGCTGCGATTGCGACGCCTCGGGCCACTTTCCTGGTCGCCGGTCTGGGAGTGCTGGCGATCGTCGCGTTGATCGCTCCGACGCTCGGCGGAAGGCGTGCCGGGCGCCTCGCCTCAGCGCAGGGATTTCCGCTTGACGAAACCAACGACGTTGTGCTGGAGTTGCTCCCAGGAGGCACGCCAACACCTAATTCTTCGGAGGTCGAGTTTTGAAGAAGGTCTCGATTTTTCTATTGATCGCCGCCCTTGCAGCGGTATCGGCGGTCGCGCTGGCAGCTTGCGGTGGCGGGGGCAGCACCTCGAGTCCCTCGACCTCCGAATCCGAAGGCGGATCGAAGCCGGCGGCGGAAGGCGAAGGCAACGAAGGCGGCACCCTGCGGGGCGCCTACACGTCCTTCCCCGACTACCTCGATCCGCAGATCTCCTACACGGCGGAGGGTTGGACCGCGATGCGGCCGGTCTACGTGCCGCTGCTGACCTACAAAGCGGCGGCTGAAGAAGAAGGCGCGGAAATCATCCCGGGTCTGGCGAAAGAACTGCCGAAAGTCACCAACGGCGGCAAGACCTACACGATGTTCCTGCGCAAGGGCCTCAAATACTCGAACGGCGAACCGATCAAAGCCGGGGACTTCAAATACGCGGTCGAACGCTGCTTCCTGACCAACTCCGGCGGCTCGCCCTTCTACACCGACATCATCGGCGCCGAAGAATTCGCGAAAACCAAGAAGGGCGGCATCTCCGGCATCAAGGTCAACGAAAAGACCGGCGAAATCGTCATCAACCTCATGAAACCGCGAGGCACCTTCAACAACGAGCTCGCGCTGATGTTCGTCGCCCCGATCCCCCAGAAGACCCCGGACGAAGATCAGTCGGCCACCCCGATCCCGGCTTCGGGCCCCTACATGATCACCAAATCGCAGCCGGGCCGCGGCTGGGACTACGAACGGAACCCCTACTGGGCCAAAGACAACGGGAAAGAAATCGAACTCCCGTCGGGCCACGTCGACAAGATCGAAATCGAAATCAACCGCAACCAGTCGACCCAGGTGAACGACGTCGAATCGGGCAAGCTCAACTGGATCTTCGATCCGCCCCCGACCGACCGCTACCAGGAAGTCAAGGAAAAATTCGAAGGCACCCAGTTCCGGACCGAGCCGACGATCTCGACCTATTACTTCTGGATGAACCAGACGGTCGAACCGTTCAGCAACCTGAAGGTCCGCGAAGCGGTCAACTACGCGGTCGATCCGGCGGCGCTGGAACGGATCTACACCGGCCAGATCGTCGGCACGCAGCAGATCCTGCCGCCCGGCATGCCCGGCTATAAGAAAATCGAACTGTTCCCGCACAACCTCAAGAAGGCGAAAGAACTCGTCGCCGAATCGGGCGTGAAAGACAAAAACATCACCGTCTGGACCGATTCGGAGAGCCCGAACAACGACGCCGGGACCTATTACCAGGGCGTCCTGAAAGAACTCGGGTTCAACGTGGAACTGAAGATCCTCAACCCCGACAACTACTTCACGGTGATCGGGAACACGTCGACCCCGAACCTGGACACCGGGTTCGCCGACTGGTTCGAGGACTATCCGCACCCGAACGATTTCTTCGACATCCTGCTCAACGGCGAAAGCATCCAGTCGACCAACAACCAGAACTTCTCGCAGATCAACGTGAAGCCTCTGAACGAAAAAATCGACCAGCTCGCCACCGAACAGCTCGGCCCGCAGCAGGAAACCGAATACGCCGAACTGGACGAAGCGTTCATGAAAGAAGCGACCTGGGCTCCCTACGGGACCCGGACGCTCTCGCTCTTCGTCTCCGAAGACATCAACCTGGAAACCGCGATCTGGAACCCGACGTTCGAGACCGAACTCACCAGTCTCGAATTCAAGGAATAAGCCGGAACCCAGCACACTCAGGTGTCCCCCGATTCTGAGATTCCCGGCGCAGGCGGGGTGGCCCCGAGGGCCATCCCGCCGAACGGCGGGCCCGGAGGAACCGTCACGGGGGACCCCGAACTCGTCGCCGAGATCGCCGGCGACGAGGGCGGCGACGGTCAGCGCGGCGGCCCCTGGGCGATCGCCTGGCGGCGCCTGCGGCGCAACAAGTTCGCCCTCTTCGCCCTCGGCGTCTTCCTGCTGATCGTCATCTGCTGCCTGCTCGCCCCGGTCTGGGCCGAACACGTCGCCCACACCGGCCCGAACCAGACCCACCCGCTGGAGAAACTCCACGAGGGCAACGAAGTCAAGGAAGTGGTCGAACCGAGCGGCAAGGCGATCGGCCCGCAGTTCTTCGCCGCCGGGGGCAAGTTCTTCCTCGGCGCCGACGGCCACCTCGGCCGCGACGAGATGGTCCGCCTCCTCTACGGCGGCCGCTCCTCCCTCTTCATCGGCGTCGTCGCCGCGATCATCACCACGGTCCTGGCCGTCGTCTTCGCCCTTCTGTCGGGCTACTACGGCGGCTGGACCGACACCGTCATCTCCCGGATCATGGACGTGATCTGGGCCTTCCCGGTGGTCCTGCTGTCGCTGGCGCTGGGCATCGTCCTGGCCGTGGGCGGGCTCGAAATCGGGCCGATACACGTGAAGGGGAACTCACTCTGGATCCCCACCCTGATCATCGGCTTCGTCTATACGCCCTATATGGCGAGGCCGCTGCGCGGCGAGATCCTCGGCCTGCGCGAGAAAGAGTTCATCGAGGCCGCCGTCGCCCAGGGCGCGGGCTCGGCCCGGATCATGTTCCTCGAGATCCTGCCCAACCTGATGTCGACGATCATCGTCTTCTTCACCCTCAACATCGCCAACAACATGCTGCTCGAGGCGGTCCTCTCCTACCTCGGCGCCGGCGTCCAGCCGCCCAGCTCCTCCTGGGGGACGATGATCTCGGAAGGCTTCGAAGCGCTCTACAACGAGCCGCTCCTGACGATCATCCCGGGCACCGCGATCCTCCTCACCGTGCTCTCCGTGAACGTCTTCGGCGACGGCCTGCGCGACGCCCTCGACCCGAAATCGAAAGTCCGCTTCGAGGCGCGCGCCGGCACCGCCGACACCGAGGCAGTGGGACCGGTCTGAGCGATGCTGCGCTTCCTCATACGTCGGATCCTCGGGGCGATCGCCGTCCTCTTCGCGATCTCGATCCTCGTCTTCCTGATCTTCAACGTCGTCCCGGCGACCAACCCGGCGCCGCGGATCGCGGGCAAGAACGCGACGCCGCACCTGATCAAGGAAGTCGAAAAGCAGTGGGGCCTCGACAAGCCCCTGCCGGAGCAGTACTGGACCCAGATGAAGCTGATCTTCACCGGCAAGGTGAAGTCCTACCAGTCCAGCATCAACGTCGACCAGCGGATCCTCGAAGGCATCCCGGCGACCGCCTCCCTGTGCATCGGCGCGGCGATCATCTGGCTCTCCTTCGGCTTCCTCTTCGGCTACTTGTCGGCGGTCAGGGCGGGAGGCTGGCTCGACCGCGGGCTGACCGTCCTCGCCTTGATCGGGGTCTCGATGCCGGTCTTCTGGCTCGCCTCGATCCTCCTCTACTACTTCACCTACAAGATCGAACTCTTCCCGCCAAGCGGGTACGAACCGCTGTCCAACCCGGGCAAGTGGTTCAGCCACCTGATCCTGCCCTGGATCAGCCTGGCGATCCTCTTCGCCGGCTTCTACAGCCGCGTGCTGCGCTCCTCGATGCTCGACGTGATGAACGAGGACTACGTGCGGACGGCGCGCGCCAAGGGGCTCTCGCAGCGCCGGGTGATGGTCAAACACGTGCTGCGGAACTCGCTGATCCCGGTGATCACCCTGTTCGGGCTCGACTTCGGCGTGCTGATCGGCGGCGGCGCGATCGTCACCGAGTCGCTCTTCAACATCGAAGGCGTCGGCCTCTTCACCGCCGAAGCGCTGAAGCAGCAGGACTTCCCCTCGATCATGGCGGTGACGCTCTTCGGCGCCTTCTTCATCGTCCTCTTCAACATCTTCGTCGACATCGCCTACGCCTACCTGGATCCGCGGATCCGCCTGGGCACCTCGGCCGCATGAGCGCCACCCCGGAGACCGCACCCGCCTCGCCGGGCGCCGGCGGCGGCGCCCTGCTCGAGGTCGACGGCCTGCGGGTCGGCTTCGCCACCGAAGACGGCCGCGTGCAGGCGGTGGACGGGGTCGACTTCCGGCTCGAACCGGGCGAAGTGCTGGCGATCGTCGGCGAGTCGGGGTCGGGGAAGAGCGTCACCGCGCAGACCCTGATCGGCCTCACCCGCTCGCCCAACTCGCACATCGAGGGCTCGGTCCGGCTGCGCGGGGAAGAGCTGACGGCGCTGTCGGAATCGCAGCTGCAGAAAGTGCGCGGGACCCAGATCGCGATGATCTTCCAGGACCCGATGACCTCGATGAACCCGGTCTACACGGTGGGCAGCCAGGTGATCGAGGCGATCCGCGCCCACGACACCTCGGCCGGCAAGAAGGAGGCGCGGGCGCGGGCGGTCGAGCTGCTGGAGTCGGTCGGCATCCCCGACGCCGACCGCCGCGTCGACGCCTACCCGCACGAATTCTCCGGCGGGATGCGGCAGCGGGCGATGATCGCGATGGGGCTGGCGCTGGAACCGAGCGTGCTGATCGCCGACGAGCCGACCACGGCGCTCGACGTCACGATCCAGGCGCAGATCCTCGACCTGATCCAGGAGCTCAACCGCAGCCGCGGCCTGGCGACGATCCTGATCACCCACGATCTGGGCGTGGTCGCCGAAGTCGCCGACCGGGTGCTGGTGATGTACGGCGGCAAGGTGGTCGAGCGGGGGACGCTGGACGACATCTTCTACGACCCCCAGCACCCCTATACCTGGGGGCTGCTCGGGTCGCTGACCCGGCTGGACCAGCCGCGGCCGCACCGGCTGCCGCAGATCTCCGGCGCGCCGCCCTCGCTGCTGCACCTGCCGACCGGCTGCGCCTTCCGGCCGCGCTGCCCGCACGAGTTCGGCAAGTGCACCGAGGTGCCGGGGCTCGAGGCGCGCCTGCCGGACGACCCGAACCATCGCGACCGCTGCTGGCTCACGCCGGAGCAGAAGCGGAAGCGGCGCGAGGTCGAGGGCCGGATCGGGCTGGAGGAGCCGCGGTGAGCGACGCGGCGATGACCGGCGACGCGGGCGGGGCGCTGCTCGAGGTCAGCGACCTGGTCAAGCACTTCCCGATCAAGAGCGGCCTGCTCTTCGACCGCGAAGTCGACCAGGTGCGCGCCGTCGACGGGATCAGCTTCTCCGTGCGCAAGGGCGAAACGCTGGGGCTGGTGGGCGAGTCCGGGTCGGGGAAGTCGACCGCCTGCCGGGCGGTGCTGCAGCTGCTGAAGCCGACCTCGGGCTCGGTCAAGTTCGAGGGGCGGGAGATCGCCGGGCTCGGCCGGCGCGAGCTGCGGCCGCTGCGGCGGGAGATGCAGATGATCTTCCAGGACCCCTACGCCTCGCTCAACCCGCGCAAGCGGGTCGGCCAGATCGTCGGCGACCAGCTGAAGATCCAGAAGGTGGCGAGCGGCAAGGAACTGCGCACGCGGGTCGAAGGGCTGCTCGACCGGGTCGGCCTCTCGCCCGAGCACTACAACCGCTTCCCGCACGAATTCTCCGGCGGCCAGCGGCAGCGGATCGGGATCGCCCGGGCGCTCGCCCTGGAGCCGAAGCTGGTCTTCTGCGACGAGCCGGTCTCGGCGCTCGACGTCTCGATCCAGGCGCAGATCGTCAACCTGCTCGACGACCTGCAGGACGAGATGGGCCTCACCTACGTCTTCGTCGCCCACGACATCGGCGTCGTGCGCCACATCTCCGACCGGATCGCGGTGATGAACCGCGGCAAGATCGTCGAGACCGGCGATGCCGACCAGGTCTGCGAGCACCCGCGCGACGCGTACACGAAGAAACTCCTCGCCGCGGTGCCGATCGCCGATCCGCGCGAGAGCGCGGCGCGCCGCGCCGAGCGCACCGCCGCCGGCTGAGAGCCACTTCGGTCGGAGCGTCGCCCGGTCGGAGCGCCACCGCGGCTGAGCGCCACCGCGGCTGAGCGCGCCGATAGCCTGGCACCGTGGCCCTGCCGCTCTCGCCGCCGATCAAACCGCAGTTGGCGCTGACCCGCAAAGCCCTGCCGACCGGCGAGGAGTGGGCGTACGAGCCGAAGCTCGACGGCTTCCGCGCGATCGTCTTCGTCGACGGTGCGGAGGCCTACGTGCAGTCGCGCGCCGGCAAACCGCTGGGGCGCTACTTCCCGGAGCTCGAGTGGGCGCGGGGGCGCTGGGTCCTGGACGGCGAGCTGGTGATCCGCGGCGACTCCGGCGCGGTCCAGTTCGACCTGCTGCAGATGCGCATCCACCCGGCCGAGAGTCGGATCAACCTGCTGGCGCGGGAGATCCCGGCCACCTACATCGCCTTCGACCTGCTCGCCGAGGGCGAGGAGTCGCTGCTCGAGGCGCCGCTGTCGGAGCGGCGGGCGCGGCTGGAGGGGATCGCCGCGGGGACCGGCCTCGAGCTGACCCCGCTCACCCCCGACGAAGCGCAGGCCGAGCGCTGGCTGGGGAGCATCGAGGGCGTGATGGCGAAGCAGCTCGACGCCCCCTACATCCCGGGCAAACGCAAAGGGATGGCGAAGGTGAAGCGCGAGCGGACGATCGACTGCGTGGTGATGGGCTGGCGGCCGGGCAAAGAGGAGGGCACGGTCGGCTCCTTGATCCTCGGGCTCTACGACGGTGACGACCTGCGCACCGTCGGCCACATCTCCGGCTTCAGCGCGGCGGCGAAACGGAGCATGCGGGCGATGCTGGCCCCGCTGGAGACCGGGGCGAGCGGCACGGCCGAGCCGAGCCGCTGGACCGGCGGGCGCGACCTGGAGTGGGTGGCGATGCGGCCGGAGCTGGTGATCGAGGTCGGGTACGACCATGCGGCGGCGGGAAGGATCCGGCACGGGGCGCGGTTTCATCGGTTTCGGGACGACAAAAGCCCGCGGGACTGCAAGTTCGAGCAGTTGGACGAAGGAAGCTAGGCCCGGAGAGGCCCTAGAAGAGGGAGGCCTGCGCGGGCGGGTCCTGGCGCGGACTCGGACCACTGCGAGCGAGGTATACGTTCTCGCGCTCCGAGTCCGCGCCACCCGCCCGGTCATCGCTTTGCCGCCGACGGCGGCTCGCGTCTCGGGGGTCGGGAGAGCTGGAGCCGGCGCCGGCGCCTCCATGATCTGTGGGGCTGGAACCCGCGCCTCCATGTTCTGCGGAGCCGGCGCCTCCGTCCGTTCTGGTACTTCGCATGCGGGCGGAGCCCCAGCCCCGCAGGGCGCGGGTGGTCTTCTTGCGATCTTCGGGGCGCATGTAGGCACGTTTGCCGTAGAGGCGTTCGTACTCGGGGACCAAATCGGGGCGTTTGGCGCGAAGCCAGCCGAAGAAGACGTCCTTCACCTCGCCGCGGAGGTGGAGGGCGACGCCGCCGAGGAAGGTGGCGCCGGCTTCGCGGGCGCGGGCGACGATCGGCTCCACCTGCCCGGGGGTGTCGTTGATGCCGGGCATCAGCGGGGCGATCAGGATGCCGGAGTCGATGCCGCGGCGGCGCAGCTCGGCGACCGCGTCGAGACGGGCCGACGGGCTCGGGGTATGCGGCTCCGTCGCCCGCCACGCCTTCTCGTCCAGGGTCGGCACCGAGAGGTTCACCGACACCTTCATCCCCGCCGCCTTGAAGCGCTCGAAGATCTCGACGTCCCGCATCACCAGCGGTGACTTGGTCAGCACGGAGACCGGCGTCCGCGCGGCCAGCAAAGCCTCAAGGATCTCCGGCAGCATCCGGTACTTGCTCTCACACCACTGATACGGATCCGTATTGGTCCCCAGCGCCACCAGATCCCGCTTCCAGCTCGGCCGCGCCAGCTCCGCCCGCACGATCTCCGGCGTATTGACCTTGACCACGATCTCCCGCTCGAAATCCCGCCCCGCGTCGAGGTCGAGGTAGCCGTGCGTCCGCCGCGCGAAGCAGTTGTGGCTGACCACCCCGTCGGCGATGAAGTCTTCGGTCCCGGTGGCGATGTCGAACATCTCGATCTCCTCGTCGAGTGGCTCGATCGAGACGACGCCGAGCTTCGCCTGTGACTCGATCGCGATCCCGTCGCCGATCATCCCGCGGAGATACTCCTCGTCCTCCTCCCCCGCCTTCCCCAGCGAGCCCGTGCCCATCAACTTGTCGTTCGTCGTCAGGTATGGGCGCCGATCCGGGCCCCTTTCGGCACCGGTGACGTGCTTCCATCCCCGGTCGGTGAGAAACCTGTGGTCACCGCCGGCGACCAGCTCGGTGCCGTCTTCGAGCGTCACCCGGTAGCCCGGCTTGCGAGTCCGCCAGTGCGCCAGGACCTCGGTCACCGCGTATCGGCGAGATCGACCGCGTTTGACGGTGCCGTAGATCGCGTCGCCGACGCGGACGTCGGCGAGCGGCTTCGAGCGCCCGTCGGCGAGCAGGATCGGGGTCGCGCCGGACATGCAGTAGACGCACGCGTGCGTGCATCCTCGGTAAGGGTTGATCGTCCAGCTGAAGCCGAAGCGGTCACCGGGGACGTGGTTCAGCGCCGAACGGGCGCGGACCTCATGGAAGTTGATCCCCATCGCCTCGGGGGCATCGAAGGTGCGGACGACGGTGCCGTCGCCGATCCCCGGAAGCCGCATGTCGTTCTCCACCCTCTGCTCGTCCCACCTCATACGAACATATGTTCGCATATCGTCCCGACCGCCCGCTCGGGCAGGGCAGGGGGAAGACGAGGCGGGGCCGGGCGGGGAAGGGCGGCCGGGTGGAGTTCGAGGAAGGGTCCGGGCCGGGGCGGCCGGGGACGGCGGGCCCCGGGCGTCTCGGAGGCGACCCGGGCAGGCTGAGGCCGCCTCCGAGACGCCCGGGACGGGAGCTCTCAGGGGGAGGACACG